>CALECT010000175.1 GCA_937949725.1 uncultured Pseudanabaenaceae cyanobacterium
TTTCAGACGGAGCAGGCTATGGTCTGGCTGAAGTGGTTGGCGCAACAACTTAATCGGCGATCGCAAACAATCATCCTCCTCGAACAGTTGCAACCCAACTGGTTGCCTTCCGTTAATCAGGAATGGATGTATCGCTGGGGGCTGCTGGTCAGTTTTGTTCTGTTGCTGACGATTCCGGGCTATACGGTGATGGAAGCCGATCGCCTCTTCCTCTCGATGCTGATTTCCATTTGTGTCTTTGGCCCCATTTTTGGTGGGATGGAAATCAAGACGGTAGAGACGCTGAAATGGTCTTGGGCGAAAGCGCGGAGGAATATTTTGCCGGGGGCGGTTGTGGGGGCGATCGCGGGCTGTGCCTTCAAGGTCCCCTACGAAATTGTTCTTAATCCTTACCACTTCGCCATTTTGGACTTCAGTCAAGGCCTTTTCCCTTGGCGCTCCATTTATCGAGGCACGGTCTTTGGCATTAGTACCGGCCTGCTATTTGGCTTTATCCGCAGCTGGACTGGCCCCGGCATTCGTCGCAAGGCTACGTTTCCCAATCAGGGCATTCGCCAATCGGCGAAACATGGCCTGTTCTTTGGCTTTTTCGGCTTCCTCTCTCTCAGCATTGCGGCCCTAATTCTTGACCACCGAGTCAGCACCTGGGGGCTATTTGGCTTGCTGTTTGGCTGGAGTCTGGGTGGGGGCGAGGCTTGCTTGAAGCATTTGATTTTGCGGGTGATGCTGTGGCGTAATGGCTCGATGCCTTGGAATTATGCTCAGTTTTTGGATTGGGCCGTGGAACGGATCTTTTTACAAAAGGTGGGCGGTGGCTATATTTTTGTGCACCGGTTGTTGCTGGAGCATTTTGCCAGCCGCTTTTAATTAACGATTCCCCAGGGCAGAACAACCTATAGGAAACGTTTATAGCCTGTCCATCCTGTCAATGTGTCACTTCTAGGACAGATTGCGGAATTGCGGCAGGGAAATGCCCAGCTGTGAAGTTGCAATCCCCTTCCCAACCAAAGCCTAGCGAACTGGGAATAACCTGGAACTGGGGCGCTGGGGCTGGACCGTGATGTTGGCAGATTCAGCAGGTCTGGTCTGAATCTGTGGTGGCAGCAACTGAGTGACATCTGATAGCTGTGCTGTAGTCAATTGCTCTAGGCCAATGTCTTCTAACATTCTGCTCCAGTCGGCAATGTATTGTTCGTCGCTACGGTTAGCGCGATGCAGGTCTGCCACCGTGGACATCGCATCTGGCCAAAAGCCTTTCTCTGCTGCAACGATGGCATAATCTTCTGGAGTCATAACGACGTTCTCTGAAAACATCGCTCGATGCTCAATTTGTCCGGTTAAGGCGATGAACTTGGGTTGCTCAACCCCATTAATAAAACAAAGAGCCTCGATTTCAATCGCCCAGTTGTAGCGTTGACCTTCTTCGAGATTGGGCTGGGATGAATTGGGCTTAAAGGTGATCATGCCTGCTTGCTCAGGGGCAACAATGGGGAGGTCGTAGATGGGATTACCCGCGAGATCTTCCACAAAGAGAGTGAGCTGTAGGTCAGCCAGATCTTGCTTACCCAGGGGAAGATGCAGGCCAAAGGTGGGTTTGGGGTCGCTGGTTTGAGTCAGAACAAAGTGCTTTGCTACAGCATTACCGCTTTCGCTGACGGTAACTTCACTGTATTGGGGAGTGATAGCGACAGGCCCGTTGGGAGCACCACAGAAATCGCTGCGACTCGCACCATCGCCGCGTTTACTCGGTGCGCCTCGGTCGTAGCTGAGGCGGGGCATAGTGAACTTGACCCGCGATCGCCTTGTCCGAGACTGGGCCAATGCGGGGATGGCACTGGCTAGACCAATGCTACCTAAAGCAAGGCCGACTGCGATGAAGCGAGTGAGCTTAGATGGAGAGGTCATGGCTGTAATATTCCGGTCTGAGATATTCCGGGGATTGGCAATCTATAGGATGGATAGCGGACGCTTATGCAGGGAACAACGTCAGGCTGATGCGACCGATGGACCTATGACTCAAGGGTAAGGAAAGCTGATAGAGATGCTTCAAGCGAGCAGGGAAAGTTTACGCAAATATCCTTAGATTTGTTGCAATGTCCGCTGCAAGTTGATGGCTTACTGCCAGTGCTTTTGGCCATAGACTTGCACGGCAAAGGTGCTGAATCCTAGGGCGAGGAGGGCAGGCACAATCGTTAGCCAGAGACTGGCTTGGGCGAGGAGGAAGAAGGCAAAGGCGATCGCTCCGCTCCCAACGATGACGCCGCCAATGATTAAAAATCGCGGGCGTCGAATACCGAGAGGAAGAAGACTGCCTGCCCAGGCCAGTAGGACAATCCAAGCTGTTTCGAGAGGCAGAGAGATGGGGCGAATGGGCGATCGCCCATCTAAGGCTGCACTGACGAGCTGGCTAGTCATTTGTGCTTGGAGAAGTACCCCTGCAATATCCTCTTCTCCGCTGCTGTAGGGGCTCTGGGAATAGTCTTTGAAGCTTTCAGCGATGGTGCCAATCAGGATGATGCGGTCTTGGATTTGCTCGGGCTTAAAGTCGCCTTCAAAGACCTGAGCCAAGGTGAGGGTTTCGGCGACTGCATTGGGGGAGCTGGGATTGCGGTAGTTGAGCAGAGTTTGATAGCCCCAGGTGTCCGCTGTTTGGTAAGCGCCCTGACGGCGATCGAGGGGCGCGATATTGGCTTCGCCCAGTTGCCATGCCCCATTTTCCTGTTCTTCTAGGGCGATGCCATGGACCATGCCTAAGTAACGGAGGGCGAGAGCGCTGGCGAGGGAGAACTGGGTGGCACAGCTGGAGTCTGGGGCGGCTGTCATGGCGAGGAGCTGGCGGCGGTGAACACCATCAGCATCGGCGATGAGGTCGCTGAAGCCGAGACGATCTAGGCTGACTTCCGGTGGCGGGGCAATGTCCGAGCGATCGCCATCGCCCATGCGACAGACGGAGACGAAGCCTGGATCCTCGGCGAGCCAATCTGCAAGCTCTGCCTGGGCTGGATTAACTGGGCGATCGCGATAAATATCTAAGCCAATGATTGCCGGGGCGTGGGGATCTAGGATTTGGAGAAGTTGGAGCAATGAGCCATCGGAAAGAGAACCGCCGTCGCGATCTGCTTGAATAGCCAGGTCGTCTTCGGTGACAGTAATGACCAGGAGGCGATCGTCGGGGGGCTCGCTGGGACGGAGGGTGAGAAGGCGATCGTAGGCTTTGAGTTCAAAGGGCTGGAATAGGCCGGTTGCTCGAAGGCCAACTGTAGCAGCGGCGATCGCAGTGCCTATGCCCAGGGCAATCGCTACGGTCCGTTTGCGCCAGCGCGGTTGTAGATCGGGTGGTGAGGCAGGTGCTGAAGCAGATGCTGATAAGGGAGCAGCGAATGCTGCTTTACCCGCAAGCTGATTCCAGGTCGGCGGCGTTTCGGCTAGGCTCTGGAACGCAACGGGAAGCCAGCTGGCATTGGGGAATTCTGTTTCGAGTGCTTTGAGCTGAATACGGGCTTGACGTAATGAGAGATGTAAAGGCAACCCACCGGTATAGGCCGTGAGGAAATGCTTGAGAAATTCCTGGGCCACAAGATCCGGCACGGGCTCACCCATGACGATGAGCTGAGGGATTTGCAAATCCGCTAACTCTCTAGCAAGACCTAGCCCATCGCAGGAGTTAAAGATGGCAAGCTGAAGTCCTTTCTGGACTGCATTGCGCAGAGCATATTTCAACTCGCTGATGGTGAGACTATCGTTGGGGTTAATGCCCATGCGACCAATGGCATTGGCTCCAAGGCTGGCGCTGTGGCCAGCAAAGAAGAGCACTTGCCAGGGCTCTTGCCACAGTTGATCATTCAACTGAATGCGATTGGGCTCGATTAGAAATGTAGTTGTAGCGTCGGGAAGAGATGCTAGGAGCGTGCGATCGCGTTCCACATCAATGCCTTCGCTATCTCCCAGCAAGGCCAACATCTTGACGCCCTTGCCAACGCTTCGCACTGACTGCCGCTCATAATTGGGCGTACTGAAAGTGACAGCAGCTTGAGAATTACGCTGGAGTAAGTCCCACTGGGGCCAGGGTAGGCGCTGCAACTCTAGGGACTCGGTTTGCACCACGAGGCGCAGGCTTTCGCTGGACTCAACCTTGGCAAGCCAGGTCTCCCGCAAAGGTAGAAACTCGGAGCTGCCCAGCCATTGATTCAAGCTTTGAGCTAACTGCTGGGCTGCATCATCGCAGTCTGCCAAGCTGGCATAGCGATTGGGGGGCTGTTTCTTCAGTGCCAGGGGACGTCCCGCCGCAGCTCCCGAAAAGTCGAAGCGGCGATAGGTCTGCTGCCAGTCTTCGAAGTTGAGTTTTAACTCGCGGGCGGGGGGAAGTTCACCGTTGATTTCGGTATGGGGCAATCTGCCTTCCGGGCCGATTTGTAGCGTCACAGGAAATCCCTGGGCCAGGCTGCCAGTACCAAATTTTAGGATGAGCAGGGTGGACATGGGATGTGCGCTGAGGCCTTTAAGGGGAAATGGAAGTTCGTTGAACCTGGGATTACTGTAAGGGCGTCCACAGTCGGATTTAATGCCTAACGATTGAATTTAATCGGCTCTACTGAGTAGAGCTATGAATGAACTTCAATAGCTGTAGATTCGAGGTTATGGACTGTTCCATTGAAGCCATAGATGGCGATCGCTTTAACTGCTCCTTCCTCACCACACATAATCGTTTCAATTTAGAACGCAACAGGCAAGTCCCTTGGGAGAAGGGTTTAGCTCGCTGAGGCACCTAGTTTTCAGTAGAAATGACGAGATCCTCCTCGGTTATTGAGCTGGATATCCAGGATTGAATTTCCCAGAAGCATGGGCTGAGCGGCTAAGGCATCATCGCTGCTGAGAAGAGTTTTATTATTGTCCGTTGGGAACGACTAATCCAGAAAACAACTTTGTGGTCCAGCCTTTGAATTTATTGCATTGGGAATGATTGGGGAGTGGTTGGCGTTGGTGGTCTATAGGGGGCAGGGTTGTTCCTTATGCAAGGTTCGCTGGAGAGAGAGTCTCATCTATGGGATGAAATTGCACCTCATGATTAGGTAAATCAGCGGTGGAGGCCTACGTACTTCTCGTGATGCCAAGCCGTATAGCTCGTCCAGCCGCGATCTAGATGGACAGTAAAGCGGCGCTGTTTCAAGGGTGAAAGCTCAGGCTGTGGACGATACGGTGCAATTTCCGTAGACTTGACGAATGGTTTCTCTAAAATGGGAAAACTACCCTCGGGTGCTTGCTCACCACCGTGAATTAGTTGGATATTCATGACTGACTTCAATGCTCAGGATGCGGACTTTAAGCGCCGTGAACAAGAACTCAAGGCGCGTGAGCAGGAGATTCGGTTAAAAGAGCTGGAGCTAGAGATTCAGCGCCTTGAAGACCCTGCCACTCCAGCTCCTGAAGTGGACTACTCCCCCACGCGCAAGCATGTTGAAAAGCCGGGCTTTATGCAGCGTTTTTCCCGGAAGGCAAAGCTCGCGGCGCAGTTTGTCGCCTTTGCCGCTTTGGGCTTAGCCATCGTCGCCATCGGTCATCTTGTCGTGGGCATTGCCTTTGTGTTAGCCGTCGGCGCAGCGGCCTACTTTGTATTGTTCAGCGGTAAATTTGAGAACTAGATTCAGCAATGGAAAATTCAACAGCCGCATCCGGACAAGCCCAGGGCTTTATGGGCAATTTGGAGCAGGCGGGTCAACAGCGCCAAGCTGCCGCTGGTCAGCTGGGGCAAATTATTCGGCTCTTGCAAACCGCTGAGGTCGATGGTGAAGCAGCCTCTGGTGCTTTGGAACTCAGCGAAGAAATCAAGACCCTCTGCCAAGCCCAGGCCAGGCTGGAGCAAGGTGTCTTTCGGGTGCTGGTACTGGGGGATCTTAAGCGAGGCAAAAGCACCCTGCTCAACGCACTGTTGGGTGAGCAACTGCTGCCTGCCGATGTCACGCCCTGTACGGCATTGCTGACGGTGCTGAAATACGGCACTGAGAAGCAGGTCACAGTTCATTTCAATGATGGCCAGTCCAGCGAGAGTTTGGACTTTGACACCTTCAAGCAGCGCTACACCATTTCCCCCGATGAGGCTAAACGCCTAGAAGAAGAGTCGGAGCTGGCTTTTCCCAACGTCAGCCATGCGGTGGTGGAGCATCCCCTGGAACTGCTGAAGCAGGGCATTGAAATTATCGATACGCCGGGCTTGAACGACACCGAAGCTCGCAACCAGAAAGTACTGGAGTTTGTGCAGTCCTGCCATGCCATTCTCTTTGTCCTCAGCGCGACTCAGCCCTGCACCTTAGATGAACGCCGCTATTTACAGAACTATTTGCGGGAGCAGGGGCTGGGTCTATTTTTCTTGATCAACGGCTGGGACCGCATTAAGGATGGCCTGGTGGATAGCGAAAACGAGGCGGAGCTCAAGGCTGCGGAAGATCGCTTGCGCCAGGTGTTCCAGACGAACCTGACGGATTATTGCGGGGAGGATGGGTGCGAAGTCGATGGCGAGGACATCTACAGCCGCCGAGTGTTTGAAGTCTCTGCGCTCCAGGCGTTGCGTCGCCGAGTAAAGGATGCTGATGCAACCTTGGAGGGCACTGGCATCGGTGAATTCCTAGCAGAGTTGGGTCGCTATTTGACCCAGGATCGTGCCCAGGTTGAATTGAAGCGGGCTGGTGTGGTGGCGGGGCAAGTGCAGCGGCGAGTGGAGAAGGCAATCGCCCGCCGCATCCCGCTCCTCGGTAGCGACACAAGCCGCCTCAAGCAGAAAATCACTGAGCTGGAAGGGGAATTCGAACAGCTTGAAGCAATCCGCCGTCAATGCGGCAAGCTGGTGCGAGAAACGGGGACGCCTGAAGCTGATAAGGCGGGGCAGTCCTTCAAGGATTTTGTGCTCAAGTTGGAAGCAACCTTCGAATCCGACTTCGTTGCTTCCCAGCCCAGCTTGGACTTTGTGCAGTTTCTCCAGAAGGATAACCGCCAGAAGTTTTACCAGGATTTCCGCCGAGCCTTTGAGCGCTATATTCGCGATCGCTTCGCCGCTTGGGAGTTCACAGCCAAGCAAGATCTGCGCCGCAGTATCAGTAAGTTGAACCAACAACTGGATGAGCAAGCGGCTGCCTATGCCGATGTCTTGGAAGTGATGGACCAGAAGCTTCTGGGCGATCGCTTCTACGCTGCGGGCAAGACCTACCAAGAGGACAAGGCCCGCATTTGGGTGGACCTGCTGGGCGATATCTTTGGCGAAACGCCGGATGGTTTGAACCGCACAATCAATGCTTTCAACAGCTTCTGGCGCGGCGTCTTTGCCAGCGTGCTCAGCTCCGTGCTGATTTCGGCGGTGGGCTATGTGCTGCTAGTGCTGTTCACCGGGGGCACGGGCGTGTTGCTGAATATCTTTACTTTCTTGGTGGCAGGTACGGGCATTGTCGGTTTGCAGGCCGAGGTTGTGCGCCAGATGTTCCTGCGCTCCACCAAGAAGGAGTTTGCCAAGATGCTGCCTCGCATTGCCGAGGAGCAGGGGCCGAAGGTCCAGGCGGCAGTGCAGGATTGCTTCGATAGCTATGAGCGGACCCTGGGCGATCGCATCAAGACCGACATCAGCTCCCGCCGGGCTGAGCTGAATAATCTGGTGCGCCAGAAGGAAGCTCGCGAGGTAGATAAGGAGCGGGAGACGTTGCGCTTGAAGCAGCTAGAGGTGGATGTCTTGAAAGCTGTGAAGCAGTTGGCTGTTTAAGCTCTCATGTGTCTCACTTCTTAAGTGAGAGGGGATGTCTTATGGCATTCCCTCTTTTTGTTGCGGCTCCATGACAATTTTCTGTTCGAGGAGTGCAAAATTATCCGTATTTTAGGGAACCCTCTCTGTAGAACTCGGTAGCTGCCTTCTCCACTGCAATCCTCAGCTCTCTATGACACCCATCGCCCAGACCAACGACTTCCTCAACGATCTTGATCGCACCGCCCGCATCCGCTACAAAATTGCCGGGCACCTGGGCGAAATCGCAGACACCCTGGAGCAAGGCGAGCTAGACAGCGAAGATGCCTCAGGCAAGATGAGCCTGGAGCGGGAAATTGAAGATGCCCGCCGCGCTAGCAATAACTTAGAAAACGGTGTCTTTCGCCTGCTGGTCCTGGGCGACATGAAGCGCGGCAAGAGCACCCTGCTGAATGCGCTGTTGGGCGAGAACCTACTGCCTTCCGATGTGAACCCTTGCACCGCCCTGCTGACGGTGCTGAAGTATGGCGCTGAGAAGAAGGTCACCGTTCACTTCACCAGTGAGAAAGCCCCTGAAGTCATCTCCTTCGCCGACTTCAAAACCCGCTACACCATTGACCCTGCTGAGGCTAAAGTCTTGGAGCAGCGCCGCGAGCAGGCGTTTCCTGACGTGAGCCATGCGGTGGTGGAATATCCTCTGCCCCTGCTAGAAAAGGGCGTAGAGATTGTCGATAGCCCCGGCTTGAATGACACCGAGGCTCGCAATGAGATGTCCCTCGGTTTTATTGGCAACTGCCACGCCATCCTCTTTGTCATGCGAGCCTCCCAGCCCTGCACCCTGGCAGAGCGGCGCTATCTGGAGAACTACTTGAAGGGTCGTGGCCTGTCAATCTTCTTCTTGATCAATGCTTGGGATCAGGTGAAGGAAAGCCTGATTGATCCTGACGATGAAAAGGAACTGCAAGAAGCGGGCGATCGCCTCCGCAAGGTTTTCAAGGCCAACCTAGAGGACTACACCAAAGTTGATGGCTACGACCTCTACGACGAGCGCGTCTTTGAAGTCTCCGCCATCCAGGCCCTGCGCCGCCGCGTCAAAGACACCGATGCTGACCTCAGCGGCACCGGCTTCACTGAATTTATGGGTGCCCTCAACACCTTCTTGACCCAAGAACGCGCCGTGGCCGAAATGCGCCAAGCCCGCTCCCTCGGTCGCCAAGCTTCGGCCCGTGTGCAGGAAGCCGTCGCCCGTCGCCTGCCCATGTTGGAGCAGGACTTTGAGGAGATGAGCGAGCGGGTGGACTCAGTTAAGCCCGAGTTTGAGCGCCTGTCCGAGATTCGCGAGAGCTTCCGCCATGACATTCGTGGTCTGCGCGAACAAAAAGCCCGAAGCGTCGCCGACTCCTTTAAGACCTACGTTATGGGATTGGAGAACAGCTTCGAAGCGGAATTCCCCAACTACCAGCCCCCTGATTTGGGCATCCTCGATGCCCTCAATCGCGGTCGCCAAGAAGAGTTTCACAAGGCCCTGGAAAAGGCGTTCCAGCAATACCTCAACGACAAGTTCTACGCCTGGAGCATCACTGCCGAGAAAGACCTGGGCGATGCTTTCAAAGAGCTGTCTCGCAAGGCCGAGTACTACGGCACCTCCTACCAAACCGTCACCGACCAAATCAACGAGAAGCTCACGGGCAAGAACTCCAGCTTCCAAACCTACATGCCCCAGGACCAGGACAGCACGCCCGGTTGGGCCAAGTGGGCCATGGGTCTATTCTCCCTAGCTTCGGGCAACGTCGCAGGCATTGCCCTGGCAGCTGCGGGCTTTGACTTCACCAATATCTTCTTCAATTTCTTTGCCACCTCTATCATTGCGGTGCTTATTACCGGCCTGCTGGGCGGACCGTTCTTACTTCCCGTCATGGCAGTGGTGGGTCTTGGCCTCGGAGCGCTCCAAGCCAACGATGCCCGCGCCAAGATCAACAAGGCAATTAAGCAGGAGTTGGTTAAGCACCTACCTAGCGTGGCTCAGGAGCAGTGGCACCCGATTTATACGGCAGTGCAGGAGTGCTTTGATAGCTACGAGAAGGAGGCGATGGATCGCATCAATGATGATATCCAGTCCCGCCAGACTGAGCTGGATAATCTACTGAAGCGCAAGCAGGAGCAAGAGATTAACCTGAATGTTGAGCGGGAGCGCTTGGAAGGATTGTCCAAGAAAGTAGTGGGGGCCTGTGAGGCGATCGAATCGTCTTATCAGGAGTTGCTTCAGCAAATCTAAGCCCAGACAAATATGATTTGCGTAGGATGCGTTGTCCCAAAGGGACAACGCATCTTTTCATAGGGGTTGATGTTTGTACATTGGCACGTTTGGCTTCGCAGAAATGCACCCTACGCGATTGGTGATGGTGTTGCTCCTGTCACCAATGTGCTCCATGTCCGAAATAGATCCGCTGATCTTGGAAGATAATAGATAGACGTTCCACATTCTGGTACTTGGCGATCGCGATGCAGACCCCCTTCACTCCCAATGCCCCTCTGCTCGACCTACTCCACCAGGCCGCCACAGCGCTATCCCTCAATGCTGATGACCCTGCCCATGAAGCTTTACTCCAAGACCTCGAAACCCTAACCAACGCCAACCTCTCATCCGGCTACCGCATCGCCGTCTTCGGCCCCTTCAACTTCGGTAAGTCCACTCTCCTAAACGCGCTGCTGGGCACCAAGGCTTTGCCCATGGACTTAATCCCCACCACTGGAGCAGCCATCTCCGTCAGCTATGGGGCAGCCCTGCGCAGCCGCATCACCCTTGCCAGTGGCGAAATCCTAGAAGCCGATGGCATTGAACTCCTAGAGCAACATGCCAGGCTGGATGATGATCGCCGCATGAATGACAACGTCATCGCCGTCGAAGTCCAATGTCCCCACGCCCTGCTCAAAAACGACGTCATCTTTCTCGACCTACCCGGCACCGACGATCAGGATGCCCAAGAGAAACTGGTGCGGGAGCAACTACTAACGGCTGATTTGGTCATTCAAGTCCTAGATGGGCGCAAACTGATGACCCTAGGCGAGCGGGAGCATCTGCGGGACTGGCTCCAAGACAGAGGCATTGAAACCGTCCTCTTCACCGTCAACTTCCTCAACCTGCTCGAACCCACCGAGCAAAAGCAGGTCATGAACCGCATGCGCTTCGTAGCCGAAAGCTTTCGCTCCGCCCTGCCAGGCGGTGTTAGCAACCTCTACCGCGTCGATGCCTTGCCCGCCCTCCGCGCCCAGCTCAAAGGTGATGCAGCTGCCCTACAAACCACGGGCTTACCCGCTCTGGCAACTGCTTTGGAAACTTTAATTCAGCAGCAGGAAAGCCCAGAAGCCCAAACGGCAACTTGGCGATCGCGCCAGCAGGCTTTGGGCAACAAACTTCGGATGGCTGTACAACAAAAAGCTGTTGCACTCACCCAGGAAATCGAAGCTGCGGAAAATAATGCCGACAGTAAAGACGCGAAACGCTTCGCCATCCAACAGAAAGCACAGCGCCTGATCCAAGAAGGCTTCGGCCAGGAAATGTCAGCCCTCAAAACCTGGATCAATCCCAACAAGCTCACCGCTCGCTATGAGTTAGAAGCCATCGATGCCCTGCGGCGCTTTGAATTTGAAACCTGGATCGTCCAGGGGCTCCAAGCAGACCTTGAGCCTCTACAACACAACGTAACTGACTGGGTTGCCAAAGCCTGTACATTTTTCGATGGTAATGTCCCTTCGGATCTACGGCTCATCTTCCCGGCTGAGCCTGCTGTCAATGTTCAATCGAAGAACAGTAGCTCACGACGCATTCCCCGCCCGACAGGATTAGGTGGGACTGCGGCCTCCGCTGGCGTTGGCTGGATGCTAGGTGGCCCTATCGGTGCTGTGATGGTAGGAGGTACCAATCTCTTGCTCAATAGCTTGACTGATGTTTTAAGTATGGGTCGCAGGTCAACCAACTCCACTGCGAGTCGTCCAACCGCATTGGATCTTGATGCCCAGTATGCCCAAGCGGTGCGGCGGTATTTTCAGCAAATGAGCAGCGTGGGCATGGCGGCGATCGCTGATTACGAATACCGTGCCCTAGAAATTATCAACCGTCCCCTCGTCCAGGTCCAGCCCCCCAATACTGACTCCCAAAAGCAAGAACAGCAGCACCTAGAAGCCCTTCTAGAGCAGCTTCGCCAAGCGCTAGAAGCTGCTTAGGCTATAGCTTTGTCATGTATTGTAAGAACCTACTCCCCGTAACTGCTGAGATGGCCTATAATCATCAATGCCTACGGGATGTAGCGCAGTTTGGTAGCGCACTTCGTTCGGGACGAAGGGGCCGCTGGTTCGAATCCAGTCATCCCGATTTTTGTTAAGCCTCTTGTGGCACAGTTTAGATAGAAATGGCAGGTTGTAAACGACTCCCGGCCTAGAATCTTGGATGAAGTGGTGAACCTTCTGTTATCCCAGGCCATTGGCAATACAAAAACATTCAATACGTCTATTCATTGACGATTCCCAGCAAGAAGAAGTTGTTTTTACAACTTCTTCTTGCTGGATTCCCTTCACCACAATTGCAACCGCTCCCACTCACTCAAGTTCCTCTCCAGGGTCATAGCATTTACCTGGAGAGGATGTCACTTGAGAAACACCTTAAGCGCTAAACAAACTCAAATCCGCGAGCGAAACTCTTGACCTCTACTTGGTCCAAGACAGCAACCAGATCCTCTTGTCCCAATGGCGACTGATACCACAGTCCAGTTGTGGGAGCATTATTGCTCAGGCGTCCCAATCGATAATAGGACTCATCCCCAGCTAGCTCAACAACATCCTCATACAGATTGAAGTCCAGCACAGTGGCATAGCTCTCCGTTACATTCAGCCGCTGGCCAGTCCGAGTATCTAGATCTAAGTAATACACTCGATCATCTCCCAGGACGAAGCGATCGCCTCCGCCCCCGCCAACCAACTCATCCACTTCTCCCGTGCCTGGCCGCACCAACGCCGAGTCCGTTCCAATGAGCCAGTCACTACCCTCACCACCTTCAAGGCGATCGTTACCAGCTCCGCCAATTAAGCGATCGCTACCCGCTTCACCAAATAATTGATCCGCTCCAGCATCTCCCTGAAGTAAATCACTTCCCCAAGAACCATAGAGTTGATCGTCGCCCCCCCCGCCAAACGCCTGATCATCCTCAGACCCGGCATAAATGACATCATCGCCAGCCTCACCATAGACAAGGTCACGACCACTCTCACCAATGATGAGGTCATTGCCCGTTCCACCATAGAGAGAGTCAGCCCCCGCAGCTCCAATCAAGGTATCTGCACCCTCTCCACCAAACAACTCATCAGCCCCCACATCACCGTAGAGGTGATCATCTCCCGCACCACCATCCAGGCGATCATCCCCAAAACCGCCAGACAAATCATCATTACCAGCACCGCCATAGAGAAGATCATGGCCTAAATCACCATAGAGCTGATCCGCGCCAGCACCACCGTACAGCTTGTCATTGCCATTACCGCCATAGACAGCATCCTCTCCATCACCGGCATCTAGCAGATCATCTCCCTGCTCGCCATAGAGTTCATCCGCTCCAGCATCACCATAAAGAGAATCCTGGCCGTTACCGCCATACAGAAGATCAGCATCGGCTCCACCGATCAAAGTATCGTCACCCAGATCGCCATACAACTGATCAGAGCCATCATCTCCCGTCACCCAATCATTACCTAAGCCACCGTAAAGGAGATCATTGCCCGCTCCTGCGTAGAGCTTGTCATCACCCAGCTCACCAAAGAGAACATCATCATCATCTTCGCCATAGAGATTGTCATTGTCATCCCCAGCAAAGATCTGGTCACTCCCGCTTCCCCCAATCAGCACATCATGACCCTGATCTCCAAAGAGTTCGTCATTCCCGCTACCGCCTAACAGAGTATCTGCCGTGATCGTGCCATGTAGCAGCCGATTTGCATCAGGCTGCTCAGGCACTGCGATGACGTTTTTCACATCAGGTTTTCCCCAATAGTCCACATAACTATCTGTCAAGGAAAAGCGGTTCGTATCGACTCCCTGTAAGCGAGCGATCGCAGCCTCTCCTCGCCACAGTAAAACCTCACTGCCTCCGCTTACAGCATTGGTTTCAACGCGATAGTCGGTTGACTGTCCATACAACTGCAAAACATCTTCTGCAAGGTTAAAGTCCGTAATGAGCACCTGCCCACCTTGGCTATAAAATGCCTCGGCTTCATTGCCTAGGATGAAGCGATCGCGACCTGCTTCTCCCGTCATTACATCATTTCCAGCATTTCCCCACAGCCAATCCTGACCATTACCTCCCTCTAAGACAGAAGCTCCTATTCCCGCAATTAATTGGTCATCCCCTTCACCACCAGAGACATAGCCCGATGCCTCCAACCGCAATAGATCATTCCCTTCTTCTCCAAACAGACTGCCATAAATTCGACTCAACTCATCATCTGCTGAACCACCATAGAGCTCTCCAGAAGCCTGCTGATAAACCCGAATATAATCAATATCAAAGCTGCTAGACAAAGGCGTGGTTTCATCGGGAGCACCAGCCCAAAAGCCACCCACAGCCAGATTTGCCAACAAATACATAGGCTGATGAACTAGATTCTCCGTTACAGAGAAAACTTCTTGATCATCCACAAACCAGCGAATCGAGTTTTCATCCCAGTTCACACCATAGGTATGAAAATCTGCCGCAAAGTCAACTCCATTATTGAACCCATAAGATTCAAAGGCATGCTCTGCGGAAGTCGAGTCACGATAATGGTAAGAGTTATAAATTGTTTCAGTGTCATGGCCTAACGCCTCCACCACATCAATCTCCGGGGGCCACTCACCAGAGGCTGGCAACAGCCAAAAAGCAGGCCACAAACCTTGTCCCTTCGGAATTTTAGCTTCGATTTCTATATGACCATAGGTAAAGGCCACCTTGTCATCGCTTGAGAGTAGGCCTGAGGTATAGTCGAAACTGGTGGATTTATCGTTGAGCGGTAAAAGATATTGATCCGCTGCTTCAAAAGCTTCAATGGGCGTCTCTAGCTTCTCTGCTGTAATACTTAAAATTCCATCATCGAAGGTAAATGAATCATCGACATAATACTGAGATTCATCATTCCAAAGATTAGTTCGACTACCGTAGTAATAGTTTGTATTCCACTTACTCCGATCAACTTCAGTGCCATCAAACTCGTCAGCGAAGACTAACTCCCAGTTAGCAGGGTCAAAATTAGGGTCAGCCATCAAATTATTTATAGTTACAGCTCACTCATTACAATGCCAAGAATTCTAATTTTCAAGCGAGTAACCACGTCTTCTGTGAGTCACTCGAAACCTAGAGAAATCTCCGAGTTTTTTACGTAGAGCTGACCGGACTCTAAAGAATATAGATACAATTTTCTTTGGTGTCTTTACAACGAGCCTAATCTTCGATCACCTTTGACAAGTTCGCCATGAAGTTTCTCTCACAGGCAAATATCAGCACAGACTGCTCAGCAGCATCCAACAATCTAGAGCCCTGTCTAGTCATCGCCCACAGCAACTCAACTGAGGATTGATGTTCTCAAGATTGACCAACGAATCAGAGGGCTCATTCAACAAACAGACTTCTGCCAAAGAAATATCGACTCCGTATCAACCATGAGTCTCCTTTCTGTAATTGCCGAGCCACCGTTCTAGATCAAACCTCTGATTCTCCAGCAATTTCTCTAAAAGTCTTCAAAACAGGGCGAATCCTCGTCACCACCCTCCACATACCCTCTATGCTGACAGAAGGCTGTTTCTGGAATTCCCGCGCCATGTCGCCTTTGCCCTCTCCTCCCATTCAGCAAACGAAGCTTAGTTCTATTCTTCAAGCCGCTCTGGACGGAGAAGAGCTAACCATAGACCAGGGCATCTTTCTATTGGAACAGCAGGATGCGGCGGCGATCGCGGCCATCCAGCAAGCAGCCGATCAATTGCGCCAGCAACTGGTGGGCGACACGGTCACCTACGTCGTCAACCGCAACATCAACTTCACTAACATCTGCGAGCAGCACTGTAGCTTCTGTGCCTTCCGCCGAGACAGCGGCGACGACGGAGCCTACTGGCTCACCTGGGCCAGCATTCGCGAGAAAACCGCCGAGGCTGTCAGCATTGGGGCTACCGAAATCTGTATGCAAGGCGGCCTCCATCCCGAAGCTAAAATCGATGGTAGCTCCCTCACCTATTACCTCAAACTGATCCACACGATCAAAGAAGACTTCCCCGCAATCCATCTCCACGCCTTCTCCCCCCAAGAAGTAGAATTCATTGCTCGAGAAGATCAACTCAGCTTTGAGCAAGTCATCATCGCCCTGCGTGACGCGGGCCTCGGCTCCATGCCCGGCACTGCCGCCGAAGTTCTGGACGATGATGTCCGCAAAATTCTTTGCCCCGAAAAGATCAGCGCTAGCATCTGGCTAGAAATTGTCGAAACCGCTCACCGCTTGGGCCTTCCCACCACCAGCACAATGATGGCGGGCCACATCGAAACCCCGCGCCAGCAGATCGCCCACCTCGACAAATTGCGCCACCTCCAACAACTAGCCGACGTCAAAGGTCACCCCGCCCACATTAGCGAATTCATCATCCTCTCCTTTGTCGGCGAGCATGCACCCAAGCCCCTACGTCGTAGGGTTGGTCGCGACCAGCCCATCCTCAATGATGCCCTCTTACTCACTGCCGTCAGTCGCCTTTTCCTCGGGAAATGGATCAAAAATCACCAGCCCAGCTGGGTGAAACTGGGCCTCGATGGAGCCACAGAAGCATTGCGGTGGGGTTGTAACGACATCGGCGGAACGCTCATGGAAGAGCACATCACCTCCATGGCTGGAGCAAAAGGAGGCACCTGCCAAACGGCAGAGAATTTAGAGCAAGCGATTCAATCGCTCAATCGCCCCATCGCTCAGCGGGATACCCTCTATAGAGTCTTAAGCAAGCACCCTTAGAACAGCGGAACAAGGCAGTGATCAAAACAGGGCAAACAGTCACAGTTCTCATTGGTTCATTCCCAGCACCTGATGCAACATCTAGAGGATCGCGATCGCATTCAGTCTGCTCACCAAATATTCTCCCTCAGAGGTTATTTGAGAATTTGGCCAAGGGTCGAAGTTGAAGCCTCGACCAGAAATCAAACATCAAGATCCCACTCATTTTGATAGCGCCTTAGGCCATCTAGCTACAGCTAAAGGTCTGTCTCATACCAAGTCCTGAATTCATACCCCCTATTCCCTAAGAAGCTGAAAGCCTTGCCTTCAATGAATTCTGGGATTTCAGGTATCGGGTCTTTACCAAAAGGATTTGGTATCAAATAACGTCTTAGCTGCCCCTCAATACCAAATGCGAACTCAAATCGTCCACAAATCGCACTATTTCATACTCGCTCCACAGTGGATATCACCTCAGAGATTGTTTGAGAATTCGGCCAAGCGTCAAATTTGAAACCTCGACTAGCAATGAAACGTCGGGATTTCGTTAATTTTGGCAGCATCATAGGCCATCCTGCTACAGCGAGATGCCTTTCTCAAACAACCTCTCAGAGAGAGGAACTAGCATCCCCTAGATACATACAATTTACTCTCTGACAAAATTACTTTTGCCAGCGGAATAATTCTTAAGCCAATCCGAACAAGAGATCAAATCACTTTGGCGATGGGTACCTGGTTGTCCCTTCAACTGATAAGTCCATTCGTGGATAGGCTCAGACCATCGCTGAGCCTGAACAATCGAACAGTCTACATGGGGCAAGCGCAGTGAATGCACAAGAGTCCCTACGGCGAATCTTGGGGCCGGTCGCCAATTGGCCATATGGGCAATGCCCTCAGAATCAATACCGAATCAAAAAGTACCATAGAGCAGTCAATTCTATCTAGCCCAACTAAAAAGCTCCATTTGGAAATTTCTATCGGTAGTTGAATCTTATCCTTAATTCTTCGCAAAAGAAAAGCAATTATTGTCCAACTGGCAATTTGGTAATAAACACCTCCGCAGGACTCGTCAGCAAAGCGACTTAGCACCTAGAGAAAGTCCTATCTAAACGTTTTAGCCATCGCCAAGAACAAGCACAGCCTCGTAGCGACGTGCTCCTACCGCCTTTATACAAGAAATTGCACAATATCTTCGGGATAAAAATTAAGGGCAACATACCCAGGCAAAACATCACCCAATGTTTGCCATTCCAAGCCAAGCAACATCTTTTATTTTATTTCCCAGGAAGAAATATTTGTAGTGTTTCGTCCTCGCACTCACTGCATCAAAATGCCCAAGCCTAGGCCTGAGTTATCAGCTTCGTCATTAGTCAATATTTAGCCTCCCAACCCAGCCAGCTCAAACCGCCAGAGAGCGATCGCCACCCAGCGCAAGCAAATTGTCATCACTCGCAATCTAAGGCCCAGAAAATGACTGTCACAACGACATTCAACGCTATTCTCGTTCCCTCACGAATTACAGCTGGAACAAACCCAAGGAGATGGAAGCTTTAGAGAAACATACGTTCTAGAATCAGATCTAAATCCATCATTTAGGCTCCTCCTAAAACTGGAAGAAGGTTAAGCCAATTCAAAAATTCTCCGCCTTAAGGCATCCTGCGACAAGTCTGAACTTTGGTTTTAGATGCAAACTCGATGATCTACCGAATGCAGTAGAAGCTCATCGCCATAGCTAAGTAGATATATTCACCAATCATCAAAAGAAGCTCCCGCCATCGCCAGATCGCCATGGATGTAAAAAAAGCCAGCGACTCACATCGGTGAAGCCGCTGGCTCAAGTCATAATCACCGGCCCACAAGGCCTATAAGTTCATCGCAGTAATCGTTGCATTGTTGTCGCGGCGGACCATGTCTTTGCTAATCATATCCAGCTGCTCCAAGCGATCGCGAGTCTCAGGGTGAGTCGCGAACAGATTAGAAAAAATGTTGCCCGTATCACCCAACATCAGCAGAGAACCTTGATGGGCTGGATTCGCGAGGAGAGATTGGCGCTTGGCCCGCTCATCTAGCTTCTCCAGAGCCCGAGCTAGAGCAGATGGCTTGCGCGTCAGGCGAGCTGCACTTTCATCGGCAGCCAGCTTGCGGCCCTGGGAGAGGCCCAGATGCACACAGATTGCCGTTAGGGGGGCAAACAAGAGCGACAGCAAGGAACCAAGAGGGTTGCCACTGGGGCGATGCTTCTTGAAGAACAAAACCCGCCCAGGCCAAGAAAGGACATCAGCCAACACCGCAACAACAGTTTGGGCTTGGCAGTCCTGGCGATAAATGATGCTCAGCTCATGGGCAACGATCGCTTCTAACTCATCGCCGGAGAGCAGATCCAGTAAGCCTTGGGTAACTACGAGAGTCGCGCTGTAGCGATCGCGTCCCGTGGAAAAAGCATTAGCCGCCGGACTCGCAATGCCGTAAATCCGAGGCCGAGGCATTTCCGCAGCCTTGGCCAGCTCCTGCACATAGCGATACAGCTCCGGAGACTGCTTCCGCGTTAAAGGCTTAGCACCATAGGAAGACAGCAAATGCCGGTCCCCAGCAAACCAGCAGAACCAGCACAGGACTGCAAACGCAACGAATGCAACACCCACGCCAGCCCAACCGGCCAATCCCCAACCAAGGGAAAGTGCCACGAGCCCAACTAGAGCAAAGAGGGCGAGAGTTCTAAGGAAATTAAGACTGCTGGGAGCCATGGTGAAAGAAAAGGCTGGATGATCTAGATAGATGACTCCTGGGCTCTAAGACAAAGTATGTCTGTGAAACCACTGAGCCAATTCTAGGCAACCTCCCACCAGAGGATAGAGATGTAGTCATTACTTGCGTAATTTTTACATTCCGAAGGAAGCGCTTTATAGGCTAGAGCATCAACCTCAGTGTAACGCGACCCGTTTGGCTAAAGATGGGATGGGTCGGCCCATCAGACCCGAATTATTGAGCAGGGACCGTGGCAGGGTCAGCCCCCATCCCCAGCCAACCCGCGAAAACCTCCCACACATCATTGGGGCCAATCCCAACAAAAAATAGCAGCAACAGCACTGCCGCTAATAAAAAGGCCGTCTTGAGCGTTGTTCTAACGAGCTTGATCAACGCCGTGAAGACCAAAAAGGCGATGACACAGGCACCAGCGATCGCAATGATGGGTTCCACAGTAGAGTCCTTGAGTATTGAGCGAGATAGCTGTTGATGAGGCAGCGGAGCGAGCAAAACCCTAGCACAATCGTAAGCCCCTCAGCAGGGGCGGGTCTGCATCACCCCTTTGGGAGTTGCATCGCGGGAGTGAAGCCTAAGCGGTGATCAGGGTGCGCTTATCTAGATTTTGGCTGGCTTCAGTTACGGCTTGACGTGCCCACACATCGGCTTCAAGGATGTCATCCAGGCTGGGGGTCGCGTTATTGCTGTCGCGGTGGCGATCGCAGACCACCTCAATCACCTTGGGAATATCCAAATAGTGAATCTTCTCCTCTAAGAACAGGGCCACGGCTTGCTCATTGGCCGCATTCAGCACCGCCGTCATCGAGCCCCCAGCTCGACCCGCCGCATAGGCCAAGTCCATGCAGGGATACTTGTCATGGTCCGGCTCGCGGAAGGTCAGATTCCCCGCCTTAACCAGATCCAACTGCTCCCAATCGGTGTAGAGACGCTCGGGCCAGGACAGCGCATAGAGCAGGGGCAAGCGCATATCGGGCCAACCCAGCTGGGCCAACTGGGAGGTGTCCTGCATCTCAATCAGGGAGTGAATGATGCTCTGGGGGTGAATGACAATATCAATGTCGTCGTAGTCCAGCCCAAAGAGATAGTGAGCCTCAATCACTTCCAGGCCCTTGTTCATCAAGGTGGCAGAATCCACAGTGATTTTCTTACCCATGGACCAGTTGGGGTGGGTAATGGCATCGGCCACGGTCACATCCTGAAGCTTTTCCACGGGCCAGTCACGGAAGGCACCGCCGGAGGCTGTGAGCAAAATGCGGCGTAGACCTACATCGGGCTTGCCAATGACAAAGTCCTTGGCATGGGAAAGACCCTGGATGCACTGAAAAATAGCGGAATGCTCGGAGTCGGCGGGGGTGATGCGGACGCCATGCTTCTGGGCCAGGGGCAACACAACCGGGCCACCCGCAATCAAGGTCTCTTTATTCGCCAGAGCAATATCTTTGCCTGCTTCGATCGCAGCCAAGGTCGGCAGCAATCCGGCACAGCCCACAATGCCAGTCACCACAGCTTCGGCATCGCCGTAGGCCGCAACTTCACAGACGCCTTCACTACCTGCACGGAGTTGGGGCTGGGGGTCTACGTCCGTAAGTAAGGCTTTGAGTTCGGGTAATTGTGCGGGGTCGGCGATCGCCACCATCTCCGGCTTAAACTGACGCACCTGCTTCGCCACCAGCTCAATATTTCGCCCTGCCGCCATGGCAACCACCCTAAACTGCTCGGGATATTGCTGAACAATATCCAGGGTTTGGGTACCAATCGAGCCGGTGGAGCCGAGCAGGTTGATTGCTTTCACAGCCTTAATGTCTATTTAAGATATTTCAATTTTTTAATCATACGGCACTGACCCAGCGTCATTCGCCACTGTCCGCATGCTGTCGGGGTAATCTCGCCTACGCCTAAGCCCCATTTGAGAATTTCACTCAGCCTCTCTCCGCATCCTGATTCCAGAGCCCGCCGTACAACTACCAAGGGTCTTGTCAACGCAAGATCCCCAAATATGACGATTCACTCTCCCAGAGGAAATTCCATGCTATTTGGGAGAGTTCATATATAGCCGAAGCTCATCACAGCTAGTCATTCCAGCGCTACATCGCAACAGGTTGTCTGCAAAACAAGATTTGTCGCATCTTTATTCACATCCTATGTCCAGAGACATTGCGAACAGCAATCCCGTCGCAACCCATCAACTGCCAGAGCTGAGTTTTTTGCTTCCCCCGATTCGCAAAGCTGCTCAAACTCAATTCAACGGAAATCTCTTGCTGCGCTGGGACCAGGCCGCTCCTTGGGGGCTAACTTTTCGCCATGGACGTCTTATCTGGGGCTGGGCTGGCCAACATCGCCTGAGGCGTTGGCGATGCTTATTGGGTCCAGATGCTCCCAAAGCGATCTTGCACCCTCAGGCTCAGGGTTTTGCCTCCACCACCCCCGTTTGGGAATATGAATTCCTCAACAGCCTAGTGAAGCAAGGCAAGCTCCAGCGTCCCACTGCCCAAGACATTGCTCGCCAAAACCTGGCGGAAGTGCTCTTTGACCTTGTGCAGATGTTTTATCTCAAGGACACAGCTCCCCAACTGGAATCCGAAGCCTTCAAAGTTGACCAGCCTCTAAAGTTCTTTGCTCCCAGTGAAATTTGTCTGGCCGTCCATAAAACCTGGGGAGCATGGTGTGATGCCCAGCTACAGAACTATTCACCGATGCTGGCCCCCTGCATCTACCAGCCCGCCCAGCTGCGCTCTCTCATGTCGGAGCGCAGCTACCGCAACTTGGAGCAGTTACTCCAAGGGCACCTCTGCTTGAGGGAATTAGCCACGCTGATGAATCAAAATCTACTCAGCCTCAGTCAAACCTTGGCAAGCTATGAAAGGCGCCGTTTGATTAAATTTGCCCCGCTCCCTCACCCCTTGGGTAAAGCCTCAGTCACAGCAGAGACCCAGGGCACCAGCCCTGGCCAAGAGGCTCCTCTCATCCTCTG
>CALECT010000176.1 GCA_937949725.1 uncultured Pseudanabaenaceae cyanobacterium
GAGGTCTCGCTTGGGGCGATCGCCTGACCGGCCCCTGCTGTCGTTGTTAGGTGCTGTCGCTTGTCCAGACCTAGTGGCCTCTGAAGCAGCACCTAGCGCTTCAGAGGCTTGTCTCGGGGAGTCGGACGAGCTCTCCTCGACAGGGCGTTGCTGTTCTGGGATCACTTCATTGGCTGCGGTTGGGGATGCCTCCGCAGTATCAGCGGGCTCGGCATTGACCGGTTCAGGCTCGGAACGAGGTGAATCAGCTGGGCCAGCATCAACCTTCCCAGAAGAAGTGGGGTCATTCGTTGGAGTCGGCTGCTCTTCAGGCATCGAATTCTCGGGGGAATGGTGGGCGGGAAGGGGATGGTCCTCTGGCATAATTTGCCGCAGGTATTGAGCTTTCCCATTATGCGTCCATCATTGACCCAATTCCAAGCATGGCAGGGCGATCGCTATGCCTACGAAGTTGTGGACGACTTTGAGGGAGCAAACCCTGAGGCTCCGCCACTATTATTTGTTCATCCCATTGGTGTGGGTCTATCTCGTCGGTTCTGGGATCGCTTCACCACAGCTTGGCTAGCCCAGGCTGGAAACCCTGGCGGTGCGGGCAACATTATCTATAACCCCGACTTAATGGGCTGTGGTGAGAGTGATATGCCCTGCTTGCCCTATCGGCCTTTGGACTGGGCCAAGCAGCTCCAAGATTTCATCGACAACGTGATTCAGCGTCCGGTGATCGTCGTGGTCCAGGGAGCGCTATTTCCTGCCGCGATTGATCTGGTGAAGATTGCTCCTCAATCCGTCGCTGGGCTGGTGCTTTCTGGGCCACCGGCCTGGCGAGTGATGATCGATGTGGCCTCCGAACGTCAGCAAAACATTGCCTGGAGCCTGTTCAAGTCCCCCTTGGGAGCGTTGTTTTATCGCTATGCCCGTCGTCGTAAGTTTCTCCAGGATTTTTCCCGCAAGCAACTCTTTGCCAGCGACTCCCCGATTGATGCGGCCTGGCTCGATCCCCTGGTGGAAGGTGCGAAGGATCCGGCGAGCCGCCATGCGGTGTTTGCCTTTTTGTCTCGCTTTTGGCAGCGGGGCTATGGGGATGATATTCGCGCTATTGCCCAGCCCACTCAAGTGCTCTTTGGCTTGGAGGCATCTAGCGTGAGCCGCTCGGGCAAGTCCGAGTCGCCAGAGGAGCGGTTGAAAATTTATCTGGATGCTCTGCCCGCAGGGCAAGGACAGTTGTTGCCGGGGCGCAATGTGTTGCCCTTTGAGGAGACGGATGCGTTTTGTGATGCGGTCGTGGGTTTTGTTCGCTCTCTCTCATAGTCTCTGCGTACCAACGTCAGGCACTGCGGTTTTGTGACTGCGCCCCAGCATCAGCAGACCTACAATGGAAGCTGTGATTTTGGCCCTTGAGCCGAAGCTAACTTGTTCTACCGCTGGCCATGGCTCAAACCGATCTCTACAAACTTCTAGGCGTTTCTTCCAAGGCTACGACGGAAGAAATCAAGCTGGCTTACCGTAAAAAGGCGAAGCAGTTCCACCCGGATCGCCAAAGCTCCCTGGATGCTAATGACAAGGCTTCTGTGGCGGCCCATGAGGCGATCGTCGAAATCAACGCGGCCTATGAAGTGCTAGGTGATCCTGAGCGGCGCAAGAGCTATGACAATCAAGGCAAATGGGGCGGACAATACAGCCGCTCCGGTGCCGCGCCCTACCAGTCCTATGCCGACTACGCCCGGGCCAGTGGTGCTAGCCCAAAGCCCAAAGAGCCCGGTCCGAGTCAATCCTCCAGCCGCCGCTCCAGGGGCAGAGCCGCCGATGTGGCTTTGGAAGACTGGATGCGGCAAATCTATAACCCGGTGAGCCGCTATCTCAATGCGGCAGTGAAGCCGTTGGCCAGCCAAATTCGCGAGCTATCGGCAGATCCCTTTGACGATGAGCTGATGGATGCTTTTGTCGCTTATTTGGAAGATTGTCGCACTGCCCAGGAGAAGGCTGACGCTAAGTTTAAGTCCATGCCCAACCCGCCCATGGCGGCAGGCCCTGCATCCAAGCTGTACTACGCAATTAACCATCTGGGTGATGGTATTGATGAGCTGGAGCGTTTTACCACCAGCTACGAAGAGTCCTATATCCACTCTGGCAAAGAGATGTTTCGCCGGACCAAGCAGTTCCGTAAGGAAGCCCAGGAGTCCCTGAAGCGCATGGGACGGTAGCCGAAGTTTGAGTGCCACCGAAGGCGAATGCCTTTGACTGGACATGCAAAAGACCGACTTGCTTGGGCTTAGATGCGGTTGCCTGGCAAGTCGGTAGTTGGAGTGAGAAAGGTCTATCCCTTCTATTTCGCAGCGGCTTCCAGATGGTCTAGCTTGAACCAGGTATTAGCGACTGGCAGGGCAAACTTAACCCAGGCATAGTCTTCGCTGATGCTCAGGATTTCGCCATCGGTTTCGAAAATGTAATCGGGAAAACGCTGGTCGCTAGCGGTGGCTTCGACGCTGCCTTCAATCTTGTCGCGCACCACGCGCACGAGGGAACCTTTCTTGAGGGCTGCCATGGCAATCGTCCTTGAACCGAATTAAATGGGCTACAGTCCCAATTTACAATGAGTTTACGGCTTGGGACTGGTTGCTTTCTGGGTTAGTCGGCGGCTGACCAGGCCGAGGGGTTTGCTGGGGAAATGCGCTGTTCTGTGCAAAGAACAGGTTGGGCAGAGCTAAAGAAAAGCCAAATTTACGTAAGTGAGCCGCCACAAGCCATAACCTCAATTATTATGGTGAGAAGATGTTTGGCAAGTTAGCTAAGTTGCAGATTTAATCCTCGAAAGAGTGAATGTTGATGCTGCTTGGCTTCGGATTTTGCTCTAATCGATATCTTTGATGCTATCGCCGAGGCACTTTTCAAACATTTATCGAGAGCATAGCTGGGTCGGAGATTGGCAATGAGTGAGCAGAGTTCTTACGAGCTACTCGGTGTAACCGAAGAAGCTTCGTTTGATGAGATCCAAACAGCCCGCGATCGCCTAGTAGATGCCTCAGAAGAGGCAGGCACTAAGGTTGAGCAAATTGAAGCAGCCTACGACGCCGTGCTGATGCACCGTTTGCGCCTCCGTCAGGAGGGCAAGATTAAGGTGCCTGAGCGGATTCGTTTCCCTGAGCGCATCACGCCAGCGCCCAAGGTTCAAGATAAGGCTGCAGAGGTGACCAAGAACCTACCGGGTTGGATGCAGGATTTGGCAGATCAGCCAAGCTCTATGGACATTTTGCTTCCTGCTTTAATCACGCTTGTCTTGATGAGCATTGCGGTGTTCTATCTGACGCCTGCTGCAACGGCTGGGGGAGATGGGGCCTTGGAGCTGGTGTTGGCTGCGGGCGCTGCTTCCAGCATTTATTTCCTGAATCGTAAGGAAGGAAAATTTGGACGCTCTTTCTTCATCACGATGGCTGGCATGTTTGCAGGCCTAATCGTGGGGTCCTTGCTGGCGATTCCCTTAGAAAATGTCTTGACTCAGCCCCAGGATCTGGGAGACCTTGTGACGGCGGCGACCCTTTCGGTGAAGCAGTTTATTGTGGTTATCTCCCTTGGGATTTTGTGGGTGACGAGCAGTTTCCTACGATAGTCATGTTCCGCTCTCTGCTTGAAGCTCATTAAAAATCAAAAAAGCCGATGCAGGGCTCTGCATCGGCTTTTTGTTTGGCTTGATTCTCGATGGCTAGCTGCGGGCTGCGATCGCCTCTGCATCCATTGTTTTAATCAGCTCACTCAGGTCCTGAGCGCTGATGTTGTAGACCTCGTTGCAGATGTCGCACTTGGCCTCGGCTCCGTCATCTTTCTCGATCATGTCCTGGAGTTCATCAGTGCCGAACATGCGCATGGCTCCCATAAGGCGATCGCGGGTGCAGGGACAGTGAAAGCGCAGGGGCGTGGTTTCGGGCTGCATTTCTAGGCCCAGGTGGCCCAGCAGCGCTTCCATGATTTCGGGCATGGTCTTGCCCTGGCCCAGAAGCTCGGGGAATTTCTGGAGTTTTCCAGCCTGTTCGTAAACCAGCTTGGACAGGGCTTCATCTCGGTGGGCCTTGGGCAGGACCTGAACGAGGAGGCCACCCGCCTGGGTAACACCGTCTTCACCCATGACCACATCGAGGCCAATGCAGGAGGCGGTTTGCTCTGAGTTGGAGAGGTAGTAGGCGATGTCGTCGCTGACTTCACCGTTAATCAGCTCCACGGTGCTGTTATAGGGACGGCCATAGCCAATGTCCCGCAGCATGTAGAGGTAGCCTGCACCCAGTCCGGCACTGACGTTAGGCTGACCGTTTTCTTTAGGAGGAACCTCTGCTGCGGGGTTGGTGACGTAGCCTCGCACGGTGCCGTCGAGGCCCGCATCTACGAGGAGGCCTTCTAGGGGGCCGGAGCTACGGATGCGCAGGTTCACCCGTGAGTTTTCACGCTTCATTGCGGAGGCGAGGAGGAGGCCAGCGGCCATGGTGCGGCCCATGGCCACAGTGGCAACATTGGAAAGCTTGTGGCGATCGCGGGCTTCTTTGGTGCTGTCTGTGGTGATGACGCCCACAACGCGAATGCTGCCGTCTGCGGCGAAGGCCCGAGTTAGTAGATCTGCCATGAAGTAGGAATGCGGTGGTGCGGACAGGTGATGTGAGGACTTTTTCTAGCTTACAAAACTACCGGGGAGTTGCTGGTTCGGTCAGGTTCGGGAATTGGGGTGAGGTTGCGAATCTCTGGTGGTTCTCATAGAACTTTGCCAGTACTAAACCCTAATTGTTTGCTCCCGCACTTAATCTGCGAACGGCTGTTCGCCCCTACGGTTCAACGAATGGACATTGGTGGGTACTGAAGTCTGCTAGCGTCCTACATTTCGAATTTCCTAAACGCCAACTGCTTTTTTGCCCACTGCGGCTTCTTCTAAATTGCCATGATCCAATCGCCAAGCGCAGTCCGCGATGGGCATGAGGTCGCTGGCGTCATGGGTGACGATTAGCAGGGTCCACTTTTTCTTGAGGCGCTCCAGGAGGGCAATGAGCTGTTGGCGCATGGACCAGTCCAGCCCGGCGGTTGGTTCGTCTAGGAGGAGTAAGTGGGGTTGGCGAATCAGCTGGACTGCCAGGGCAAGGCGACGTTGCTGTCCCCCGCTGAGGGCTTGGGGGGAGGTGGTGAGGGATAGATGGCCCAGGCCGACTTCTTCTAGGGCGCTGTGGACGCGATCGCTCCCCAGTTCAGGATGGCCCAGACGCAACTCTTCCAGCACGCTGCTACAGCAAAAATGCCGCTCAGGGAATTGAAAGACCAAGCCGCCCAACTGCTGAAGATGCAGCGGCGTCAGCAATTGCTCCCGCCAGGCCACTTCACCACTGGTTTGCAGCGCCAGTCCTGCCATAATTTCCAGCAGCGTACTCTTGCCTGAGCCACTGGGACCAATGATCAAACCCAGCTTTTGAGGCGGCAGGGTGAGATTCAGCGACTTGAGGATGGGACTGGGGGTGGCCGGTGGGTGGTAAGAAAGGTCACGCAAATAGAGCATGGCGGCGAGGAGTCGGGGAAACAGGGGGCTGGAGCGAACGCAACTACGGGCTAAATTGATAGATGGGCGATCGCGTTGCCAACTCAGTATGGCTTGTACCTAACTTACCCGGCAGCCGGAGAACCCCCCGATTATTCTGAACTTTTGACGCTTGGTGCAGCTTGGTCGAAGGCTGCCATGATTTACTGAGGCGGTCTGGGCCGCTTCGAAAACTGGTCTACCTCGGGGCAAAGTCAACGGATCACAGTAAGGCACCTGCGAAGAGAAGTGACAGCATTTAACCTGAAGCTAGAGGTTGGCTAAGCAATTTGCCGGAGTGATTTGCTGATTGCAGCGGCCTAGGCAGGAAGGTCACTTCCTTCGGAATGGAACAGTTGTTTCCCAAATCACGTCTTAAAGCTTTAGCCCACGGTGAGCAAGAACCGATTGCAATCACCTGTGCCGCTTCCCTGACGCTTCAGCGTTTCCCTGAACTCTACTCGCCTTTAATCCTGATGACTATGGCTATTCGACCTTCTCAAGTCAGTCGTTCTTCCTCAGTCCGTCCCTGGTCACAGCGATTGGGCCTCGCTTTGGGGTCTGTTGCCGTCACGGCTGTAACGCTGGGCTTGGCTAATCCAGCCCTCGCGGGAGATCCCTTCCGCAGCAGCAATCCCATGCCCATTGGCGATAAGACGGAAGCGGCGTTTAAAGCCATGTTCCAGGAAAGCAACTATGCCAAGGCGGCTGACTTGTTGGAGGAAGCTCAAGCCTCTGAAGCCGATGAGCCCCTGATTTATCCGATGTTGGCCCTCTTGGCTCAGTACGAGAAAGACTATGCGGCCATGCCAGGCTATGCAGACAAAACTCGGGCAGCAGCGACAGCCATTAAAGATAGCCAACCCCTGCGCAGCAATCTCTACAGTGCAGTCGCAGAGTTTGTTGAAGGTGCTTACATCATGTCTGACGCGGGCGATGGGCCGGTGCGCGGCCTCGGGAAAGCCCTGGGCAAGCTGCGCTCCTTCAATTCCTCCATGGCCGCTGCTCGCAAGATTGATAAGGATGATCCCGAGCTGAACCTGCTAGAAGGTTTCACCGACATGTACGCCTCGGCTTACTTGCCCCTCACCAGCACAGATGCTGCGGTGAAGAAGCTACAAAAAGCCGGTCCTGATTTCTTGGGACAATGGCTCACTGCTCTGGGCTATCGCATTCTCGATAAGCATGACAAGGGCATTGCAGCGGTGGATGCAGGCTTGGCAGCCCATCCCAACCACGCTGAGATGAACTATCTCAAGGCCCAGCTCGAAATGCAGAAGGCCAAGAAAGATTCCAGCCGCCTGACTGTGGCTCAAAAGCACTTTGACTTGGCCTTGGCCCAGTCCGAGGTATTGCCCAAGCGACTGGTGGGCCAAATCTTGCGTGAGCGTTGCCAAAACCAAGAGAAGTTGGATGGTCAGGATCGCTCCTGTACCGGCTTTATGAAGCAGGCCATTAAGGACAGCGGTACCAGCCCCTGGGGTCCTGCCACCTTGCCTCAGCTTTAAGGTCTGGCCTGAGCCTGGTTTGGCTGGCCTGTCCCTGCCAAGGTGGACTCTTCTCAGGTCGAATCAACTCTCAACATCTAAGAGAAGCCGTCCTTGGCGCAGCGCAGAGGACGGCTTTGTTGTTGATAGATGTCTCTTTACGAGCGGGTCTGACCTGAGACGGTTGAATTCGCTCTAGAATTGACCCGGTTGGCTCGTGAGCGAGCGACATCCCGTTTGTGATAGAGAACCCCATGCAAGTTGAGTTTCGCGAATTTAATCCCTTTGATGTCTGGATTTGGCTGGAATTTGAAACGGTCCCATCCAATGCAGAGCAGCAGTATGTCGAGGAGATTCTCAACTCCTGGTTCTTTATGGGCAAGCTGGGGGGCTTCAATGCCGAGAACCTGCAAATTCAGGAGGAAGGCCTGGAGCTGAGCTATATGTCCTATCAGGACGATCGCTCTGACAATTCCCTCCAAGCCCTAATGCACAACATGGGCGAGGTGGAATTCCAGGGGCTCTGGTCCCGCTGCTGGTTTGACCTGGGCACGAGCGATGCAATCGCCCTGGACGTTCTCCTCAATGCCTTCCGCCAGTTTGACCAAGACTATGTGCGCATCAGCCAGATCTATCTAGGCGGCGAGAATGCGGACTGGCCTGTGCCAGAGCGGGCTTCGGATACGTTCTTTGATGCTGACGCCGATGCGATCGCTGAGGGTAGCTAACTGTAAAAGAGAGAAAGGGGTCTCAGACCAGCTCTGAGACCCCTTTCTCTCTTTAGTTTGTCTGGCTTGCTAATTCACGCTACATCCAATTAGCGGAACATGATGCTCACAGAGCTTTCTTCGTGGATGCGCCAGATGGTCTCACCCAGGAGATTGGCAACGGAAAGTACCTTGAGCTGGGGGAAATGGCGATCGGCAGGGATGGGGATTGTATTGGTGACAATCACTTCCTCAAACAGATCGGGCTGGGAAAGGCGCTCCGCTGCGGGGGGAGAGAACACCGCGTGAGTCGCACAGGCGTAGACGCGCTTAGCCCCTTGTTGCCGTAAGAACTTAGCTCCTTCACAAATGGTGCCAGCGGTGTCGATCATGTCGTCGACGAGAACCACCGTTTTATCCCGCACATCGCCAATCACGTTCATGACTTCTGCGACGTTGTGGGCCTGGCGACGCTTATCAATGATGGCCAGAGGGGCATCGTTTAACTTCTTCGCAAAGGCACGGGCACGGGCCACACCACCGATATCGGGGGAGACCACCACTAGGTCTGAAAGATTCTTGTTCAACAGATAGTCGAACAGAACGGGGGAACCGTAGATGTGGTCACAGGGGATGTCGAAGTAGCCCTGGATTTGGGCGGAGTGGAGATCCATGGCTAGAACGCGATCAGCCCCTGCTTGGGTGACCAAGTTGGCGACTAGCTTTGCCGTGATCGACTCCCGGCCTGCGGTTTTGCGATCGGCGCGGGCGTAGCCGTAGTAAGGCACCACTGCTGTGATCTGCCGAGCAGATGCGCGACGGCAGGCATCCACCATGATGAGCAATTCCATCAGGTGGTCATTGACTGGGTGGCAGGTGGGCTGGATGAGGTAAACATCACAACCCCGAATGGATTCTTGAACTTGCACATACATCTCGCCATCGGCGAATTGCTTGCGTACAAGGGGACCCAAGTCAATGCCGAGGTAACGGGCAACCTCCTCCGCTAGAGCGGGGTTTGAGGAGCCGGAAAACAGCCGCAGTCGCTGATTCTCTGGCAGAGTCGGCATCGAAGATGGAAAAGGCAGTGTGGCGGAACGGATCACGGCAATTTCTATGAGCGCATTCTTGGCAATCCTATCACTATTAGGTAATGAATTTGTGGCCTAAGACTGATCGTTTGATGGTGAGAAGCAAGGGGTAGTTGGCGACTGTAAATATTGGCTGCTTAATGCATGGAAGTGTACTTCGTGTCGACTGCCGTAATTTATCTTGAAGAGACTCGGGTTGATGTTGCTACCTCACTCGGCTTTTAGTGCTAAATGCGGAGCCTTTTCGAATAGAAACTACTCTATTCCTCTGGCCAGGCTTGGCCAACTCAAAAAAAGCTGTAATGTCTCTGGGTGTTGCTCAGTCAAGCATCTGGGGTTCTGCTCTTCCTGTAGATTGTGAGACTCTTTATGCCTTTCCTTAATGACTTTACTCGAAAAGCAGTAGCTCTAAAATTGAGCTCTACAGTCTATGTCAGACTAGTTTTAAGATGGCCAACATAGATATTCATGAGTCGCTATATGGTGTTTGTCTCATGATGAAAATACAGGCAGTTGATATTTCTTTGTGGTATTTGAACAGCTCACTAAGCTCCCATGAATAAGAATTAAGCTTGGAGAGATGGCGTTCATTCTATTATGGGAACTGTTGTTAAAGGCTTCGACAATATGAGCTTGATTGATCGCATCAGCGATGATATTAAATCTGCGATGAAAGCCAAGGATAAACTCCGCTTAGAAACCGTTCGTAGTGTAAAGAAAACGCTCCTCGAAAAAGTGGTTGAAGCTAGGGCTAAAGGTAACGAGGTACTCTCCCCTGAGGAAGAGCTGGCGGCCTTGAGCCAATTGGCCAAGCAGCGGCGTGATTCCATTGCTCAATATCTTGATGCAGGTCGCCTAGAACTGGCCGATAAGGAGCAGCAAGAGCTAGAGATTTTGCAGGAATATCTACCCGCTCAACTCTCGGTGGAAGAGGTGGGGGCGATCGTTGACAAAATCATTGCCCAGGTCGAAGCAACGGGCCCTCGAGACATGGGTAAGGTTATGGGACCTGCCATGAAGGAGCTCAAGGGCAAAGCGGACGGTAAGCTTGTCCAAGATGCGGTTAAGCAGCGACTCGCTGGTTAGGAACTAGGCCGGTCTAATGATTTCAACAAATGGCTCCATGTTGGCTTCCTGGCAGATCAACTGTCAGGAGGCTCGTTTTGTTTATGGAGAGCTAAAAAGAAATTAAAAAAGAGGTGCCGGAGAGCATTGGCTTGAACTCTCTTAGAGAGCGCCTTTGGCAGATTCTGGCCTAGTTGAAGCAAGGAAATCCCTGGTTCTTGACTAGTTATATATTGTGATCCAGCCTATCGGAGCTGCTTGGAAAGTTCAAGCTTCGTGAAAATTCTTGTCTAGCGCGATGCTTTGGGGATGTGGAGCGAGACTTGGAGCTGTCAGGCTTTTCTCTTTGCCTGTCAGGCTTTGCCTAGGTCGCAGAAGCTGACTCGGTTTCTGGACCTAGGCCTTATGGCTCGTGCTGCGTTGTCACAGGCAGGACAAACTGCTTAACAATCTGAGGGCTTGCTATATATTGTCTGGAATAGGCAGTGATTTTTCTGCTGAGGGCGGTTGTTTGCGATGGATTCATGGCAATATAAATCCCCCTGACCTGTCCCTAGGTTCCAGCCTATCCAGTGACGGGGTTCATCTGTGCCTGCTAGCCTTGCGATTAGGAGCCCCTAAGCCTTTCCATGCAACCCCCTATTACGATTGGTACGGTTTTGCAAAATCGCTATCGTGTCCTCCAAGTGTTGGGGCAAGGCGGTTTTGGGCGGACTTATTTGGCGGCAGACCAAGGGCGCTTTAACGAATACTGTGCTCTTAAAGAATTTATTCCCCCCACGGATAGCGCCTATGCGGTGGAGAAATCGAACGAGCTGTTCGAGCGAGAAGCATCGGTGCTCTATCGCATTGATCACCCCCAGGTGCCGAAGTTTCGAGCGGTGTTTGATGAGGACCAGCGGTTATTTCTGGTTCAGGACTATGTGGAGGGCATGACCTACAGTGACTTGCTCGATGGGCGATTGGCCCAGGGGCAGGCATTCAGTGTGGATGAGGTGCTGCATTTTGTGCGCCAGCTTATGCCGGTGCTGACTCATATCCATGGCAAAGGCATTATCCATCGGGATATCTCCCCCGATAATGTGATGTGCCTGGAGGAGAAGAACATCCCGGTACTGATTGATTTTGGTGTGGTTAAGGCGATCGCCACCCAAATTCAAACTCAGCAAGGCAGCAACCCTACCACGGTAGGTAAGCCAGGCTATGCCCCCAGTGAGCAAATTCGCGGCAGTGAGGTTTACCCCAGCAGTGATCTCTATGCTCTTGCAGTGACAGCAGTTGTTCTGATGACGGGCCGCCAGCCCGGTGAGCTGTTTGATAGCAACAATATGACTTGGCGCTGGCGGCATTTGGTGCCTAGCGTTCCGGAGCGCTTTGCCATGGTGCTAGACCGCATGTTGAGCTATCGGCCTGGCGATCGCTATCAGTCCGCTGCTGATGTCCTGCAGGCCCTGGAGGACATGCCCCTCAACGCTGCGACCCAAGCCCCTCTTTCGGTGGTATCTCCTTCGGCTCCTTCGGTTTCCCAAATGCGAACCATGGCAGTGGGACGGGGGGAAGCGCCACCAACGGTTTCAAATCAGCCCTCGGGGACGCCGCCGCCTGGGCGAGTCTCGCGTCCCCTTGATCAACCCGGTTCTTCCTTCTGGGATGACCCTCTGGCAGTCTCTGCGGTGGGCCTGACTATCATTGCCTTGGCCGGTGCGGGCTCCTGGGCTGTGACGCGAAACTTGGCCGGGAGAGCGCCTGTTTCCAATACGCCTGTTACCAGTCCCGCTCCCGTCCAGCCCAATCCGACGCGGCCCGACGCTTCTCCCCAGGAAACTCGGCGACGGATCACGTTGTTGCCCGGTCAGCCCCAGGACTTGGCGGATAGCTTAACTGCCCAGCAAACCCTGGTCTATGAATTTGAGGCCGAAGCAGGAGAGCGTCTTAAAGCCAGTCTCCAGAAAGAGGGGGTGTTGTTAACGGTGCTCAATCCGGCTGGAAAGCCTGTCGTGGACCGAGCTAAGCGGGTGCGTCGCTGGGAAGGAGACCTTCCTGACGCGGGAACTTATGCCGTTGCGTTGCGACCTGTTTCGGGTATCTCTAAGGCTGATTTTGATCTGTCGCTGGCTTTGGAAGCTGCCCCCGCGCCGGAGCCAGACCCGGATCCGGAGCCCGCTGAGCCCATCTATCTGGAAGAACGATTGCAATTTGTGCCGGGTATTGACCGGGTGCTGAAGGCTGAGTTGGAAGCGAATACTATCCAGCGCTATCGCATTCCTGTGGAGCAGGGGCAAATTCTCAATGCCCAGGTTCTAGAGGGGGATGCAACTCTGCGTTTTTACGACGCCAGTGGTAGTCCTATTCCCGATATGGTGGGTCCGGATGGAGCGGTGGAAGCCACGACCAGTGGTGAGTACATGGTTGAAGTGGAGCCTGGTGGGTCTGGCAGCTATGCCGTGAACATTGGCATTAAACAAGCTCCAAAGCCCGACCCGGTCCCAACCCCTGATCCGGATCCGGTCCCGACTCCGGACCCAGTCCCCGATCCGACGCCGGATCCAGTTCCCCAGCCGGATCCTGTGCCTGCTCCTGATCCAGACCCATTTCCCGATCCCTTGCCTGCTCCGGATCCTTTGCCGACGCCCGTACCCGATCCGCAGCCCGACCCGCAGCCTGATCCGGTACCTGAGACTCCACCGATTGTTGATGTACCGCCACCGACGCCGTTGCCTTAAGACGTTCGTTTGATCGGCAAGGCTGAGTCAATGCGATCGCAATCTCTGGCATTCTTCCAAATTCCTTGGATAATAGGGGCTAGAACTATCCCCCTATGGGCGAGACCGACGCAATATTTTTTCTATGACAATCAAAAGCCTATTGGTCGCTGGGAGCGGCTGGGGTGTCGGTAAGACCGTGACCATGGCAACGCTGCTTTGTGAGTTGCAAGCCCAAACGGGACGCCTGGACTGGGGCTTGATGAAGCTAATTCAATGCGGCGGTGAAGATAATGCGGTGTTGGCCGATTGGCTCAATTTTGGTGGAGTCGAAATGGCGACTCCACTCAAGTTTTCTGCTTGTTTAGATCCGGCTCTGGCTGCAAATAAGGCCGGGCAGGATGTGAGCTTGGCCCCGGTTTGGAAGGCTTTGGCTCAGATGGGCGAGGACTATCGCGGTGTTCTAGTAGAAGGGGTGGGGAGCCTCAGCAGCGCCATTACGCCCCAGTCCACCCTGGCTGATGTGGCGGCGGACTGGAAACTGCCAGTGTTGCTGGTGGCTGCGGTGCGGCCCGAGGTTTTGTCGGAGCTGGTGGCCCAGGCGGCGATCGCCCGCAAAGCAAATTGCGACTTGCGGGGCATTGTGCTCAACTGCGCCACCCCCGAAGCCCAGCAGTATTTGATGGACTGGGCACCGCCAAGGCTCGTAGAGCAGATGACGGGCTATCCCGTGCTGGGCAAACTGCCCTACTTGGCGGGGGATGATCGCGATGTGGCCCGGCTGTCGCGGGTGGCGGCGGATCTGGATTTAGAAGGCGTCTGGCGGTAGGGACATGGCATGCCCGCAGTCAGGATTGGTGCCAAACAGTCTGTCTTCAGCCCTATTCCTAAGCCATCTGAATTAGCTTCAGGGCCTCGGCTGGCTGAATCAGGCCATACCCCCAGCGGTTGTCAGGGCGGCGCTCAGTGCCATTGGGATGCAGGGCCGTTTCCCGTAGCGCTTTGAGCACATCCGTTGCCGAAGCTTCAGGATTAGCCGCCATCAGCAGCGCCGCCACACCGGAGATGTGGGGAGCTGCCATGGAGGTGCCATCCATGTAGGTATAGGCGAAAGTGCCGTCGGGGCGCTGCTCTGGTGGAATGCAAGAGTAGACCTGGGCACCGGGAGCTACAACATCGGGCTTGGTGACAATTTCTTCAGGGCTTTGGCCAGGGAAGACGAGGCTCGCACCGCTGCTGAAGAAGGTTACGCCCAGTTGGTCCTCGGCCATTTGCTCGATCGCCCCTACAGAGAAGGCGTTGTAGCTATTGCCAGGGGAGCTAGTGTTGCCATGGTTGCTGTTGCCGATCGCCACCACGGGCAGCACATCGTATTGGCTGATGAGAATATCCAACACCTTGGAGAACAGAGGCTCGTAATATTCCAAGCCGAGGGAGAGGTTAATGATGTCTGCCCCCCGCTCGATTGCCCAGGCCATGCCCTCCACCAGGGTCAACAGCGTGGCATTGCCCACCAGAACGCCGCCCACCAGCAAATTTGCCTCCGGCGCACAGCCAATGGCGATGCCTTCTTCGGTCATGCCGCCCGCGATGGTGCCGCAGATGTGGGTGCCATGCTGGCCCGCATCAAAGCTGACGTCAGTGGTGATGCGGCGACCCAGTGGGTCCACGAGGACAAAGTCTTGAACGCGACCCTTGAGGGCGGGGTGGTCGCCGTAGCAGCCGGTGTCTAGGACAGCGACATTAATGCCTGCGCCTTTGGTCGTTTCCCAAACCTTGGCAATGTCGAGCTGCTTGAGGCCCCAGGTTAAACCGCCTTCTTGCTCCTGGGGCAGGAGGTCGGTGTAGTCGATCTGCTTGGGCTTGAGCAGCTCAATGTTTTGGTTGGGTAGCACGGCTACCACATCTGGCTCGGATGCCAGGGCAGCCAGGGTGGTGCGAGTGACTTCCACATTGGCCATGGGAAGTGTGCCTGCGCCAATGGTGCGGGTTTGGAGAGGCGCGCCTTCGTGGCCCATCTCAAGGCTGCGGCCCTGGTAGCTCTCGAAGAGGCGGCTTTCCACTTGGCGCTGGAGCTGGGTCTGTTCCCGCACGACGTTGAGCTGGCGGCGGTTGAGCTGACCGAGGCGATCGCCCACTTGGATGCCTTCAATTCCGGGCGTTTGATAAATGACGATGGCATCGCGGCGATCGTGGTCGCCACTGCGAGCTAAGAAAGGTTTGAAGGCGGGGGAAATCTTGCGATCAATGCTCATGGGAGGGTTGCCGTGGGAGGAATAGACCCAAAGTTGCCTCGGGTAAGACAAGCCTTTGGAATTGGGTCCATTCACCCTAGCAACAGCCTCTAGGTGGTGAGAGGGAGGGTTTTAACCTTGATTTCTTTGGGCGGTATTGCCCCTTTTTTAGGGTGCTGTTTTCAATGTAGCGGGGGGATTCTGTGTCGCCGTTGATTTTTAAGTCAGCAACCACGATGTGTTGTCAGTAAATGCGGCTGAAACAAACCAGGAGGTTGAAAGGCAACAATCGCTTTCTTTCTGCTTCAACAACTGAGCTATTATCACGAGGCAGTAACGCTATGGCTTGAGTTAGCTCAACCGTTTCATGAGTAATAGCAAGGATAAGCGACAGAGGTGCGGGAATTTATGGTCTCTGTCGGGGATGAGTTTTTTACTCTTTGCCCTTGCAGGATTGTTCATGTTCATCCTGTTCTCTCCTGGCTTAGACTGTGCTGACTTTGATTATGATGAGGGGGTCAATCTCATTAAGGCCTCGTTAGTTGCTAATGGGAACAATCTCTATCAAGACATTTGGAGCGACCAGCCGCCCACTTTCACAGTTCTATTGGCCCAGGTCTTCCCCTGGTTTGGCAGCAACATTACCTTCTATCGCGGCATTGTTCTAGGCTTTACCATTATCTTGCTGGCCGCCCTCTGGCATTTTATTTGTTTAATCGGTAGCAGAGCCCATGCTGTCGTGGCCTTAGTTCTTCTGCTGATCTCTGCTAATTTCTTGAAGCTAAGCACAGCGGTCATGCTCGGAATTCCGATGCTTTCAATGGCTATGGTCTCGCTACTTTGTCTTGGCTATTGGCATCGAACTCGGAAAAGGTCTTGCTTACTTGGGTCTGCCGCTTTTTTAGCTATCTCAATCACAATTAAGCTACAAATTGGCTTTCTTGTACCCATTTGGGTCATTGGCATTGGCATCGGTGAGCTTACCCATCCACGCCAACGTTCGATATTGCAAAAGCTCAGTCCTGTCGCTGTTTGGATGACTTGCTTTGTCTCGAGCTGTTTGCTATTGCTCATGCTTGGTGTGGACCTTGAGCACTTTCCCAAGGAAGTTGTAGATCAATTACTGGGTGGACACATTAAAGCCAGAGATAACTACACCAATGCGGGGCTAGAAACTGTAGCCAATATGAGCCAAGTGGCCCTCCTTGTATTGCCCATTGCAACTAGCATTTGGATAGGAATTCAAAAAAAGTCTTGGCTCATCCTATATCCCGCATTTTGGTTGGCCACCATTCTGGCTCTGCTGCTTTTTCATTCGCCAGTTTGGTTTCACCATTTGCTGTTAATTGAAATCCCTGCAGCCATGCTCTGTGCATACCTTGCAGGGGAAATGTGGCACACAATTCGACAAAGCAGATTTCGACCCTCGCCTCAGCTCTTAGGAGTAGGACTGGTGAGCCTATTGCTTTTGGTTTCTACAGTCCGCCTCGGCAGCAATGTGATTAAAACTTTGAGGGGGTGGACTTCTGTTTGTAGAAATCCATCTATCGATATGGATGTCTTGCAGGACATCAAGGCATTAACCCGTGAGGAAAGCCTCATCATCACAGATCGCCCCACCTATGCAATTTTGAGCGGTAATCAGGTTCCCCCCAATCTCGCAGTTCTCACCCAAAAACGACTCAAAACAGGCGGAGTCTCAGAGGGAGAGTTATTGAGAACGATCCAGTCTAGTCAGCCACCTATTATTTATCTAGAGCGGTTTGAATGGCCCCTTGTCAATAAGGCTCTGCTGAATCCTGAATCAGGCTATACCTTGGTTCGTGAAGAAGGGAAGAACAGACTTTATCGTCGCAATTTTGCAGAGATCCAGTGATATCGTCCCTGGGGCATGTCAAGTTCAGCTAAGGCAATAGCTCCCAGAGCTGACTGACGCGTCCCTTGTAGCGCAGTTTTGCTGTCCCACCGGACCAGTCAGCAAGCTGGGCTTTCCAGTCCTCAGAGCTGTAGCTGTTTAGGAGGAAGCGATTGCTGAATTGTGCTGTGACCTCGTCCGAGAGGTCCGGAATATTCAACTCACCACGACCTTCACTGTCCTGTTGGCAGTTGGTGCAATAGGGCTCTAAGAGGACGCCAGTTTCAGGTTTGAGATGGTAGGTCTGGGAAATGGCAAAGGGGACGGGACCGTTATTGATTACCAGGGGGCGATCGCTGCGATGAATGATTTCTGCTACGGCCACATTGTCGATATTGAACGCTTTCGTCCACCAAACATCCGCCTGGCTGTAGACTCCACAGGAAAGAACGCCAGCCCCCAATAGGACTCCCGTTGTAATGGTCCAGGCCTTGCTTTTGGCTTGCTGACCCATCACAGCGATTTTGCTTCCCAGAAGATAAGCAACGGTGATCTGAACGCCGAGATAAAACGGCAGTAGGTAACGGGGCATGATCGTTCGCCTGCCGCCTAGGATCAGGTCTGGCAAGAACAGGGGCAAGGCCGTACTGCCCATCAATGTAAGGATGAAAAGAGTGCTTGCAGTGGGGGCTTTGCGGCCGAGATGGTAGATGCCATAGAGCACCAGCAGTGCAAAGGCAAGGTAGGCCGGAATCAGATTTTGGCTAAATTGTTCAAGGCCTTGGTCAAAGAAGTTGAGGCTGAGGTTGTGGAGCCAAATCTTGGCCATGCCGATGCGAGTCGGGGCATATTCCTTAGTCCAGGTGGTGAGGCGATCGGCGTTTTTGAACTCGCGGAAGATGACCCAGAGCCAAGGGGTGAAGGCTAAGAGGGCGATCGCACTGGCAGTGATGTATCCCCATCGCCCACCAGGGGGGTGCGACTCTGAACTCTCGGGTGCGACTGGATCGCCCGGCAAGTAGACCCACCCAGCCCAACGTATGAGCCCATACATGCCATGGGCCAAGGCCACCAAACCAAAGAATAGCTGAGTGTAAAAACCCAAAATCAGCAGCAGGCTGTACAGTCCCCAGCTCAAGCTTTTTAGACTCAAAACTTTCAATGGCGATCGCAGCTGCCCTGCATCATCTCGGCTGCATCGCATCGCCCAAAGGAAAGCCGCACTGGAGCCCAAAACCAATGTTATCAAGAGGCTATACTGCCTCGCCTCTTGGGCATAGGCCAAATGCAGTGGTGAAATCGCCATCAGCGCCACCGCCATCCAGCTCACGGTGGGCATGGAAAAGAGCTCCTGGCACAGCCAATAGGCTAAGGGAAGGCTTCCTAAGCTAATCACTGCTGCCAGACCGCGCAGCGTTCCAGGTGTTAGCCCAAAGAGTTTGGCCCATTGGCGACCTAGCAGATAATAAAGGGGGGGATGGTGAGGGTTCTCGTTAATGAGTCGCTGTATGGTGTCCTGGCCAGTGCTACCAGGCTTAAACTGCTGGTAAGTTTGGAGGACTGCGGGCGAGACTGGCTTAGATAGATTGGCAAAGTCTTGAACGATGTCTAGTTCACTATTGCCGGAAACACTCAGGGATGTAGAGACTTCGTCGTACCAGTAGACTTTTTTGTCAAGGTGGGTGAAACGAAGGCCAATGCCAAAGATCAGCAAGGCCACGACAACGGGCATCAGCCAGCGAGGGCTTCGATGGGAGGAAGGGCGATTCCGCTGGAAGTTTGCGGAACAATCGCTGACGGGAGCCATAGAAACCTTCGTTAAAATGCCTGAGGGATAAACCTAATTAATCTCATAATTCCCTCTGTAGATGAGTAGGCTTGCTTTGAAGAGCCTCAAGATTTTATGAGCTATCGTGGTCGCTTGGCTCCGACGCCGACGGGGCATTTGCATTTGGGCCATGCCCGGACGTTTTGGATTGCCCAGGAACGGGCCAAAGTGGCCAATGGCAGCTTGGTTTTGCGTATCGAAGATTTGGACCAAGCACGCTGTAAGACACAGTTTTGCCAGGACATTTACGAAGACCTGCGCTGGTTTGGCTTTGATTGGCAGGAGGGACCGGACTTAGAACCAGCCGGGGCGTTTGGGCCTTATGAGCAAATTCAACGGTTAGAAAGCTACAGATCGGTTTGGGCTGAGCTGGCGACCCGACTGGTGATCTATCCCAGTCCCCATTCGAGGAAGGATGTGGCAGCGGCGATCGCGGCTCCCCATGAAGGCGATCGCGAAATCATCTTTCCCCCGCATCTACGCCCAATGGATTGGGATGTAACTGAGATGCCGGGAGAGATTAACTGGCGCTTCCGCGTCCCCGATGGAGAAGTTATCGAATTTGTAGATAACAACGTCGGTCTCTGCTCTTACACCGCAGGTGAAGACTTCGGCGACTTCCTCGTTTGGCGGCGTGATGACTTCCCTAGCTACGAGCTGGCTGTGGTAGCAGATGACCATGCCATGGCGATTTCTGAGGTGGTGCGGGGCGAAGATTTGCTGCTGTCTACGGCTAAGCAAATCCTGCTTTATCGGGCCTTGGACTGGTCCGTTCCGACGTTTTACCACTGCCCTCTGGTTCGGGATGCCAGGGGGAAGCGCTTGGCGAAACGGGACCAGGCTGTGGCACTGCGGACGCTGCGAGAACAGGGCCTTACCCCCGTAGCTATACGCCAAAGCTGGGATTGATCCTTGTTCCGGTCATATCCGCGTCATTGCGAGATGTTACGACAGCCTAGTTAAATAAAGAGCGGCACAGTGGTGAATTACACCGCGATGGCCTATCACTAATTCCTTATTTGAGAAACCTATGGCGCGCTACGACGTATATGGCCTTGGCAACGCATTGCTCGATATCGAATGCGAAGTCACCCCCGAAACTCTGACCGAGCTAGGTATTGATAAGGGCGTCATGACCCTCCTGGACGAGGAAGCTCAGAACAAGATTTTGGCTCACCTGTCGGAACAAACAACGAAGCGCTCCTCCGGTGGGTCCGCTGCAAACACCATTATTGGCGTGAGCCAGTTTGGTGGAAAGGCTTTCTACTCCTGCAAAGTTGCCGATGACGAGTCGGGCAAGTTCTACCTCAAGGACATGGTGGACTGCGGTGTTGATACGAACTTGCAGAACCAGTCTCTTGGTGAAGGGATTACGGGCAAATGCTTGGTCCTGGTGACCCCCGATGCCGATCGCACCATGAGCACGTTCCTGGGGATTTCCGCGACTCTAGCTGAGCCTGAATTGGATGCTGACGCGATCGCCGAATCCACCTACACCTACATTGAGGGCTACCTCGTCACGGGCGAATCTGGTAAAGCCGCTGCCATCAAAGCTCGCGAATTGGCTAAAGCTGCCGGTCAGAAGGTTGCCCTCACCCTGGCTGACCTGAACATGGTCAAGTTCTTCAAGGATGGCCTCCTAGAGATGATTGGCGATGGCGTTGACTTGTTGTTTGCCAACGAAAGCGAAGCGCTGGAAATGGCGGGCACTGAGGACTTTGACGCAGCCTTTGAACATCTCAAGACCCTAGCGAAAACCTTTGCCATTACCCGTGGCCCCGAAGGTTCCGTTATTTTTGATGGTGAGAAGCGCATCGACATCGCAGGTGTGCCCGTTAAGGCTATTGATACCGTCGGTGCGGGAGACATGTATGCCGGTGCAGTGCTCTACGGCATCACCAACGGATTGGGCTGGGAGACCGCAGGTAAGTTGGGCTCTGCGGCCTCTGCGAAGCTTGTCACCAGCCTTGGCGCTCGCCTCCAAACCGAGCAATCCCAGGCCATCCTGTCTGAAGTCAAAGGCTAAGAATTCGGTTACTTCTGGTCGAATCTGTCACGTGGGGGTGGGGCTCCCTGCCTCTACGTTGGCGACAGAAATAGGGTGAGCGTCAACGTTCTCTGATGTCTCAAATAGACAGACCCCAGAGAATATTTATCCCCTGTGATCGTTTTTGGGGCGAATTTGCCCACACTAGAATGCAGGGGAATTTCCTCTGACGAATCAATAAATCGTTAAACTAATCCGGGCATCCATTCGACAGCGGTGGAAACCCTAAGCGCCCAACCGATCCAAGGAGAGTCCCATGGCCAGAACGGCAAGCGAATATGCGGTTCACATCTTTTTTGACGGCGGCGTCAAAGAGGAAGTCCGCTTCCCTACCATGAAAGATTTCCAGACCTGGTACAGCGGTGAGCTGATGCCCAAGGCGGCTTCGAATGAGTTCATCAAGATTCCCATCAAGAATGTTGAGGGTGAATATATGGTGGCTCGCCCGTCCAAGATTATGGCGCTGCGTGTGGAGCCCGTTTACTCCTCTAGTGTGGAGCGCTGGTAGAAAATCCAACCCATCCCGGCATCGTCGGGAACTCGGAATGAATGTTCCGGGTCGTGGGATGATCAAGACCTAGACCCGACTGGGAGACCAGTGTTTTAGCTTTGGCTAAATGATGGGGTCTAGGCTTTGTTTTTTGTGTGTTCAGTTTGGAGAGATTGGCGATGAAGGCTTGGTCGATACGGGCATTTGCTCTTCTTTTGCCCATGGCGGCTGTGGCGGGTGTAGCCCAGGCTTGCCTCCAGTCTCCCTTAGATTCTTCTAAGAATGCAGTTAAGGCTGATGGTGCTGTTTCAGCCCAGGCAGAGCGGCAGCGGAGCGGCACGACGCAGCAAGCTGGAGCGATATCAACAAAGCCCAGCTCCTTCCCTCCCACCCAGACTGCAACGGCTCCAACGGTTGCCCAAGCTTCTGCACCTAGCGCTTCAGGTTCAAAGGTTACGGTGCCTCCCCCAACCCCCCTGCCTTCCACCACTACGGCAATACCCAAGGCTCCAGCTTCTAACGCTCCTGCAGTGAGTGACCCGGCTGCCAACTCTCCAATCAAACCGGCCGAACAAGCTGCTCCTGATGGACCTGCCCTGCGTCGCCTCACGGCTGTGCCTGCTGGACTGGGCTTGGATAATCAAATTTTTGGTTCGGCAGGGATGCAGAGCGATCGCGATGCTCTCATCCAAGCGGTGGATTACAGTCTGGATTATCTGGCAACGGATAAGGCTGTAGATGCCTATGCCAACTATCCGATTGAAGGGGTGAGTCGCGATCGCGTCCGTCGCAGCCTTCAACGCTTCAAGCAGCTACTCCAGGGCAGCAACTCAGCCCAAGCGCTCCAAGCTGCTGTCCGCCAAGAATTTGACTTCTACCAAGCTACGGGCACAGATGGTCAAGGTAATGTTGACTTCACTGGCTACTTCACGCCCAGCTATGCCGCCAGCCGCGAAGCCACTGGAGAATATCGCTACCCGCTCTATGCTAAGCCCGGAGATCTGGAAAGTTGGGCCGAGCCCCATCCGGATCGCATCGCTTTGGAAGGTAAGGATGGACTAAAGGCTGCCGCTGGTCCCCTCAATGGCCTAGAGCTCGTTTGGCTTAAAAGCCGATTAGAGGCGTTTTTGGTGCAAGTTCAGGGTTCTGCCCGGCTTCAGCTAACGGACGGGAGTACAATGTCGGTGGGTTATGCGGGGCGTACTAATTACCCCTATGTCAGCGTTGGCAAGGAGCTGGTTAATGACGGCATTTTCACTCTTGAAGAGTTGACCCTGCCCCTTATGTTGGATTACTTCAGCCGTAATCCTCAAGCCCTGAGCGAATACTTGCCGCGCAATCCTCGCTTTGTCTTTTTTGAAAAGACTGACGGTGCACCTCCCATGGGCAGTATTGCCCAGCCAGTGACGACTGATCGCTCCATTGCCACCGACAAATCCCTTATGCCCCCTGGAGCTCTGACCCTTATCAGCACCCAGATTCCCTACGCCAATCCCGGTGCTGTGCTCAGCTCCCGCCGCTATCCCAAGCGGGCGGTGAATCGTTTTGCCCTAGATCAAGATACGGGCGGAGCGATTAAAGGTGCAGGTCGCGCTGATATTTTCCTGGGGACTGGCTCAGTGGCGGGCGATCGCGCTGGTCTCGTTAATGATGCGGGGCAGCTGTATTACTTGCTGCTAAAGGATGGACGCTAGCCTTTCGATTACGCTGCTGGTCATCCTCACGGTCATCGCCGGTATCGGTGGCCAGGTTTTGGCTGCCTGGGTGAAGGTGCCCAGTATTGTCTTTTTGCTGCTGTTTGGCATTGTGCTGGGCCGCGATGGTTTGGGGCTCATTCAGCCCGGACAGCTGGGTGTCGGTCTAGACGTGCTGGTGTCGCTATCTGTGGCGCTGATTCTGTTTGAAGGTGGGCTCAATCTGGAGCTACGAGAACTGGGTCGGGTGTCCGGCAGTTTGCGCAATCTAATCACTATTGGCGTGGGCGTCACGTTGCTGGGCGGTGCGACGGCGGCTCACTGGCTGAGCGAGTTTCCTTGGTCTTTGGCATTTTTGTATGCGGCGATCGTTGTTGTGACGGGGCCGACGGTGACGGTGCCTTTGCTTCAGCAGGTCAAGGTAGACCGGGAAGTCAGTGCCCTGATTGAAGGTGAAGGGGTCTTGATCGATCCCTTAGGAGCCATCCTGGCGGTGGTGGTGCTGGACATTATTTTGAATGAAGCGCCGACACCGGGGGCGATTCTCAGCGGGCTGGGGTTGCGTCTGGGCACGGGCCTAGTGATTGGCTTGGCAGGCGGTGGTTTGCTGGGTTTTTTCCTTAAGCGCGTTACCTTCCTCTCGGAAGAGTTGAAGAATCTGCTGGTCTTGGCAGGTGCTTGGGGCATTTTCGGCCTAGCCCAGTCCCTTCGAAGCGAGTCTGGTCTGATGGCTTCGGTGACTTCGGGTATTGTGCTGGGGGCTTCGTCGATTCCCGGTGAGCGCTTGCTGCGGCGTTTTAAGGGCCAGCTCACGGTCCTGGCGATCTCGGTGCTGTTTATTTTGTTGGCGGCGGATCTCTCCATTGCTAGTGTGTTTGCTCTGGGCTGGGGCGGCTTGCTGACAGTGCTGGCGCTCATGTTCATCGTGCGCCCCATTGAAATCATTGTCTGTACGATCCAGAGCGACCTCAACTGGCGACAGAAGTTTTTCCTTAGCTGGATTGCGCCTCGGGGAATTGTTTCGGCATCTGTGGCCTCTTTGTTTAGCCTGTTGCTGACGGCACGAGGCATCAATGGTGGTGATTCGATTAAGGCCCTCGTTTTTCTAACAATTCTGCTGACGGTTTTTCTCCAGGGTCTTTCAGCCAAGAGCGTTGCAAATCTGCTGAAGATTACGGCTGAGGGAGGGACTGGAACAGTTCTGGTGGGCTCCAATCCCCTGAGCCGCTTGGTGGCGCGACTGCTCCAGGATGGGGGCTCGGCAGTAACGATCATTGATACTGAAGAGAAGGCGCTGGCAAAGGCCCAGGCCCAGAATATCCCGACTTTCCTAACCAGTGCCTTCGATGCAGAAGCCTTGGACGAGGCTGGCATGGCGGAGGTGGCTACGGTTCTGGTGGCAACGAGTAACAGTGATGTGAACCAGGCGATCGCCCAACGCATCGTCGAAGAATTTAACCCACCCAAAACCTTGGTGGCTTCGCCCAATGCCTCTGGCACCAGCGAATCTCTCAATCCCAAAATTCAGCTTGCCTTTGACCCAGAGTTATCCGTCAAAAACTGGAATAAGTACCTCACTGAGGGAGCTGTACAGCTCGGCGAGACGGAACTGTTTGAAGAAGACTTTGAGCGGCAGAAAGATCACCTTAATGGCTTTATGCGTCGTCGGGAGATGATGCCGCTGTTCTTGGAGCGGCAGGGTAAGCGTCGGTTGTTCACGCTAGAGGAGAGCTGGAAAGTGGGAGATCGCTTGCTCTATCTTTTCTACTCCCCTATCTCCGAAGAGGATGCTGAGATCGCTGACGAAACCGTCAAGAAGAAGCGCAAAAAGCTCGTTTTGACGTCCTTGGCCCAGGTGGATAATATTCCCGATGAGCCCGAGCCTTTGCCCGAGCCTGCAGGGGAGGCTCCAGTCAAACCCTTGGGTCAGCAATTACTGGAAAAGCTTCCGGTGATCAAGAAAGTGGCAGCGGGGGGCAGCATTGATGCGCCGTTGGCTGACAGTGAACCCGAAGTAGGTATTGAAGCTGAGTCTGCTCAGGCTGATGATTCTGATTGTTCTGATGAAATACCCGTGCCTGAGGTTTCTGAGGCGGTTGCCCCAGTAGATCCTGAGTTTTCTGACTCTGCTGCTATCACAAGCGCTGAAGCAGAACCTGCTGTTATCTCTAAGCCACCCATCGAGCAGGTTTCGATGGCTGCGGTTGCAGAGGCTGCGGTGGTTGCCGAGGATATTTCTCAGCCAGTGGCCTCCTCTGGAATTGCTCCCTTATCCAATTCGGATGTTCTTGAACTGGAAGACGACGAGGAAGCTGAGGCTCAGTTAGCAGAATCCCCCGATCGCGATCTCACTGTTCCCCCAGAAGGAGCCCTCAAGCCACCCACTCCAGAAGTGAAAGTGGCTGCGGACGTTCCCGCAGCTGAGTCTCCCACGCTCGTAGCGGAGCCTTCTAACGAGAGCTCTACGACTGAACCCAAGTCCCCTCCATTGCAAGGGGATGGGATGAACGAATCCGCTTAAACTAGCTGAAGAGATTTGCAATTGCACTGATTCCAAAGACCAACAAAATCCCTGCGGAGCCTCCGCTAATCCAGCGTAATTGGTCTGTTGTAATGTGCCGCCGTAGTAAGCTTACGCCGCTACAGAGCAGTAGCCACCAACAGGCTGAACCGCTAAATACACCCATTACCAGCAGCCCTGAATCAAACCAGTTTGTGGCTGCCATGCCGACGCCTGCAAAGATGGCTGCGAAGGAGAGAATTGTGATGGGATTTGTCAGTGTCAGGAGCAAAGTTGAGCCGTAGGCGGTGAGTAGAGAAGCTCCAAAGGCAGGGTCTGGACATGCTTCTTGGGGAATGTTTTCTGCGAAATAGGATTGCTGCATAAATGCTTCGCCGAGGGTGACAATCCCCAAATAGATGAGAAATGTCCCACCGCCTAGCTGTAGCCAAAACTGCTGTGCGACTAAGAACTGGGAGACGGCCACCAAGCCAAATCCTGCAATACAGCCTACAGCCCATCGGTTGTGGCTGCGCCAAGCCCCGATGCCCAGCCGAAGCACCAGCCTTGGGTAAGCGATCGCTTAATACAAAGAATTCCAATGGGACCGACAGGGGCTGCGATCGCCAGTCCCAGCAGCCAGCCCCGTCCAAAGATACTGAGATCCATCTCGTTTCCTAACTGCTCAGCCCCTCTGCATCGATAGCTTTAGGATAGAAACGATAAGGGCACAATGAGAAGATGATTTCAAAGTCATTTTGCTCAAACTATTTTTGTTTTGATTGACTTAGCGAGATATTGCGATGGAATCAAAAGTTGAGCTGGATGCGGTGGCTTGGACACTATTAGAAGCACTGCAAGCCGATGCCCGGCTGAGTTTTGCAGAGCTGGGCCGTCGAGTGAATCTTTCGCCCCCAGCAGTGGCAGAGCGAATCAAGCGACTGGAGGAGGCAGGCGTGATTCGAGGCTATCGAGCGGAGGTAGATCCAGCGGCCTTGGGCTATGGATTAATGGCGCTGATTGATTTAACGACAACGCCCCAGCAGTACCCAGCTGTGACGCAGCTTTTGGAACAAATGGAGGAGGTGCGGCGCTGCTATCACGTAACGGGTCAGGGCTCGTTTCGCATTGAGGCGATCGCCCGCTCCATTCCCCATTTGGAGGAGGTGATTGGAGAGTTAAGCCGCTACGGACAGACTGCCACAGCGATCGTCCTGTCCCAGCCCTTGGAAAAGCAAAGCTTCACTCGGCCTGGCTGAGAGAAAACCAGAGGGGCTCGCTATGCGATCTGGGCCCAGCTCCCGTCTGCGAAGCAGCAAACCCAACAAGTCAACTAACCCCAAACTTTATCCCCCATCAACCACCCAAAAGGCTGCCCACCGGCCAACTTGCACTCAGACACCACTGTTGGAGGGGTCAACCCGATAGGGGACACATTGTCCCCTGCGGCGGGAGTTTGAGGGCTGGCCCTCATGGCTGCCTGCTTTGTCTCTTCAAGCCTGCCTCAAGCCAAATCCTGCCATCCTTAAAGCGAAAGATTTGGCCACAATCCACACAGCCTCCGCTACCCCCACAACAACCCGTTATCCCCGCAGCAGCCAGAATCCACTCGTCGTCACCCCACCATCATCGGGCTGCACCGACAGAAAATGGATCCCCTCACTCGCCTGCTTACGCTGCTGAAACACCGCCGCCGCCTGGGCCACTTCCGGATCCTCAAACGTCGCCATCACCCAGCGCTCTGCCAAACCCGCCTCCAAAATCATCCCATTGGGCGGACCGCTGACATAATCCAGCGCCACAGGATTGATGCTCTGGAGCCATTGAGCTAGGGCTCGGCTCGCTCGTCCGCCATAGACAATCAGCCCCGGCACCGGCAGATCTGACCCCAAGCCCTGGGCAATGGGCAGGGCATAGTCCGGCGTAGAGACAATGGGAATGGGGCGATCGCGAAAGGCATATTCCACTTCTCCCGCTGCCAAGGCCGCAAATTGCCAGTTCTCCCCTCGCAGTCGCTCAGGCAAAGGCTGGGGCGGTAATTCCTCGATATGGAGAGGTTCCCAGCCGTTGACCTCTTTCGATAGGTGATAAAGGACGCCTTTGAGTTGAGGGGTGTAGCGGGTGGCTTCGACGGGAATGCCTAGGGGAGCAGCCCCGGTGCTGATGAGGCTAAAGCTTTGGGGGCGGAAGACTTGGATCCCAGCAGGGGGATTGTGGAGGGCAATGGCTTCAGCCAACTGCTGCCCGACCCAGTCGCCACTGATATCACCTTGAGAAGCTCGACGGGTGAACTGCCAACTGCCGGAGCGATCGCAAATCAGCAACTCCCACAGGGGCTTGCCTTGGTCATCGGTTTGAGGCCGCCGGGAGAGGTCTGCCTGCCAAGTAGAAGCGGTCATGGGGGAGCTAGTAGATAAGGTGTTGCCCCATGGGCGAGGCTTACTTCCATTATCGCTGGCCTGGACTGAAGCCAGCTAAAAATCGGTGCGAATGGCTCGCTCTCTCTAGCTCCATAGCCCCTGGGAATAAAACTGGGCCCCTGCGATCGCCTTTGGTGAAATTCTTGGGGAACTTCCTGGGAGCAGCGGCTTCTGAGAAAAGATGCCTAGAGCTGCTTCGAGGATTATGGCCTGGTTCTGAGTGGAAAGCTGCTGAACAGCTCAAGCTCCTGCAAGTGTAATCACGTAAATTTGATTCCTTGCCCGAATTTTTCGGGTCTGCCTTTGAAGCTAAAAATTGACTCTCCCCAGCTCTAGTTTCCTGTGTGGGTTCCTTGGCCGAATACCCAACCCTGATGTTTGCGAATATTTGCCCATGCGTTTTTCTGTACAAAAATCCTTATTCCTGGGTCTGTTAGCCGCCACTGTCAGTGGTGGTGCTGTCCAAGCTTTGCCACCCATTGTGATTCAGGTTCAATCCGAGCAGGCACCTGAAGCAGCTGAGCCTGCCGAGGTTGTAGCCACATCGATCAATCAGTCTAACCCCGTTCAGCAGAGCATCCTGGACCTGTCCAATGCCGCCCGCGAGAATTCCGACTTAGGCAGGCTCAGCTTTTCGACTGAGCTCAATGCTGCGGCCCAGCGCCATGCTAATGACCTCGCTAATGGTGCGCAGTTCTCTCATACTGGCTCTGATGGCTCCAGCATGAAAGATCGTATTCAGGACTCGGGCTACAAGTACTGGAGCATTGCTGAAAATATCTACTATCAGTCTCCCCGCAACCGCCCCGAGCGAGCTGTGCAGGGCTGGCTCAAGAGCCCTGGCCATCGTCGCAATTTGCTCAATGCTCGCTTTACAGAGATGGGCGTTGGCTATGCCACCAATGGCCGTGACCATTACTACGTGCAGGTGTTTGGGACGCCGCAGTAAGGTTGGGCAAACCTGTCTGAAAGATGTCCGGTAAATAGAAAAGCCTCCAGTCGTAATGCTGGAGGCTTTTCTATTGGGAGATCGCCCTAGTGCAGCGTCAAGGCTAAGAATCAGGGTACTTGATCTCTGAAAGCCTTGTCTGCAGGTGCTTCTAGAATAGGGCTACCCTAAAATTAAATGCTGACGCTGCACTAGGCTGAACCTGTCAAACCCTACTTTGTTTGCACCGTCAGTACCTGGGGGGGGGTTGCATCAGGCGGATACAGGAAATCGAACCGCACCAAGCGATGTTCACCTGCATCTAAATTCAGCTCCACTAGGGCCTTGCCCTGCTCCCCACGCTTTTGCACCAGATGGACATAGCGAGTGCGCGGTCGCTGCTTGTCATCTGTGTAGCGCACCCGAACTGTGCCCCTGAAGAAGGTGGGCTTGGCTCGTTCTACGAAGAAGCGCAGGCCATTTTGGGACAGCACATCCTCTTTGATGGGGGTTTCCAATGCCAATGTGACTGTTTGGGCCTGGTCCGTATTGTTAATCAACGGCAGGCTCAAGTCGTACTCAATGCCGTAATTGCCATGGGCTTGGTAAGCCGTATCGGGATAGCGACGAATCATCTCTGCCGACTGGTTCTGGCCCGTGCCCTGGCGACCCACATTCAGCGTGGATAGGCCATAGGAGAATGCCCCACCGGACTTTGGAATATTGAGATGGTAGTCATCGCGATCGGTCAGGGTTGCCCGCCAGCGGGAGCCCTCGGCGACCCCAGCCACACGACCGTAGATCACGCCGCCCGGCTCACCAATGGGAGTGGGGACTTTGTCGCGAGGGGCGGACAGTTGGCCATCCTGGGCCAGGGCTTGCCAGTCTTCCAGGCTAGGAGCGATTTCATCCTCGCCATCAGGCGTCGCAAATAAAGCCATGCTCGCCATCTGCACAGGACCGTCGCTGTAGAGCCGTAGCAGGCTGGAGCGACCATTAATGGGAGGCTCCAAGGTTTTGACCGTGATGGGTAGATTGAACAGCATCCGGCTTTCGCCCGCCGGAATCACTACGCTGTCCGGCAGGATGTCTTGGCGACGTCCGCGCATCACATCACTCATGGCGCGGCTGCCGGGACCGGCGTAAACATCGCCGTTGGGATTGTCCTGGAAGGGATCGATGTCAAAGAATGGTGCATCGGGCTGACTGAGATAGCTGGCCCCCTGGAGCACATTCACTGTCACGGCTTCATCACTGGGGTTTTCCACCAGGATTCCGAGATACAGCGTGCGCAGGTCCTCCGGTGGATCGGCTTTGGCGATGTGGTGGGCAAAGATATCGAAACGACCGTTGAAGGTGAAGTCTAAATGGGCACTAGGAGCAGTCTTGCCCTCAGGCTTGAGCGTTGAGAGCAAAATACCTTCCTGAAGTACGAGTTCAGGGCTGTTGCTGTTGAAGACTGGGATGCTGTCTAGGCTATTGGGTAAGGGGCGGACTTCCTGGAGACGGACGATTTCCTCGGGCTTCTGGGCTTGGGCCAGAACAGGAGAATCCATGGGGGCAGTGGCTGGCACTGAGAGGCCTGCTAACGCTAAAAGTGTAAAAAAGGACTTTTTCACGGTGGGAAATCCCTGATTAATTTCGACAAATCTCTCGGATTTTTGCTCGGACGCTGGAGTAATGGATGAGGGGTGCATGGATCACAGTTAATTTTGCATGTTGCGTTACGGCGTTGTGCAGGTGCGATAAATTCATCGCTCCGAGGCGCTCTAAACTCATCGCTCTAAGGAGCGAACGCGACGCAAACTCCCGAAGGAATCGCTTTGCCCATGACCTCTTCCATTCGTATTTTGCTCATCGACGATCAAACAACGATTCGTCAAGCACTTCAAATGTTGCTTGAACGAGAACCGGGATTTGAAATCGTGGGTGGTGCCGCCGATGGTGAAACAGGCATTACCTGTGTGGAGCGCCTAAAGCCAGATGTCGTTTTAGTCGACATCGAAATGCCAGGTATTGATGGCATTGAGACTACTTGCATTATCAAGGAACGCTTCCCGGAGACCAACATCTTGATCCTGACCGGTCAAGATGATCAATCTTGTCTTCAGCGGGCACTCCAGGCTGGGGCTAAGGGCTACTTGCTCAAAACCACGCCAGCGGAAGACTTGATCTACGCGATTCGCTCAGTGCAAAAGGGCTATAGCCAGGTGAGCCCCGGACTGATCGAAAAGATGATGAAGAAGGCCGAGCCAGCGCCCGAGCCAGTTGCTCCGACGACGGCCAAGGGTCAACAGTTCCAAGACTGCCTCCAGGGAATGCAAGACTTCAATCTGCGCTGTCGTGCATTGCGATCGCGAGCTCAACCCATTGCTGAGCGAGGTAAGGCCTTGAGTCTTCGCTTGAGGGACTTAGAATTCCATCGCGATGGGTTTTTCCTCTGGGATAAGCCTGCTGCGTATGGCTTGGCCCTCCGAGGGGCTGAGATGGATGACGATGACGTGGATATTGTCACTTCAGCAGAATGTTTGGTCTAGATTCTGGTGCCGGAGAATGACCTGGGCGTTTGGCTGATTCGTGGATTCGAAAATAGCTGGCGATCGCGTCTGAAACCCGCAAATTAAGTCTGAAAATTGCCTCCGGTGTTTATGCCGATTTGGGGCAATTTTCTGCTGTCCATTGCTTGTAAATCTTCCCTTGTCAAATTAGAGCTGAACGCGATAATACCGCCTCTATTCGGGGCACCTTAACCCTAACGGTTCGAGCCAAGGGGCTCATTATTCACAGCTAGGCATGATTGCACAGAAACCTCCCGCTAATCTCGAACAGATGGACGGACAGCTTGCTGGTCTCAATCAACAGCTTGCGAAATCTGCTTCGGTGCTAGATGAGTTGGCTAGCATTCAGCTCCAGTTTGAGGACTTGGCTCAAACCTATGCTGACTTCAAGGCTTATGCCCAGCGTCTCCAGTCGGAAGATGGTGCCGGAATTGCTTCTCTGCGCCGCGACATGGAGCAACGCTTCCAATCCATAGAAAAGAGCTTCGATGATGCCCAGCATCGCTTTGCTGAAGGGAACGATGAAGAAGCTCGCGAAGCTGTCCAAATTCACATTGAAAACTTGGAAAATCGCCTGCGCCAAGAGCTACGAGGCGCGCTCAGCCGGATTGACCAGGCTGGCTTTAGCCCGGTACAAATTGAGAAGCTCGATAAGCTCGACATTCAGATGCGAGGCATGCGTAACGCTTTGCGTACCGCTGAGCGGCGAGGAAATATGCTGCAAAACGGTTTGGTGGCTGTAGCAATCATGGCTTTGATGGCCCTTGCTATGCCCCTGTTGATGCCGCTAATCCTGGGAGAAGATAAGTCCAGTGAGCTTCTAAAGAATCGCAGCTCTGCGGGTCGGACTCCCGGTGCTCAGGTGCTGGAGCCCAAGCCCTTCTCTGAGAGCATTTCTCCTTCCTTCGATAGCTTCTCGTCTTCTGGGGATTCCTCTCGCGGTGTGAGTCGCAATCGCCCTTAGAGATTGTTTGAGCATTCGGCTTAGTATCAGATTGCTTCCCTTTCAACGAGGTCTCATCTCAGTCGGATTGCATCTGGCTTTGAATAACTTGTTGGAGGCCGCTGAGGCTATAAGGGCTAGACAGATGCTGCTATCTTGCGGAGCATAGCCTTATTCTTCCGTTTTGATTGCCATGGATGCCTCTTCTGCAAGCTATGCCGAACAGACCGTTGAGGCCTTGGCCCAGCGGCTCGCCGAGGCTGAGTCTGGCGAGCTTCAACTGATCGATGTGCGTGAACCTGGGGAAGCTGAGATTGTCTCCCTGGAAAATTTTGAGCTGTTACCCCTGAGTCAATCTGGCGATTGGGCTGGGCAGATTCGCGATCGCTTTTCCCCCGATAAGGAAACCTGGGTGCTCTGTCACCACGGCATGCGTTCCGCCCAGATGTGCCAGTGGCTCAATAGCCAAGGATTTACCCAGGTCAACAACATTAGCGGCGGCATTGATGCCTATGCCCGTCGCATCAACTCAGAGTTGGCTCTGTATTAGCTCCCCTGTTTGAGGCTTCGCTGAGAGTGCTAGACCCCTCGTTGAGAGGCCCATTCTCTAAAGTTGGAACTGGATTGAGTCTGAGCAGGATATAGAGGGGATCACAGTGGTATTGGTGATCCCAATCCTTGTCCTAATGGGGATCGCTCCCGCGAAATCTGGGGACCCATCTGTTATGTTTGAGGCAGAAATTGCCCTGCTTTGGCTTCATTCTTAATGAGCCAAGCCCCATCACCCTCCTTGCCGATGTCCCAGGTCCATAGCCAACGGGTGATCCTCAGCCGCCGTCATGAACAGGTTCTAGATGCCACCGTTCAGCATTACATCGCCACTGCCGAGCCGGTGGGCTCTAAGGCGATCGCCCAGGGCTATGACTTCAGCGTTAGTCCGGCGACTATTCGCAATGCCATGGGCTGGCTAGAGAAAGAGGGCCTACTTTATCAACCCCATGTTTCGGCTGGACGCGTTCCATCCGATTCGGGCTATCGCACCTATGTGGATCGTCTAATCACGACCCCCCTGATATCTCAATCCCAACGCATCGGTCAAACCCTGACCCAGGGCCTGAGTACAGGCCAGAGCTATGGCAATTGGAGTACCGAAGCGTTGCTGCGCCGTACGTCCCAAATTCTGTCTACTGTGAGTGGCTACATTGCCCTGGTAACCCTGCCCCAACATGGCGGAGCCAGGCCTAAGCATTTTCAGCTGGTGCCCATGGAAGCGGGGCGCGCCATGCTGGTGGTGGTGACGGATAACTATCAAACCCATTCCACGGTATTTGATGTGCCGGGCTGGGATGACGAAAACCAGACGCCCGAGTTGGAGGACCGTATTCGGCGGGAGCTGGAAGCTATTTCCAACTTTCTCAACCATCAACTGCGCTCCCAGCCTTTGAGCCAATTGCACAGCTTGGACTGGCAGGAGCTGGGAGAGTCCTGTGAACGTTACGGCGAGAAGATTTGCTCTATTTTGATTGCCCTGGCCGATAGCCACCGTGTGCCCCACCTGACTCAAATTCTGATCAGCGGCATTTCAGAGATTTTGCAGCAGCCCGAGTTCAACGAATTGGCCCAGTTTCAAACGGTGATTCACTTGCTAGAAGAGGAGCAGGAGCTGCTCTGGCCGGTGATTTTTGAAGGTGGCAGTGGCTCGTTGGCCCAGCGGGAGCGCGTGTCTGTGCGCATTGGGGCAGAGAATCCATTGGAGCCCATGCAGGCCTGCACGCTGATTTCTGCTCTGTATCACTGTGGTGAGGAGCCCGTGGGGAGTGTGGGTTTGCTGGGGCCAACTCGGATGGACTATGGCCGGGCGATCGCCTCGGTTGAGGCCACGGCAGATTACCTCTCCGATGCATTGCGATAAAGGCTGTTAGACAGAAGCTTCCAGATAAAGGTTGCGAATCAAGAGATGGTCAGGGATTAGTACCTGCGAGGTTGTTGTAGAAGACAGTGAATTCTGACTGAACTCTCTGCAAAGCCTTTTGCAAATTGAGAGTGAGGTGCGGAACTTCTTAGACTCGTTTCCTATCTTTGGATATATGACAAGCGCTGAAACGCTTGTTGCCATTGATATGTTTCGGGTTACTTGTTGCTGAGGCTAGATGTCATGAACCTTTCTAAAATTCGTTGGGGTGCAATTGTTGCTGCGGCCCTGGCTGCTCCTCTCGTTGGGCAGTCTGTGTTGGCCCAAAGCCAGCAGATTTGTATTGTTGAACAAAATAGTAGCAAGGTGGTTTGCGGGCGGGTTGCAACCAGCCGTGAGATTTCCAATGCGGGACAGCGCCGCAATGGAAATCGTGGTAATTCTCGTAACAACGGCAGTGTCTATCGCAACGGTGATAGCCGCTATGAGACCACCTCTAACCGTCGCGATTGGTCCGATGTTTACGATAAATTGGATGATATCTACAAAGATGTCTTAGGTCGCAACATCGGCCGGGATGGACTCAGGACTTATGTGCGTCGTTTGGAGCAGGGCTGGAGCCTTGCCCAAGTCCGTGAGGATGTTGCTGATAGTCGTGAAGCGGAAACTGCGTTGGATCAGGTCTACCGACGGATTTTGGGCCGTAGTATAGACCCCGCAGGCTTCAAAACCTATCGCCGTAAGCTGGCTCGTGGATCATCCCTGCGGGATGTGGCCAGAGATTTACAAAAGAGCAAGGAAGCTCGGAATCGTTAGGTTTTATTTCACACTCGATGAGTGATTGTTGCAGCGCGTGAGTTAGGGAACTGAACCCAGGCTCACGCGCTGTTGTTGCAATACACTATGGAAATTGATGCCCGAGCTAATGGGCTGATTCAGAGGGACTTTATGGAACCTGCCGTTGAAAGACTCCTGGCGGATCTTAAAGACGACGATGAAGTCGTTCGCGATCGCGCCACAGCCGACCTTTGGCATCGTTGGTTTCACGAGAAAGGCATTGTGGGCTTGGATACATTGCAGCATTCCCAGCACCTCGTAGATTCAGAGGACTTAGATGCTGCAGAAACCCTCCTCTCGGATCTGATTGCTGATCTGCCTGACTTTGCCGAGGCTTGGAATCGCCGTGCAACCCTGCGCTATATGCAAAGCCGCTACCGCCAATCGCTTTATGACTGCCGGGTGGTGGTGCGACTGATTCCTTATCATTTCGGAGCGCTCCATGGCATGGGCCTATGTCACGCTGCATTAGGGGATTTTCGCGAGGCGATCCATGCCTTCAGCCGGGCATTGGAAATTCAGCCCCATGCTCAGATCAATCGCGTGCTGATGCTGGAATGTACGGCAAGATTGAATTAGGCATTAGACCCATCCATACAGGCGCAAAACATTGGGCGTAACAGAGCAGATTTTGTCCCAGATTGCTGGTAATCCCTGGGCTGGATTGCAGCGAGCCGATGGGTTATGGACTGATATCCGAGAAGGAACCAGACCCATTCCTTCCCTGGTTGATACAGAGTCAACAGCCCTCAATGGAACCGATTGGGATGTGGTGATTGCGGGGGCGACTCTGGGCGTGGTGATTGGCACTGCGTTGGTCCAGCGAGGCTGGAGAGTGTTGTTGCTGGAGCGAGGGGAGCTGCGAGGGCGGGAGCAGGAGTGGAATATTTCCCGTAAGGAGCTGCAAACCTTAGTCCGCTTGGGGCTGCTGACGGAGGCGGAGTTGGAGGAGGCGATCGCCAGCCAGTACAACCCCGCCCGCGTTGCCTTCCACGAAGGCGTCGAGCTGTGGGTCGAAGATGTCCTCAACATCGGTGTTGACCCGGTGACTTTGCTGGACCAGTTGAAAACCAAGTTTCTCGTCGCCGGGGGGAGGCTCCTGGAGCAAACGGCCTTTGAAGGCGCAACGGTTCAGCCCAATGGGGTGACGATTCGAGCGGGGGGCCAAGTCCTCACGAGCCGACTGTTGCTCGATATGATGGGCCACTTTTCCCCCATTGCCGCCCAAGCTCGCCATGTCCAGCAGCCCGGAGCCCAGCCCGATGGTATTTGCTTGGTGGTGGGCACCTGCGCCGAAGGTTTTACTGCGAATAATCCGAAGGCCAATGACAGTGGCGATCTGATGGCGTCGTTCGCGCCGATTCGAAATCAGTGCCAGTACTTCTGGGAGGCTTTTCCGGCGAAGGATGGCCGCACAACTTATCTGTTCACTTATATAGATTCAGCTGCGGAGCGTCAGAGTTTAGAAGCCTTATTTGATGACTACTTTGAGCTGCTGCCGGAGTACCAAGGGATTGAACGGTCGCAGCTGGACTTTAAGCGAGCGCTATTTGGTGTGCTGCCCTGCTATCGCCAAAGTCCGCTTAAGCCAGGCTGGGACCGGATTCTCCAGGTGGGAGATAGTAGCGGCACCCAGTCTCCCCTGAGTTTTGGTGGCTTTGGGGCCTTGCTGCGCCATCTCCCGCGCTTGGTTGAGGGGCTGGACGAAGCCTTGACGGTGGACTGTTTGGATCAGAAGTCGTTGGGTTTGATCAACGGTTACCAGCCCACGATTGCCGTGACCTGGCTGTTTCAGCGGGCCATGCGTGTGGGCCTGGATCAAAAGCTGGGGGCCAATCAAGTCAATGAAATGCTCTCGGCGGTGTTCCGCGTCATGGAAGCTTCGGGGGAGGCAACGCTTAAGCCGTTTTTGCAGGACGTGGTGCAGTTTCCAGCTCTGGCCAGCACCATGCTCAAGACGGGGTTTGCCGCTCCCCTCACGGTGGCCAAGGTTTTGCCCCAGGTGGGGCTCCCGGCTCTGCTCCGTTGGACAGGGCATTATGCCGGATTGGGTGCCTATAGCTTGCTGAGCTTGATCAGCCGGGGCGGGGCTGATGTAGAGCTAAAGTTCTCTCCCAAGACGCTGTTTTATCTCCACCGCTGGAAGGAATTGTTGGAGTACGGTGCGGGGATGGATTACGACGACTAGGGTCAGGGCGGGCTCGAACGGTAGGATGAATGACGCTGACCCGGTTGAGTTTGGCTAGGTCCAACGCGATTGAAGTGATGAAATCTCCTGCCCTGCGGCACTTAGAAGCCGAGGTCGATTGCCCCGATGACCAGATTGATCTCGCTAGGGCTGCTCTGTGGATTGCCCAGGAGGAATATCCAGACTTAGAGCCTGCTGCGTCGCTTCAGCAGTTGGATGCAATGGCTGATGATTTGCGCTATCGCCTCCCTACCGAACGCTATCCCCTCAAGGTGATCAAAACCATCAACCAATACCTGTTTGAGGAGCTGGGTTTTCGCGGGAACCAAGACGACTACTACGACCCCCGCAATAGCTTTATCAACGACGTATTGGAGCGTCGAACCGGGATTCCCCTCACTCTTTCGTTTGTCTACTTGGCCCTGGCCGAGCGCCTTGATTTCCCCATGGTGGGCATTGGCATGCCAGGACATTTCATCATTCGACCGAGGGGGGCGGAGATGGAAATTTATGTGGATCCATTCCACCAGGGAGAGGTTCTATTCAAAGAAGACTGTGAAAAGCGGCTTGAGCAGGTTTATCAGCGCCCCGTTCTCCTAACACCAGAAATGCTGCCCGAGGTGACCCCTCGTCAATGCCTGGTGCGCATGTTGACGAATCTCAAGATGATTTATTTGAAGAAGTCCCACTTCGGTAAGGCGATGAGCACGATCAATGGCTTGCTGGTTCTAATGCCAGAGGCGCCGAGGGAATGGCGCGATCGCGGCCTAGTGCTCTATGAGCTGGAGCGCTGGCAAGAAGCCAAGGAAAACCTGGACCAGTATTTGACGCTTGCCCAGGATGCGGAGGATCGGCCAGTGATTCAACAGTTAGTCGATTACATGGAGCAAATGCTTTAGTTCGCTATAGGCGGAGCTTTGCTTTTAATGGCTAAAAGCGTAAAGGGTTGTAAATAGCCATAAGCAAAATGTCAGGGAATTCTGACGCCTTGCGTTTATTGCTTAAGTTGGTTTGGTAGGGGCCGTTTGGCTGAATTCTCTAGAGATGTTAATGCTTGTAAAGCCCGTCGTTGTTACATCTCACTGTGAGCAGGCTCATCCTGGACTCTGTCTTTTAGAGTCGCTCTGCCACTTGTTTGAGTCGTTTGAGCTGGGCAGCCATATCTCTTTGGGTCCAGCTTTGGGCAAAGGTTTTGAAGCCAAATTGGACCAACGGGTTGGGGACTGAAAATTCGAAGCGGTTGAGTAGGGTTGTGCCGGTTTCATCTGGAATGCATTCCCAGCGATCGCGCCCTTGGAAGAAGCCTTCGAATTCCCAGACAACTAAGCCAGGACCACGCTCTATAACAGTGCTAATAAGGCTGGGCTGGAGCAGGGGGATCTGAAGCAGGAAGCGCATTTGGCTGCCGACCGTCACTTGCCAATCCCCGATGGGATCGCAGCGCAAAGAGGGATTCAGCCATTGGTGCATCAGGTCTTGCTCGGTGAAGCATCTTTCCACGTGGGTGGCAGTCGCCGCAATCCATCGTTGATTCTCAATGCACTGTGGGGAGGCCATGGTTAAGTCGTAGAGAATGGCAGTGATTTATTGTTGCGCGTTCGAGAACGGTTTTGTTGCTATCCTGCTGTCTTCAGTGCAAATAAGCGATGACTTCAGATCTAGAGGGTCTGCAGAAATAGTGAGTCACTAGCTCGCCAGTTGTCGTACAAATATCCCAGCCGCAGAGTGACAGCTAAGCCATTTGTCGTGAATCCCTTTTTGTTAGGGGGAAAGCTGCTCTCACTTTAGCTTGTAAAACTACATTAACTGACCTTACAAATACAGCTTGAAAAGGCTGCTCAAGCTTAAGCTGGATAGGCTTCTCAGTGATAATGATTAAATTGTTGTGCTTGTTATCTTCTTTCGGACGGAAACTCCGATAAGATGTCCAAGAACATACTGAGTGAGTCCTCACTGTCGCGCTAAAAGGTCTAGGGCTATGTGCCCTTTTCTGTGACTGTGACTTGCTTCGAGCGATACCCTTCCTCAATGTTTGAATCTCGTTCAGTTTGAATTGTGGATTCAACTTTGAGTTAACTAGAGGCCGACTTGTCGGTCTTAGGTTGGGTGTAGCTTCACACCTGTTCAGAGCGCGGTCTCATTGTTTTACTCCTCCGGAGTTGTCTTTAATTTGACTTAGTCTCTCTGCCTATAGGTGAGTGATTTCATTAATTTCGTTTTGTAGTCCTTTAAGCCCGGTGATGACTTTTATGTATGACGCTCTGTTCGCGTCTGCCGCGCTTGTGCATCCTGCCGACCTGCTGTCTGCCTCTAGCGCAGCAACAGTAGGTGTGGCAGGTGGCCTGGGTGGCGTAGACGCTAGTCAAATTATCCCAATTGTCACTAAGTTGGTCGGTGCCCTGGCCATCTTGGTGATTGGCTACATCATTGCTCTAATTGCCAAGTCGATTGTTAAGGGGCTCTTGAAGAAGACCAGCCTCGACAACCGCGTTGTTGGCATGATGGGTGGCGGTAGTTCCCAGTCTTTTTCGGTTGAGTCCGGCGTCGCTACGGTGGTCTTCTGGATCATCATGCTGTTTGCGGTGATTGCCGCGCTGGAAGCCTTCGGTCTGGATCAGGTCTCTGGTCCATTGCGTGGCTTCTTGGACCAAATCACCATCTTTGCTCCTCGCTTAATGTCTGCTGCCGTCTTGGGTGGTGTGGCTTGGCTGTTGGCGACGGTGGTCAAGTCTATCTTCGGCAAGGGCATGAAGAACTTTGGCCTGAGCGACAAGCTCTCCTCTATTAGTGGAGACCCTGAAGCAGCAGCTGAAGCTGAAAGCCTAAATGGCACTCTGGCTGACCTCCTCTACTGGCTGGTTTGGCTGCTGTTCCTGCCTGCCATTCTTGGTGTGTTGGGCCTAAACGGCTTGCTGGGTCCTATCCAAGGCTTGTTGGATAGCTTCTTGGCTGCGGTTCCTAGGATTTTCCAAGCGGCTGCCTATGGCTTTGTGTTCTACATTGCCGCCAAGATTGTCAGTGCTATTGTGAGCAACTTTGCTGCTGCTGCGGGTGCTGACCGGTTGGGTGCTCAAATTGGCATGTCTGGTGGTCAGTCTCTGTCGAAGATTGCTGGCACGCTGGTTTCTGCTTTCATCCTTCTGTTTGGTGTGACGACGGTTCTGACCACGCTGCAGATTGAGCCGATTACGGCTTCTGTTCTGCCTATGCTGGGTCAGATTACGACGTCTATTCCTTTGATTCTGACGTCTGGAATCATCTTGACCGTTGCGTTTTTCATCGGTCGCTTTGTCTCCAACTTGGTTACTCAAGTTTTGAGTAGCGTTGGCTTTGACAATGTGGTGTCGATGTTGGGTTTCCCCGAAATCAATGGTGGTTCTGCGACCGCAGCTCCTTCTGATTTGGGTACGACTCCTGCGGTTGAGTCGAAGGCTCAGACGCCTTCTTCTATTGCTGGCACGATTGTCTTTGTTGGCATCATGTTGGTTGCGGCCATGGAGGCTGTTAATGCCCTTGGCTTTGATACGCTGACTGGCTTGATGACGGGTGTTGTAGAAATTGCTGCTGGCGTTCTGACGGGCGCTGTGGTGATGGGCATTGGCATCTACATTGGCAATTTGGCGTTTAACATCATCAGTTCCATGGGGATGAAGTCTGCGAAGACTTTGGCTCAGGCGGCTCGCATTGCAATCCTTGTCTTGGTGGGTGCGATGGCGTTGTCTCTGATTGGTATGCCTCAGGACATTATCAATCTGGCCTTTGGTCTGACGATGGGCGGTATTGCTGTGGCGATCGCTCTGGCGTTTGGCTTGGGTGGCCGTGAGGCTGCGGGTGAGAAGCTGCGCGAGTGGATGTCTTCTCTCTAAGAGGACAGTGCTAGCGCGAGTTTTTAGCTCGTTAGTTTAAAAAAGGAGGGGTAGGGCTTCGGCTCTGCCCCTTCTTTTTGGGTTTAAAGATTGGTGATAAGAGGCAAGCGGCAAATCCGTGGGGAACTCTAACTCTCCCCCCACCCCAGCCGTAGGTGGGACGAAGCGTCCCCCTGACGGATCACCCCCTCCTACAACGGTGTCTGAGTTTGTCCTTCTTGTGGAGCGGTCTTGTGGTTTGGGGAAATGCGGTTTTATTCTGGGCTGGTTGGTTCGTCGGGTTGCGGCTTACGCCGTCGAAGCATGGCTTGTAAAGAGCCGTCGTGCAACATTTCATGGTTGGGAGCTAGCTTGTTGCCGTTGTAACAAGAGCTCCAGCCGCTTCACAGATTCTTCCCCTTACGATGGGAAGGTAGAAGGGGTTGCTTTGTCTCTGGCCTTCTGTTGTTTTGTCTCATGTCCCCTTGCTCCTTGAGGAGTAAGGGCTAGGGAAAGAGGTTCTTGCCTCTACTGCCTTGTCGTCCTCACAATTCTCAACCCTTCCCAAATCACCGCCTCATCGTTATTCCGGCGATCATCCTTAAGAGCCATGAACAGATAAAACTTCAGCGCATCTTCGCTGTAGGCCTGGAACTGGCTGCTCAAGAATTCGCAGTCCTGACGGATGATAGCGTTGCGCTTGAGGACTCGACGGCGTTTGGCGAGGTTGCTGTAGAGGCCGGAGAGGATTTGCCAGAAGGCGCTGGCTAGCAGGATTTCTGGGGCGGGGAGGAGTGGGGTGCGGGAGGCTTTGGGGCGTTTTCGGCCTTGGCGATCTAGGGCTTGGCGAACTTTGTCCATGCCGGTGTCGCTCCATTCCTCAGCGATGTGGAGCATGAGGTCGCGGTTGCTTTCAAGGTTGCGGCTGTTGCTAAAACCGGCTGCGTCGCGGCTGAGGCCGGTGCCGTCGCGGAGGCTGGTGCTGAGGTCGAGGGTGATGATTTGGCTGATGGCGCGATCGCGTTCCCCCCAGTGCAGGGGGTCAGGGGAGAGCGCAAAGGCTTGGTTCATTAATTTGCTGACTTGGGAGCCGAGGAGGGCTTGGCTGAAGAGGAGGGCATGTTTGAGGATGGGATCGAAGACGAAGCCGGTGTCTCGTTTCATCAGCTCAATGAGCTGGTTGGCGATGGTGGCTTGGGTTTGGGCGAGTGGGGAGTCTGGTTGGGGTTGGGCGATGAGGTGGCGATCGCCGGAGGCGGTGCACCAGCAACTGAGTTCCATGGGGGCGGGTTCGTTGGAGTTTGGCTCTGCTGAGTTCTCGGCTTGTAGTTCGGCGATGCGCAGGGAAGGGCGATTGCTGGGAGGGAATAGAACTTGAGGGGCTTCGATGGGATAATTTTCGATTTCGTCTCGCTGGGGCAGTCGGATGGTGATGGGGCCGGAGAAGACGGTGACGCCCGCTTCTTGGTAGAGGGAGCCGAGTTGGTTGAGGCGGGCGGTGAGCCAGCGGCAGAAGGCGATCGCGTCACTGGCTCTCAATCCGGTTACCGGAATAAGGGCTGACCCTTTCGGAAAGCGAGGCTTGGCCCAATGGTCTGGAGGGCAGGCATCGCCGTCGCGCCGCTGCTCATTTAAGAAGAGCTGGTACT
>CALECT010000177.1 GCA_937949725.1 uncultured Pseudanabaenaceae cyanobacterium
TAGAGTTCGGGTGAGGTCATGGTCCATGCTCTTTGTGTAGGAACTCGAGCCTGCCATATCTCACCCCTCCTCGTCATCTCGGTCTCAGTGAGAATCACCCTACAACGAGGCTTTCAAGACTTTTCTGCATCACTAAGGCCGCTGTGATTAGTTTGGTTGAAGTCAGTATTGGGGAGATCGGTAGATAACGATGAATCTCGTTGTCGTATTACTTGCTGTTTTTTAAACCTATCTAACGACTCTCTCCAATCCACTCCTTGTGCAACCTGGGCCTTCGTAAGTTTCAAAGCAAGAGGATGATAGCCCAGTGCTTTTACCAAGGCTTCTGCTGCTAACCTATCAGTCTCGGATAGCTGATAATCCTGCTCCTTACCCAGAAGTAATGCGAGAGCTTGTTCTGATGTCATAACATCCATATTGAAGCACTCTGCATCTGGAATATTTGCTTCTCTAGATGTCACTAGAATGCGGCAGTTTGGACCTCCCACGTCAAATGGGATCAAGTGTTCTAGAGCCCAGACATCATCAAGAATGAGCAGCATCTTCTTCTCAAGAAGTAACGTTCTTAGATAGATAGACGCTGATTCTGTAGAAGTGAAACTTTTACCATAGTCTCCTAAAGCTCGAATCCAATTATGAAGATGTGACAAGGAGTCTGGTTTTTGACCGAGTGTGGCCCATAGCACACCATCAGAAAAAGTCCTCTGTACATCACGGTCCAAGGCCACAGCAGAAGCCATTACTGACTTACCAATACCGCCTAAACCCTTAACGGCACTTATAACTAACCTATCTGCAGTGGATGGCTGAGTGTCAATTAGCTTGTTTTTTATTGCTTCTTGAATACCAGGTCTGCCTATATAATGAGAAGGCAAAGGCGGGCATTGAAAAGGCTTACCTTCTAGAGTCAAATCGTTAAATCTTATTTTAATTTCAGTCGTCTCTTCTACATCAGATTGCATAGCAACAAGCCAATCTCTACTAGCTTCTAAAGAATAATTTTCTACTTCAGCCTGAGCCTGGTGTAGCCATTTTTTCGCTTTAGTTATCTCCAAAAAGCTAAGGCTGGTTAACTGTTGTGCTCGCTCAAGCCCAAGATGCTCACTACAAGGCTCCTGCTGCTCCACATACTCCCAAAGCAACATAGCCACCTCCCGCATCCGCTCCTGCCCAAACTCCCGCGCTAATCCCTCCAACAAAACCAACCGCACATCCCGCTCAACCTCATACAACCCCTCATCAATCTGCCGACACAACGACGACAGCAAAAACTCATACTCCACCTCATAGGGCAGCGGACAATCAATATCCACAAAAAAGTTGATCCGCAGCAAATGCAGAAACTCTGGATTCAATGCCACCGGCAACGCCGCATGGTAAGCAAAATTCAGCGCCTCCTCCCCATGATCACCACACTTGCGCTTAAACTGCTCGATCTGCCGAGCCACCCGCTCAGTCTCCCGCGCATCCACAGCCGTCCCAGTCGCCTCACTCATAGCGGCCTCTCCACATCCATCTGTTGCCCTCGCAACACATTCACCGCCCGATGCATCCCCTCCCGATCCATCGAAAACATCGGCACATGCCGCGCAATCTTCCCCGCCGTGCTCCCCGCCCAAGCCCGCTGCGGCAGCGGATTCAACCAGACATAATCCGTCGTATAGCCCCGCAACGCCTTAAAAAACGCCAGCGTATCCAACAACCGCGACACCCGATACTGCCCCCGCGCCGCACCACCATCACTCATCACCACCACCGAAGCATCCTGCCCATGCTCATCCAACACCGCCCTCAAGCCCCGCAACGATAGCAACTCCCCATCATCATAAACATCCCCCTCCCCCGGCCCAGTCCCCAAAGGCACAATCTGCTCCAACACCGGGTCCAGCTCCGGAAACAACTGCCCATCCAGCCCATCCAGCACCGCCTCATCCGCCCCCTCCGCCGGAGCATTGTGAAAATAAAATAGCGCCGTATTCTCCAACCGCCCCGCATGGCGAATCGCCGCCACCACCTCATCACAAAAGCCATGGAACGGACTCATCGACCCCTGCCGATCCACCAACAGCAATAGTTTCGCCACATTGCGCCGCCGGGGCCGAAACACCAGCGGCGACGCCACCCCAGCCCGACAACGCCGCTCAATCGTCCCACCCACATCCAGCTCCGTTGCAGGCCCAGTCCGCACCGCCCGCCGCAACCGTCGCCAAGCCTGGGCCACCTCCCGATAGTTCAGCGGATACTGCGGCAAAAACACGAACGATCGCTTCGGAATCTCCACCCCCTCCAACGAAATCGGCGGCACCCCCCGCTGCGCCTCCAACTTCGGCTTCGTCTCCCTCTCAGGCTCTGGCTCTACCTCATCTGACTCCGGCTCACTTTGATAATTCCTTCCCCCCACGTTGCTCTGCTGAAAGGACTCAACCTCAAGCTCCCAAGCTTCCTCCCGAGGCACCAACTGATCAAACAGCGCAAACAAAGCCTCCTGCTCCCGCTGCGACTTCGCCCACAGCGACCCACACAGCCCCCGCAAAGCCTCCTGCGACGCCCAGCCAAACCCCAACCCCAGCGAATCCTGCAACGCAGCATAATCCTCCGGCCCGATCGCAAAGCCCCGCCGCCGCAACCGCCCATACAGCAACCAAAGAAAATCTGGGAGGGATGGCTGCTGGCCTATAACTACACTCTCCACATTGACCCCCATAGCTAATCCATCTCCCCAACATCACGCAAAACCGCCGCAATGAGATTGGGACTGATATAAATTCCGTTATCCCGCAACTGCTCAATAAAAGGCTTCAGCTCCGCCACCAAGCCAGCCTTCTTAGCTCGGCGCAAAATCCCTAACGTACCAATCCGACGAATCCCAAACCGCTCCGCCACCCGTCTAGCCTTGGCATCATCCAGCATCACAATACTGTCAGGGATGGACTGAGCCAGGGCAATCGCTTCAGCCTCCCCCCGATCCACCAAGATGGACAAGGGCTGAAGAATAGCGGGATCCGGAGCCTGGATATCAAACCAAGCCACTTGACTCACTGCCAAAGATCCCGGTAAACCAGCACCTTGAACCGTCACTTCATCCCACACCGCAGGAGGAATCAAAACCCGCTCATAAAGTTGAGGCAACAGCTCTAACTGCTCAACAATGGCAAGAGAAATCAGCGGACTACTATCCGCAATGATCGCCGCATTAGTCATCGCGTAGCTCATCCGCAATTTGGTCATCATCCAGATTGATCACTGGAATCTGGAGCTGTCCCAGCTCATACATAAACTGAAGCTTCTTCATCCGACAGAACACCGCAGCCTTTCCCAAAGAAAGACGACGCAGCTCAAACAGCTTGACCGCCAACAGAAAAGCCAGCTCCGCCTCAAGCGCTTGAGGAGACTTACCAGACGTGATCAGTAAATCGTCGGGATAGGAAAGGGAAAGTGTGTGCATGGTGAGCTTCCTGTTTGATCGGTCAGGGATTCTTTAATGATATTCGAAGCGCAAAATGGCTTCTGCCATCACTACTGCTTAAGACCTAAGCTTTTCTAAAGCCCGCTTGCGATCGCTCTCCTGCTTCAGCAACGCCCCAATATGAGGCAGCTCCTCCAGCCTCTCCACCGGCATCTGCACCGCCTCCAAATACCCCACCCAATCCAACAACTCACTCAACCCAGGCCGCTTACTCAAATCCAGCTCCCGCAACTTCAAGATCACCTCAATCGCCTTCTGCCCCAGCACCTCATTCTTAATCCCCTGAGTCTGCAAAATTGCTTGCAACCGCTCCTGGCTCTCAGGAAACTCCAAATAATGGAAAATACAACGCCGCAAAAACGCCGTCGGCAATGCCTTCTCCTCATTGTGCGTCACAAACACAATCGGCCGTAACTCCGGCTTATCCTTCGGCACCGCAAAATGCATCTCCGGAGCCTCCGTCACACGAAACTCCAGCCGATCCAACTCCCACAGCAAATCATTGGGAAAATCCAGGTCCGCCTTATCAATTTCATCAATCAACACCACCGATCGCCGCCCATACTCCGCCCGCGCCAACGCCCGCCCCAGCGGCCCCAAGCGAATGTAGTTTTTGATCTCTCGACTATTCTGCTCAGCCTTCTCCCCCAGCTGCGCATCGTACAGCCGATTCACCGCATCGTAGGTATATAGAAGATCCTGCGCCCGACTCGTAGACTTGATATAGCTCTCCTCCAGCGGCAGTCCCAGCGCATAAGCCACCGCATAGGCCAAGCGAGTCTTGCCACAGCCTGGCTCTCCTTGCAACAGCAGCGGACGCCCCAAAGCAATCGCTAAATCCACCGCCTCCATCAACTTCGGATCAGGCAAATAGAATTCCTTCTCAACTTGATGCCTAGACGGATCTTTATCAAGAACAGAGTCAACAGAAACTTCCTCAATAAGCCGAGACGAATCTAGCTCTGCATAATCAATCTCTGAAAATCGGGTACTAGCATCAACAGCTCGTCTAGACATAATTTAGAATCCTGACTTAAGTTCTTGCATAAATTCTTCTACAGGCAAGGAGCAATTCAACAACTTGGAAGAGAGCTCTAGATGTTCATAAATCAATCGCAGATCTAATGGACCATCACCGTATCGACAGTCATCCAAAATATATTGCTTCCAATCTTTCCAGAATTCTTCCTCCCACTGCATTAGCCGTGCAATCCGTACCACCCATCTACGAACATCAGACTCTTTGAACACAGGCACAGAGAGAAGACAGCACTCTGGAGGAATACGAATGTCCTTCTGACAAAACAGAACCACAATAAGCCGATTGCCTAAAGTAATGTCTTCAAGCTCACAACTTAGAGCTTTCCAAAATTGCAATAAAATCTCAGATTCTTCATCAAAAATTGCGACAGGTACAGGACAAACAATATCTCGGCTTCCAACACTCAAGAGATTTTCGTACTTCCTGATTTTTGCAACAATTTCACTAATCGGTATAAAAGGATTAATGCTAAGAGGACGACGAATATCAATATTTTGTCGGCCTATTGATTTCTTGAGACGTTCACAAAAGTAGCTTTGAAATGTGTCTTCTAAACAGGGAATTACAAGCCCCACTAATCCACTTTTACTGTCCAGATGAGTTACAGCACTATCCATGAGATCGATCAAATCAAAGTCGCAGGGCTCAGGAAACAAAAACTGCTGTCTTGCATGCTCTGGAGTATCTGTCCTATTTCGGGGCTGGGCAGACTGAAGAAATTGCTGGGCGATCGCCTGCAATCTCGCGTTCGCTGGTCTCTCTGTACACACAGCTTGTAGAAGCTCGACCACACAACCTTGTTCCTCAGACCAACGAACAAGCCTAAACGTAATCTGGCTATCATTACAGCCAGAAACAATCGTCTCTAGATCTATATTCAGCTCAAAACTCACCACCTGCTCAAGAGCAGATCGATCAAAAGCACTCTGGATCGCAATGCACACTTCTTTACGCTGTGCTCCAGTGAACTCAATCATCTAAACACGACAGTCTCAAGAGAAAACTCCAACATTCACACTGGTCATCCGCAAACCTATGCAGACCACCTTGTACAAAATAATAATGCATGAGACTCAAGCTGAATGATGCATGAACCAATCAGCAACATTCAGCCTTCTCGGACATGGCAAAGCAACCCAGCCTCTTTACTTCCTGCATTGCCCTAAGCTCTCGTGCCACTATCGCGAGATCTTTCCACGATCATGGAAAGATCTTTCCTCAGGCTGAAATGACGCGATCGCCTAACGCCAAGTCCTAGCGGCCTCAGCAACGATCTGATTCGCACACCACTGCCTCGCCTCCTGGCGACTCAAATCCAGACCATCCATCGCATCCGCATCCGCCACACAGCCCTTAATATCCAGCATCACCACCGTATTAGCACACCACTGCCGAGCCTTCACTTTCGGCAAATTCAAGCCATCTGTTGCAACAGCACCTACAACACAACCTTTAATATCATCCAAACGACTGATCTTATTAGCACACCATTGCTGAGCATCTTTCCGGCTGAGATCTAACCCATCCACAGCATCAGCATCCGCCACACAGCCTTTGATATCGCTCAACTGGCTAACCTTATTCCCACACCATCGCTGAGCCTCTCGCTGACTCAGATTCAACCCCTCTGGCAAACGGGCCTCCACCACACAGGTCTTGATATCCGAAGGCACTACAGCCTGGGCACACCATTGCCGTGCCTCTTGCTTACTCAACTTCAACCCATCCGATGCGATCGCGCCTGCAACACAACCGGGAATATCTAAAGATGCCGCCCCTGCCATACCTGGACATAACACTAAAAGGCTGGCAGCAGTTGTGCATCTTGCGATGAACTTTTTCATGGTTAGCTCGCTGTAATTTCGTTGGTTTGTCAGCTCAGGTCACTTGAATGGTTCAAAGACCTTAAGGCCTACGACAGACTTCAAACCAATAAGCTAAACAGACTGATTTAGGTAATTCAAAGTTGCCGAGACTGAAACCCCTTCTATATGGAGGCTTACAGGCTCTACACTGCATGAATTTTTATGTTGCTAGCCGCAGCAAAATTTCAGTAAAAAACGAACCTCAACCATACGCAATGCGACGTCGATGCCGATGGCAAGCCCAATAGTGGTGCTGATATGAATAGAATTCAGGATGCAGATAGCTGGCTTAATGGGCTCCACGGAGCATCAGGATAGCAATGCGGGCATGACCCCTCTCTCATCGCACTGTCCTAACGCTCCGAGCCAGGCAACCTAGTTATAAATCACCCTTGCGTCAAACCCTTTTGAGCGCAAAAAGGTCACCATCTCCTCAGCATTCTGCCGCCCGGAGTAAGAGCCTACCTGGGCATAAGTGCCACGGCTATCCTCTGACAGGAATGCCGACCCCACAAACAATCGCAAGGAAGACAACTCCGCCTGAGCATCGGCCCTATCCAAAGGAACGATCGTCCGATAGATATTGTCACTCCCTGCCGCTGGAGCAACTGCCACAGCATTACCAAAACCGCTAAAACCAAATAGCTTATCTTTCGGCAACTGACGCTCCACCCGTGACTCTAAGACTTCAGGATGGGGCAAATCCTGTCGCTGGCGCTGCTGCTCGTAATAGCCAGACACCACATCAAAGGTATTGTCCAAACGAGTCTCGCGGGCATCTAGAGCAACGAAGTTCTCATCCCGCAGATCTAGCAAAGCTCGCTCCGTCACCGGACCAAACTCACCATCCACGCGACTGCTGTAATAGCCCAACTCCGATAGCTGAGCCTGCATTAGAGCAATGGAATAGGTTCGAGTGGGCGTTAGGCCAACTGCAAACAGGCGGAGAAACGTTGCTTCACCCAAAACGCCATCAGCCCGCAGATCTCGTTCGGAGCGCTGGTAGTCCTGAAGCGCAGCCTTGGTCGCTGGGCCGAAGTAACCCACCTGGGCATTGCGAGGAATGCTGATGTTGAGCAAGCCGCGCTGGACCAAAGCCCGCTGGAGCTGCAACACATCGGCCCCGCGATCGCCTAACTTCAGGCTGCGATTAATGATGAGATTCGAAATCGACTGAGCCTGAACAGGCTGGCTGGGCAACAGAATTGCAGCCGGTGCGATCGCGCCACCTAACATCAACGGCGTCAACGCAGCCAACAAAGCATTACTAACGTTCCGTTGAACGCTGCAACGCAGCTGGCTTAAAGACAAATCGGTGCGGCCTACAAGTGATAACGGTAGATGCTTATATTCCATAACCTTTCTCAGGACTAAAGTTGCTGAACAGAGGTCACCGGGATAAATCAGCCCAGCTTTGAAAACTGTGGGAAATGACTGATAAAACAACGCGCCCATCTGAGCAGAGGGATGATGCATCGATGCACCAACGCCCTCCGAATCTAGATACGGTGGCGGTTCCAACCATTATGCAAAAAACAACCGCCTCAAACCTCAGTAACAAACTTGATAGCTCTAGTTTCAAATATCACTAGCAGATCTGGATCACAGCCTAAACCCGACTCACAACAAGGTCAGGAATCTCGCGATCGCTCCGTAAGCCCAAGGCAGATGTCACAGAAAACTCTCAGCTAGCCCTTTCCCAAGTATCAGATAAGCATCAGATTCCACTCAGAGAGGCAAGGCATTCTGTAGCCATCAAAGAAACCAAGTTGTTGAACCAACAAGTTTTCTTATATTTCTGGAGTTTGCCCCATGACCTTTATCACCCGCACGGCTTCTGCTTTCGCTGTCCTCGGTTCTGTTTTTGTTTCCACTACTGCCTTGGCCCTGACGCCCTTCAACGCTGCAACCCTCGCCTACCGGGGCCAGCTTGAAGGAATCCCCAGCTACCAAGTCTTGCAAGCTGATCTCCAAGGTCGCCGTGTCACTGGTGAGGATATTCTCGAAGCTGCTGGCCTAGAAGTGAACCGCAGTGATGCTCGCTTTATCGAAAGCGTTCTGCGCGACAACAATCGCAACTAGCCCCCAATGTCCAAGCTCAACTGAGCCGGGGTGCGCTGACGAACGACCATCACCATTCAGTTCTTGAATGCATCTCTATCCCATAGCAGGTAGCCGCTCGGCTACCTGCTATTTACAATTAGGGACTCCCTAGGCCTGAAGGGGGGAGAAGCCTAGGGAATGCACTAGGTGCATGAACTTAGACTAGTGGAAACAAGAGTTATTGCTTCTTAAAGGATTCTAAATAGTAAGAATAGAATTGCAAAGTCACCCTAGAACAAATTAAGCCTATTTTTAACTGTTTTTGATGCAAGGCGAGCTATTTACGCAGCCATAGACAATGCTCCAGCGCTGCTGCCAGCCGGGAGACAGGAATCGGTTCAAACTTAAATTCGACAAGAGGCAATACATCCTCTCCTCATTCGACATGCTCGGGGCGAAGCCTAAGGTCGTGGGGAACAGTCAGGGCTGAAAGCCTCGTTTTTATCTCAGATTCCCTGCCCCATTGAGGAGTAAGAACTAGGGAAAGAGCTGGGCTGTTAGCTGATCAAACTCAGATGGGTTCAGGCATCACTGTGCCATACCTAGGCGACAGAAAAGTCAGAAATGCGATGGCAAGCTGGGGCCGAGATCTGTCTCCTTAAACCTGTCTCAGTCGGGTTGCAAAGCATCTATTTTCACCCTGGCAGTGAAAGGATCAGCCAAATCCACTAGCGAGGGATATTACGCCTAAGGGCAAGCTAGATTGTCAGTCATTGACAGCCCCAACAGGACTCACTCTTGAACTGTTGGGGTGTTTTTTTGAGCGAGTCTTTAGGCCATCAAACGTTCTAGTCCCCTTTGTCACTGAGGCGTTGCCTCAAATAAACAAGTCTTATTACCGACTTACGACTCTGGTTGCCTCGTGTGGATTTCAACCTTTGAGAGGAGCCATCGTTCCAAAAGATTCAGGGGCAGAGAATTAGGGCACCTGCGGAACGGAAGAGGGATTTAGGAGAGGTGAGAAACAGCCAGCATCAGGTTATTGCGTTCAAGACCTCTCCCCTAGAACTGAGTGCAAGGGGAAAGGGAGGAAGCCGGATTTTGTCGAACTTGGGTAATGCTGGAATGTTCACCAAGCCATGGCAGCAAAAAACCGGCAATGGAGCTATCGCCGGTTGAAGTGTGTTCCCTGTG
>CALECT010000178.1 GCA_937949725.1 uncultured Pseudanabaenaceae cyanobacterium
GGGTCACTGCATATCTGCTCGCACATCAGAATGCTTTACCAAGAGACACTGAAAGACCCCACAACAACGCCCAAAAGGTCAACACCGCGACCAGTACTTACCAACAAACAGTGAAGCAACCCAATACCCTTGGGAAGGGTGACCCGTCAGGGAACGCCGTCGTTCCCTACGGCGGGGGTGTCGGGGGCTGGCCCCTGACGGATTTGTCGACTTGTGGGTTTTGCCTCCCAAGCAAAAGCCCCCGCCTGCAATGCAAGCGGGGGCTTTTCAATCAGAGCTTAAAAGCGACTAACCACTACTTCTTAGCAGCAGCCTCACGCTCCTTAACTTCCTTAATCACTTCCTCAGCCACATTACGAGGGCAAGGAGAATAGTGAGCAAACAACATCGAGAACTGACCACGGCCAGAAGTCATCGTCCGCAAGTCACCGATGTAACCGAACATCTCGCTCAAAGGCACCTCAGCCTTAATGCGAACACCCATAGCACCCGCTTCCTGAGACTTGATCATGCCGCGACGACGGTTCAAGTCACCAATCACATCACCCACGTGATCATCGGGAGTGAACACATCCACATCCATGATGGGCTCAAGCAACTGAGGCTTTGCTTTGGGGATGGTCTGGCGGTAAGCCGCTTTAGCAGCGATTTCGAATGCGATCGCGCTGGAATCAACGGGGTGGAAACCACCGTCAGACAGGGTGAATTTAACATCCACCATGGGGAAACCAGCCATCACACCTTTCTCGATGCTGCTCTCGAAGCCCTTCTGAACCGCAGGCCAGAATTCGCGAGGCACGTTACCACCGGTCACCTTGGACTCAAACTCAAAGCCAGTACCGGGCTCACCAGGCTCAATGGTGTAGTCAATCTTGGCAAACTGACCGGAACCACCAGACTGCTTCTTGTGGGTGTAGCTGTCGGTGAAGGGGTTCGTGATGGACTCACGGTAAGCCACCTGAGGCTTGCCCACTTCAACTTCCACACCGTGGGTGCGCTTGAGAATGTCCACCTTGATGTCGAGGTGAAGCTCACCCATGCCCATCATGATGCACTCGCCACTTTCCTGGTCGGTCTCAACGCGGAAAGAGGGATCCTCTTGGACCATCTTGCTGAGAGCCAGACCCATCTTCTCGGAGCCACCCTTGTTCTTTGGCGCCACAGCAATGGAGATCACAGGGTCAGGGAAGACCATGGGCTCCAAGGTAGCGGGCTTCTTGGGGTCACAGAGGGTGTGACCGGTCTGGACGTTCTTCATGCCAACAATGGCGATGATGTCGCCAGCCTGGGCGGTGTTGATCTCCTCGCGGGAGTCAGCATGCATCTCCACCAGGCGACCGATGCGCTCGGTCTTTCCGGTGTAGGTGTTGAGGATGGTGTCACCCTTGTTCAAGGTGCCGGAGTAGATGCGAGTAAAGGTCAGAGCGCCGAAGCGGTCATCCATGATTTTGAATGCCAAAGCACGCAAAGGATACTCGGTGTCTACCAAGGCGAATTCGCCTGTGGCATTGCCTTCCAAGTCAACCTCAGGCTGGGGCTTCACTTCCTTGGGGTTAGGCAGGTAATCCACAACCGCATCAAGGATTAGCTGTACACCCTTGTTCTTAAAGGAAGAACCACAGTAGGTAGGGAAGAAAGCCAGCTCACGGGTGCCCTTACGGATGCAAGCCTTGAGCTCATCAATGGAAATTTCCTCACCTTCGAGGTACTTCTCCATCATGGCGTCGTCTTGCTCAACCGCAAGCTCAACCAGCTTCTCGCGCCACTCTTCGACCTGCTCTTTCATGTCCTCAGGGACATCGAGAAGTTCGTACTTGGTGGGATCGTCAGAACCATCCCAAACCCAAGCCTTGCGGGTCAGGAGGTCAACCAAACCGGTGAACTGGTCTTCGATGCCGATGGGCAGCACCATCACCATGGGCTTGGCAGCCAGGACGTTCTCAACCTGGTCCACCACACGGTAGAAATCACCACCAGTCCGGTCCAGCTTGTTCACATAGATGATACGAGCAACGCCAGACTCGTTGGCGTAGCGCCAGTTGGTCTCAGACTGGGGCTCCACACCACCGGAGGCGCAGAACACACCCACGCCGCCATCAAGCACCTTGAGAGAGCGATACACCTCGATGGTGAAGTCAACGTGACCGGGGGTGTCAATAATGTTGAGCTGGTGGTCATTCCAGAAACAGGTCGTAGCAGCAGACTGAATCGTAATTCCGCGCTCTTGTTCCTGCTCCATGAAGTCGGTGGTGGCTGCACCGTCATGGACTTCACCGATCTTATGGATTTTGCCGGTGAGGCTCAGGAAACGTTCGGTTGTAGTGGTCTTGCCTGCGTCGACGTGGGCGAAGATTCCAATATTGCGATAGCGCGTAAGGTCTTTCATGTCTGCTCTTATTGTTCAGTTCTCTACGAACTGTGATATTTGGCCACTTGCCGAGGGTTACTCAGCAGAAAATCGGCATTATTTCGCAACCAGCTCGGGCTGGAGGGCAACCCTCGGAACATTCGAGCTTGTGGGGCGAATGTGTCTTATGCCTCGGTTGACAACACCTATTTGTTTAACAATTGTAAATTGCTTTGCAACAAATTAGGGATCAGTCCTAAGCCTATAAACCTACGGTTTACCGATCTTCCGGGGCGATCGCCTTATTGTAACGAAGCCCCCTCAAGGGATGTAGCCGCTGCCGCAAGCAACCCCCACCTGTGGTAAAGCAGCATTCAGTCCGCGATCTTTATCACAAACTAGCAGCCAGCAGCTCTCCACCAGGATCATCTGTGCTACTGCTCAGCGACCGCCAGCAAGGCATCCATGACGCCAGGGAAGCGCTGATCGAGTTCCGTCTTGCGCAGGGAATTGATGCGCTGGGTGCCTTCTTTACGGGAGTAGACAACCCCTGCTTCCCGCAAAATTTTGAAATGGTGGGAGAGGGTGGATTTTGCCACATCACAGCACAGGGCTGAGCAGGACTGTTCGCCCTCTCGGGCCAGTCGCTGGGCAATTTCCAGGCGAACCGGATCGCCTAGGGCATAGAGCAGGCTCGCTAAACTGACCTGCTGAACATCGGGGTGGAACAACTCTCGCATGGTTGCATTATGACATTTGCGCTAAGATTCATTTGTTCGAGATTATCGAATTAAAGAAAAGTCTGACCATCAAGTCTAGCTTCTAGATTTCCAACCTTAGGACAGCCTTAGGACAGGAAGTCAGACCCCGGTCGGCTCTTCCCACAATGAATCATTCAGGAGGTACACCATGGTGAATGCCGTGCAATCCCCAAGCGCTCAACTTCAAACCGTTCAACCTCAAGCAGCGGAAAATTCAACCGTCCAGGCTCAGCCCCAAAGGGTGATTACTGTGGATGACCATCAGTTTGACGAGCTGATTATGAATAGCGAGCTGCCGGTGCTAGTCGATATTTGGGCGCCCTGGTGTGGACCCTGTCGATTGGTCAGTCCGGTGGTGGATGCGATCGCCTCTACTTACAAAGGTCGGCTCCAAGTCGCGAAGCTCAATGTCGATGAGAATCCCGACACCGCGACCCGCTACGAAGTGCGCAGTATTCCAACACTGCTGCTCTTTGAGCAGGGACAGGTCGTGGAAAGACTCACCGGAGCAGTCACCCGGAGCCGTTTAACCGAAATGGTTGAGCAGCATCTTGCCTAGGTTGTTGGAACTCTGCCTCGGTCTCTCCAAAGGGATTGAGGCTGCCCACCAAACTCCGCAGTCCAGATACTCGAGCATCAGTCACGCTTTACCTTCAGCAACCCAGGATCTTTTCCCATGGCCGACACCGCAGCCTTGTTCCAGCCCATCAGCTTGGGAGCTATTGTCAGCCCCAACCGCATCACCATGGCTCCCCTGACTCGGGGCCGCGCAGGCGAAAGCCGCGTTCCCAACGACCTGATGGTGGAGTACTACCGCCAACGGGCTAGCGCCGGGGTGATCATTGCCGAGGCCACCGCCATTTCCGAACAAGGATACGGCTGGGACCAGGCACCCGGCATCTACAACGATGAGCAGGTTGCAGGCTGGAAGAAAGTCACAGATGCCGTTCACAAAGCAGGTGGCAAGATTGTGCTCCAGCTGTGGCATGTGGGTCGGGCTTCCCATTCCGATTTTCAACCCAATGGTGAAACGCCAGTCTCTTCCTCGGCGATCGCTATCAGCGGTGAGATTCACACGCCTCAAGGCAAGAAGACCTATGAGGTGCCTCGGGCGCTGGAGCTGAATGAGATTCCTGCGATTATTCAACAATACGTGGATGCAACTAAGCGAGCTCAAGCAGCAGGCTTCGATGGTGTGGAAGTCCACAGCGCCAATGGCTATTTGCTAGACCAGTTTTTGCGGGATGGCGTCAACCAGCGCACCGACGAATATGGCGGCAGCATCGAGAACCGAGCCCGGCTGACGCTGGAAGTGACAAAGGCTGTCATTGCTACCTGGACTGCCGATCGCGTCGGCGTTCGCCTCTCCCCCAACAGCACCTTCAATGATTTGAGCGATAGCAATACAGTGGCAACCTTTACTTATGTGGCGGAGCAGTTGGAGCCCTTGGGGCTGGCCTATCTCCATGTGATTGAGGCTTTGCCCGGTCACTTCATGTACAACGAAGGGGAGCGGGCTGTGCCTTCCATTCGCAAGGCTTTTTCGGGGCCGTTGATGCTGAATGGCGGCTATGACGCGGAGAGCGGGGCGGAGGCGATCGCCAGCCAGGCAGCAGACCTCATCTCCTACGGCATTCCCTTTATTGCCAACCCCGACCTGCCCGAACGCTTCCGCCTGGGCGCTGAGCTAAACGCACCGGACCAGACGACGTTCTATAGCCCAGGTGCAAAAGGGTACATAGATTACCCGTTTGTTGGCGCAACCAAAGCATAGGAACAGGCATTGCTTAATACCTAAATCCCATCCATTCTGAATCGCCACGTAGGGGCCGGAGTTGCCCTGCCCCTGAGCTGTTTGGGCAAAGCTATGCCGTGCAAACCAGCCCCTGCAAGCATCAAATTTGGGTGTGTTTGCGGTGCCTAGCCACGCCCCAATCCCGCACCTCAAGTTCACCGCACTTTTATGTAATGCTACAAAGTCTTTATTGAGTTCTGAATTATTGTTGAAATGCTTGTCGAATCTAGGCTTAGCCAACTTCTAACTTTAGCTTTCATGGCGAGATTTTTAGTTGAAAAGCAAGTTGCCGTCTAAGCCAATTGGCTTATGCTAGGATTCTCGAGACCTTCAGTAAGCCAGAGGCAAACTGGGGCGTCGTTTTATAGAGAATTAGATAAGTTTTAACTATGGCCATCTCCCTATTGACCCGTTCTCTAAGCCGCAGTGCTGTTCTGGCGTCTCTCGCCTTTGGCTTGAGTTTTGGCGTGGGTACGACGGCCTTGGCGCAATCAAAGCCGGTTATTTCGGTGCCAGAATTCAAAAATGAGACCAGCTATTGGTGGTGGAATGACGGCGCTTCCCGTGAGCTGGCGGATGCCCTCAGTAATGAACTAAATGCGACGGGAAATTTCCGCGTTGCCGAGCGCCAAAAGCTGGGTGAAGTGTTATCCGAGCAAGAGCTGGCAGAGCTAGGCATTACTCGCCCCGGCACTGGAGCTCAGCAGGGACAGGTGACTGGCGCTCAGTACATTGTGCTGGGCCGGGTTGCAGCTTACGAAGAAGGCGTGGCCGAAGAATCGAGTGGTGGCCGCGTGGGCGGCATTCGCATTGGTGGTATTCGCTTGGGCGGCGGCGGTCGCCAGGAGAAGCAGCAGGCTTATATTGCCATTGACTTGCGAGTGGTTGATTCCACGACAGGGGAAGTTGTGCATTCCCGTACGGTGGAAGGTCGAGCAACCTCTGAGGCGAAGGGTGGTAGTGCCAATGTGGGTTTCCGAGGTGTGAACGTTGGGGGCGATCGCGCCAAGTCCAATAAGGTCCCTGTGGGTCAGGCGCTTCGTGCTGCGCTGATTGAAGCGACGGATTATCTGAGCTGCGCCATGGTGGAGCAGGATAGCTGTTTGTCTGATTATCAGGATAAGGATGACCGCCGTCGGGAAAACACTCGCAGTGTTTTGGATCTCGACTAAATAACCCTGTGCTCTTTAGGGATTTTTGAATGAATGGGCTGGGGGCGATCGTCCCAAGCCCATCTTTGTAACGGGAATTTTGGACAATTATTCGCTAAACCTGCCGACCAATTTATCCAATTGCTCATTGGCGCGATTCTCCTTAGCGCTTGCCACTCCCTAACTAATGCCATGGGCTTTGACCAAAAATCGTTCGACTTTGCCAACAGTGAAATCGATCAAGTCACTTACCGTTTCACAGACTCTTCCGTTCCGCCGCGATTTCATCGGAGCTATGGCATCGTCGTGACGGCCCAAGCGGTCAGGATTACGGTCGATAGCTATGGTGATATCCTTGCCCAGCAAGAATGGCCCAGCAGCGCCGAGCAATTCCAAACTGTGCTGACTGTACTGAACGAAGCCCGCATCCGCCAAGGTGAAAAATCCATGGAGCCAGGCTGTACCGGTGGGACCAGCGATCGCATCATCGCCCATCGCCAAGGTGAATCAATTTTTGATGCCTACCGCTATAACTGTGGTGGAGACTCAGGCCCCATGGAAGGCGACATTGCCACGGTTAAAAAGCATCTGCAAGGCTTGATACCCAATTTCTCAAGTTTGCGAAGCTAACGGCTAATCAGTGCAAAAGTCTGGACCGATTAGCCGTTCTGGATGTCCTAGAAGTTGAACATCCCCATAATCAATAGCTCTGCATCCGTATCGCCATCTTGGAAAATGTAATTTCCACCCAGGCGAATTGCGGCGTTACGCTGCAAGTCATATTCCAGACCTGCACTGAGCATGGGGGAGATGTCACCGGTGTTATCAGTGTTATAGGCTAAGCCGCCACCCCCATAGGGGGATAGCTTCAAAGCAGTGGCATCCACCGTCGCTGCCGCACGCACTTCCAGCTCGCTGCCGAAAATTAGATCTGGGCGGACGGATAGGCCTAGACCATTGCCTTGAATTTTGAACTGGGTGATGGGCAGTTTTGCCCCAATGGCAAAGCTCGTGTCATCGTTAAACCCACCGCGGAAACCTGCCCCAACGCTGTAGCCTTCCAGGGGGCCGGCCATGGCTGCGGGAGCCATAATGCCCAGCATGAGCGGAGTTGCTAGGAGCGCAAGGTTGCGTAGTTGTGAAAGAGAACCCATGGTGGTTGCCCCAAAATGAATATCTCGCTTAGCATATATCAGCATTTCTTCTTGGCAAGGGGTGAATGGGTTGCTTTACCCAGGTGATGGCTCCCCTATGGAATTTGCTTAAAACGCATAGTTGCCAGTCACGAGCATCTCGGCATCGGTATCGCCATCCTGGAAAATATAATTTCCCCCGACTCGCACGACAAAATTGCGATGTAGGCTCACGTCAACGCCAGCACTCAGCATTGGGTCAACTTTTTGGCTGCCGTGGGTGTTGTAGGCCAAGCCACCGCCAAAGTAAGGAGAGACGCGGCCGATCGCGGTCTCTGCAGTGAATGCGGCCCGCATTTCTGTTGCTCGATCCAAGATCAGTGTTGGTCGTAGGGACAGGCTCCAGCTATCGTTCAGTTCTTTAACTTGCAATTTACCGGTAATAGCTAATCCGGTGCCGTTGTCGAAGCCAGCGCGCACACCTGCACCCACATAATGACCATTGGAAGGCCCTGCGTTGGCGGGTGTTCCTATAATCAAAACTAAGGGCAACGAAACGATCGGGAGCAGAGTGGTAGAGATGCGACCAAAAGACATCGTAGATTCCTTGCGACAGTAAGGCATCTAGCTGGCATGGGATTGGTGCAATGGCTGGCTTGGCAAAGAGTTAACCCTGGCCCAAAGGCTTCAGGTCAGAAAATACTTTTCTTAAAACAAATAGTACCCAGGGCGATCGCCCTTCTCTCATCTAGATATTGATTAGCCCAATGGTGAAGGGGACACTTATGCGCTCCCCTTCACCATTGGGCTTGTCCATTTCCGCTGTGTCAGTGGTTTGGAGTCAGTCGGGATGCTGCTTAAACTTCGGCAGCTGCTCGCTCAACTAAACGCCGGGTCAGGGTTTGAACCCCGGTGTGCTCGTAGTAGTTCGTGCCTACATCCAAGAATGCACCTAGATATTCCAGCTTGTCCTGGGATAGATCCACTGCCTTGCTTAGGCTGGTGACCACTTTGTCCTGGGTCAGACCGCGATCGCCCACAAAGCCCAGCATCCAGTCCTGCACGGACTCAAAGCTCTCGGTGATAAAGGCCAACTTGCCCTTATCGCGATCGCCAGGAATCAGTTCTTTGACGCCTTTAAAGGTCTTATTGTGGTCTAAATCTGAAGCGCTGGATTGTTTCAGCGTTTCCAAGCCCTTCTCTGCGAAGCTGGGGCCCAGGGGCACCAAGCCGTCGTAGCAAACTAGAGCCGCCATACGCATCAGGGACTCACCGCCGTAGTCCTTCACAGCTCCGAGGAAATCGCCAATGCTATCGCCGGGGATGCCGTTGATTTGGCAAAAGGCGACCAGCTCCACCACCAGCTTGACCGTGAGGTCAAAGCTCTGGGCTTTCTCGGGCTTAGGCGTCAGCTTGTTGATCAGGCCTAGGAATGAGATGTTTTCCGTTGCCTTATTGGCGATCATTCCGGTGCCTAGGGCGCTAGAGGCACTATCCACGGTTTGGTAGAGCCATAGGGCCTTTTGGTAACCCTCTGATTTGTCGTTGTAGAGGGTGATAGCGCGATCGCCAATCTCTTTAATCAGGGCTTCATCGGTCTCACCCGTGACTTCCTTAATGGTGTTAACAAAGCCGGTCAGATTATTCCAAGCACCGGGGACTGCAAAGTCCAGCGCTTTGAGAGACATGATCGTGAGGCCTTTATTGGGCAGTTCATCGACCAAGGTATAAACAGGTTTCTTGCTCAAGGGAGACTCCTTCGAGATAGCTTTGGGTCTTGAGGGGATCGCAAACTCACAAGCCACAGGGGCCATAGGTTGCTTTTCGTCTTGAAAGTATTGATGTGGCTAGGGTTAGCTGTTGAGCTTAGCCAGTCCCTTGAAGTCAAACTTTTGTAGCCAAGCTTCGCGATCTTCGGCGCTGAAGCGATCGCTGCGGGATTGAACCTTGACCTGGAAGCGATCGCCTACCAAGACACCTGTGCCGTTATTACCAATATCTAAGGCTGGAGAACCCTGAATCTTGCGAGTGCTGGACTCATACTTCGTGGCAGCATTGGGATTGCTGATGGTGTCATTGATCGACAGCATGGCCACATTTTCGCCGCCTTCATTCACCTTGAACTGGGCGAATCCTTTCTTTTCTTGAGCCGCTACTACGTCATAGCCGCTATAGCCTGCCACGGAGCGGGGGAAGAAATCGTTGAGGCTGCTGCCCTTAACGGCTTCCTTGGCAACTGCATCAGGTGCCTTACGCCCAGAGGTCTCCGCTTGGGTCTGTTCAAACTGAGCGGAGGGAGACTCCGGGGGAGCCAAGGCAGAACAGCCCGTAGAGACAAGGAGGATTGCACTGAGGGCGATGGCAAGAAAGGCTTTCTGTGAAATCGCAGCGCACAGTCGGCGCAGGCGGGGCATCATCATAGGAGTCTTTTTCTTAGGGAAATATCCTTGACTATCCCTTGCTGGCGTTCAAGGTAGTGGCGAGTCTCTAAAAATCTTAATTTGCAAAATCTTAACTTGAACTTTTCCCTTGCTTCTCTGCCTGGAAGGTCAATTCACCAAATGCCGCTTTAGATCGAATGACTCTGTGTGCCTAAGCGTCGCCGGACGATGAGGACTCCTCTGCTTGATTCGCGCAATGGGGACAACTCACCCCCGGCTCATATCGCTCGGTCTGTTGTTCCTGCTCCGAGACTGGCTGGCCACAGGCTTGGCACATCACATAGCTACCCGGTTCAAGCCCCTGTTTGACTGCCACGCGTTCATCAAAGACAAAACATTCACCCCGCCACCGGCTCTCTTCTGATGGCACCGTCTCTAAATAGCTGAGAATGCCGCCCTTGAGATGGAACACCTCTTCAAAGCCCTGCTGTTTTAAGTAAGCTGACGCTTTCTCACAGCGAATACCCCCTGTGCAGAACATCGCGACTTTAGAGTGTTGCTTTGGGTCGAGCTGCTGTTCAACATAGTCTGGGAAATCCCGAAACTTCTCCGTTTGAGGATCGACTGCTCCCTCAAAACTGCCAATGCGGACTTCGTAGCTATTGCGCGTATCTACCACCACCACTTCTGGATCAGCAATCAGTGTATTCCAATCTTCTGGTGCCACATAGGTTCCAGCCTGTTGAGCGGGGTGAATCTCGGGCTGACCAAAGGTGACAATTTCTGTTTTGAGTTTGACCTTCATCTTGCCGAAGGGCTGGGTCTTCGCGTCGGACCAACGAGGGCATAACTCTTCGAGGCTTAGTTCCTCGCTTAGATAGGTCAACACCCGTTCCACTGATTCTCCCTGGCCCGCGATCGTCCCATTTATCCCTTCGCTGGCTAGGAGAATGGTGCCCCGAACGTTTTGGTGGTTGCAGTAATCCAGGAGAGGCGATCGCATCGCTTCCCAACCTGGCAGTTCTACGAATTTATAGAAGGTCGCAACCCTATAGGTCATGGAACTCTGCTAAAGGAATCAAATGCCCCCAAAGACGAGGCTCCTGTCCAGCTTACAAAATGGCCGTACCCAACGGACCATCAACCGACTCACCTAGCAGCAAGTCATTGAGTGGACCTAAGATTTCTCGATAAATTGGCGGATGCTGTTGAGGTCGATGTAGCGGTCTGTCACGTTACGTAGCTCCCGTGCAATCATCCCCTCTGTCGAAATGACCGTAATGTGGGTGTTTTTAGAGCGCAGTAGTTCAATCGCCCGCTCAAAGTCACCATCGCCGCTGAAGAGAATCACACTGTCATACTGTTCAACGGTATTGAACATATCGATGACAATCTCAATATCTAAGTTTGCCTTCTGGGAATAGCGACCCGAGTTATCGTCGTAGTACTCCTTGAGAATTTTAGTCCTTACCGTATAGCCCAGGCTAATGAGAGCGTCTCGAAACCCTCGCTGGTCCTGAGAATCCTTTATGCCTGTATACCAAAAGGCATTCATTAGCTGGGTCTTCTCATGCTGGGTAAAGTAGCTCAACACCTTACGGGGATCAAAGAACCAACCGTTCTTTTGCTGGGCATAGAACATATTGTTGCCATCGACAAAAATCGATAGCCTAGCCATGGAGCCTTTAATCAAGGATTGCTGTACTGGGTACTTGAACTCTGCGTTTTGTCTAGATTTCACGTTTTAAAATTTTGAATATTTGGCTGGACGCTAGCGTCAGGTAAAGATGCTTTACGTTCCCACCGATATAGATTAAAGCTTGCAAATAAAAGCAAGAATTTTAGAAGCTTAAGTTCCAATCATAGAACAGGTCACGAGTTTCAGACAAGCGTCATGACTGAGCTTCTGCATGTCTAAATTCTCTCGAATGTATTCACGGAATAATTAGAGCTAAGAGCCTGAAACTAAGCAGTCAGGTAGTATTAGACCGCCTAATTTTAGTTATCCTATTCTCAACGTCTTAAACCGGAAAATCGACTAAATATCAGTAGATTCCCGAGCTATTATGGCTCTTTGAATACATCTGAACTTCATAAGCCCAAGCGTAATTTAAATAAGTATTTGTATACATGTTGACGGTTAATTTATACTGCCTGACTCATTTCACTTACTGTGTAGGATCATCAAAGGTTTATCAGAACTGTCTGCTTTATGAAGCCCTGCATCATCCTGCCCGGAGATTAATATCGAATGCTTCAGCTTCTCATGGCTCCGAGCTTTGACAGCTTTCTCAATTGATCTAAAAAGGCTCCTTCACGATGAAGGGGCCTTTTTAGATCAATTGTTATCTGGAGTCTAGATCGTACGTACGTTCGAGAAATTTGCCTTGTATGACTTTGAACAACTAGCACGCCCATAAGCGATGAACTAGGGATTCGCCAAACGGCGAGCGTAATCGAGATTCTTTTGATACTCAGAGACTTTTGTTTGAGCGACCTCATAGCGTGGATGGTCACTGGGAACAGCTGCCATACCATCTACTGCATCGCTCCAATGCTCAGCCACAATATTCCAGTCTTCGGAAGAGCTGGCGATTTGGGCGAGTGTTGCGGCTTGTGTGGCTGCGTTGACCCCATCGCGGAATGGCGTTGCTTCAACAGGACTAGCTTCTTCCTGAGCCGAGGTTGTAGTTCCATTCTCGCCGGAAGGAGCTGTCGTGGAGTTGGGCTCTGCAGTTTCACTGCCGGTATTGGTTGAGGTTACAGATGTACCTGCGGGAGCTTGCTCTGCGGGAGTCTCTGAGCCATTTTCTGCTGGGCTTAGAAGACTGCCTACGACAGGAATATTAGCAAGCCAAGGCAAACGCAACATGCCCATTTTGGATGCTGCTGCTGCACCGCCCAGTACGCCTAAGAACGCTAATAAGACCAGGGGAAGCAAGGTTGAGCCCTTACGTTTGGACTGCGGCTCCCCAATTAAACCGGGAGAATCTGCTGTGTGCCCTCCATTCCCATCTGTCGAGTTACCAGCACCACCATCTTGCCAGAGGTCTAATTCCTCTCCGTTGCCATCGATGGAAGGCTCGACCATGTCATCTTCATCAATATCCGCGTCATCCCATAGGGATAGCAGAATCTCGCTGTCGGAGTCCTCATCGCTGAGGTTTCCGCTGTCGAGCTCTTCATCGGGCTGGGGCGGAACAATTAGAGTGGGTTCGTCGGGAGAGTCCAAGGCAAAATCATCGCCTGCAAAATCGTTGTTCCAAGCCTCGGCCGAAGCTTCGTAAGCTGCTGCAGGTTGCTCCTCTGCAACAGCGGTGGGTTCGTCACTCTCTGCTGCGCGGAAGTCAAAGTTGTCCCAGGATTCGCCGTCTTGGTTGTCGGTGATGGAAGCTTCTGGCGGTGGTGGAGGGGGAGGAGGGATTAGCTGCTCACTCTCAGAAGAGTCAGCCATCATGGGAGCCTCTCCGATAAGGGGCGCATCTAGGTGGCTCTGCCAACAGACTTCTGCACTGCCCTGCTCACGGCCATAAATAGTGATAGGAGTATCGACAAAACCTAGTTTCTGTAGGCCCTGATGGATACAACGAATAGATGCCGGTTGGTTCGGCGGCGTTTCGCCCTCCAGGAGCACATGCAAGATGCCGTCTCGCTTGGCCGCCTTGGCAGTGATGCCTTTGGGCTGAAGGGAACGATTGAGCAGGCTTGTGATTGCACGGGCATCACCCTGCTTTGCCAGTTCGAGGATGTTTGGCTGTGTCATTGCGCATCGCGGGGTGGGCAGCGAAGGCAGAACTTAATCTTTGTTGCCTTCGATGGAGAGCTCGAGCCGAACAGCGGACCAAACCAATGTTGGAATTTGGAGCACCAAATACCCAACGCCGTGGAAGGCTGCCGTGGAAAGAGTCGATGTCATGTTTCCAATAACACCTATTCGCCCTCTGTCAAGGACGCTGCTGTAGCCTAGCAGCCACAATTCGAAAATGGCAAGAAGCTATTTATGATTTTGCAGCTTGGGTAGAAAACAGTTCGAACTCTCCGCCTAGATGCATTAGTCAACGACGTGGAGTAGACCTCGGTGAAGTTGATCGAAAATGCGATCAATCATGGCTCGGTCGTCAGGGCTAATAGCTTGCTTAGAAAGCAGAGCACCCATTAGTTGTTGTTGGGCGTTGCGGGTGATCTTCCGGGTTGCAAGGATTTGCTCGGTTATTTGGCGCACAGGAGAGTTTCCGTTTGAGAGAGTCATGGGAGGGTTTGGGAACTTAGGGACACTAGAGGTAACAAGTTGTCAGTAGTAGGCCTTGGAGTCTACGTACTGAGTTTGTTTGAGGTTCAGAGATAACTACATCGGGCTCCCTGGGGATTTCGGATAAGCGATCGCTTTTATCTCTATCCACGTCTCAGCCGGTTCAATGCCGGGGACATTAGGGCTGAATCTCTGTCTGAGCGAGGACGAATTTCCTAGGACATTGGAGCTAGCCTTGTCTCGCTTGCAGAGGCTGGCAACCATGGGAGCTAGACGGTTTTTCCCCTGTCTGGCCTCAAGCCTCCGCAACCAAGTAAGGCACGGGGGGGCTTGACGCATAAAGGCCTGGTTGTCGGGCTGGCTTGGGATGCTTGGGGGATGCAGGGTGGTTAAGGATTGACAGTCGTCCCCCTAGGACATAAGTTCGGCCCACTTGTTCCGCTGCTTTGGGTAGGGGACGCTGAGCCCTTAATATCCTTTGGATTAATTAAGAGTGAGGTGGGTGTTCATTGCTCCAGTGCGCGCTAAATCTAAGTTCCTTTTGGTGATGACTGGTTTGGCTGAAGCAGCTCTAGAGGCTGCTATTTGCACTGAAGTTCATGAGTGATTTTTAGGTTGATGAACTTTGCGGGAAGATGCGATGTTCCTGAATTTTTAGGCCTTCAGCCCAGGGGGTGAGCTTTGAGGGATTTCAACCCAAGGGTCCGGCTTGAATAAAATGCCTGGGTTCAGGATGATTCATGGGAGCTGAGTAGTTCTCTACAATTGCCTGGGGGCGGTCGTTCCCCCCAGTAATGCCTAACTTCTTCGGCCAAATACCCCTTGGGGGCCAATGCCCCTAAACCGTGGCTGGGTTCGCCCTCGCGGGGGGCAACTCCTCTCTACGGGGCTAGTGCAATTGCCCCTTAACGTTCCGGTGAGTTCGCTTCTATATTGAATGCCATCACCCCCTGAACCCGTGAGTACCAAGGCGTCTCCGGTTCGGCATCCTGATATGATCGCAGCTTGCTTCCCTCGTAGGGGTATAAAGCTGGGTCGCCCATTTATTCACTGTGGTTGACTGCGCCAGCATGAAGACTCTAACCGAGCAGACGGATCGAATGACCCACGCGATTGCAGCCGCTTATGGCTCGTGGACTTCGCCAATTACGGCGGATCTGATTGTGGCCAATACCATCAGTCTCATTGGTACTGCCCTGGAGGGTGACGATACCTACTGGCTCGAAATGCGTCCTTCAGAAGAAGGGCGGAGCGTCCTGCTGAAGCAGACGCCTGATGGGCGATGCGCTGAGATGAATGCGCTTCCCTATAGCATTCGTAACGGGGTCCATGAATATGGCGGTGGCTCTTTCATCCTGGGGGATGGCAAAGTCTTTTTCTCCAATAACGCTGATCAGCGTCTCTACTGTTTGGCCGAGGGTGAGTCTCCTCGGGCGTTAACAACTGCGACCCCGGAAGCTGGCCCTGAAATGCGCTATGCCGATGGAAATTTTGATAAGAGCCGCGATCGCTGGGTTGGCGTTCGTGAAGCTCACCAGGGAGAAGACGAACCGACGAACACAATTGTTGCGGTAAATGCTCAAGGTGAGGAGAGCGTTGGCCAGGTCTTGGTTGAAGGCCATGACTTCTATGCTGCGCCCCGGGTGAGCCCCAATGGCCAACAGCTGGCTTGGATTTGCTGGAGCCATCCCAATATGCCTTGGGATAGCACGGAGCTGTATGTAGCGGATTTCCAGGCGGATGGCAGCTTAGGTGAGGCCAAGCTGGTCGCGGGCGGGCCAACTGAATCCATTGTTCAGCCCACTTGGTCCCCGGATGGTCGGCTGTACTTTGTGAGCGATCGCACGGACTGGTGGAATATCTACCGCTGGGACGGCGAGGCTGCCAACGGAGGCACTGTTGAAGCGGTTTGCCCCATGGCGGCAGAATTTGGCTTTCCCCAGTGGGTCTTCTGCATGGACAGCTTTGCCTTTGCTTCGGCGGAGCGCATCGTGTGTACCTATACCCAGGGCGGTATTTGGTTCTTGGGCCTCATCGACACCGTGAGCGGTGAGCTGGAGACCATCACCAGTCCCTATACCGAAATTAGCGATATTCAGGCCAATGGCGATCGCGCCATCTTCATCGCCGGTTCTGCCATTAGTCCCACTGCGGTGGTGCAACTGAACCTAAAGACGCGGCAAATGACCGTGCTGCGTTCCTCTAGCGACTTAGAGATTGACCCCGACTATCTTTCCGAGCCGGAGCTAGTTTCCTTCCCCACCAGCGGCGGAGAAGTCTCCCATGGCATTTACTACGCGCCGAAGAACCGCGACTTTGATGGCTCCCTTGGTGAGCAACCTCCCCTGCTGGTTAAGAGCCATGGCGGACCTACTGCCGCCACCCGCAGTAGCCTGAACCTGGGCATTCAGTTCTGGACCAGCCGGGGCTTCGCTGTGCTGGATGTGAACTATCGCGGCAGCACGGGCTATGGTCGTGCCTACCGCGAGCGGCTGAAGGGAAATTGGGGCGTGTTGGACGTCGATGACTGTGTCTATGGGGCCAAGTATTTGACCGAGCGGGGAGATGTGGATGGCGATCGCCTCACCATCGATGGCGGCAGTGCAGGTGGCTACACCACCCTCTGTGCCCTCACCTTCCACAGCGTCTTCAAAGCCGGAGCTAGCCGCTACGGCGTTAGTGACCTCACTGCCCTGGCAGAAGACACCCACAAATTTGAAGCGCGCTACCTGGACAGCCTTGTAGGCCCTTACCCCGCCAGTAAGGCTGTGTATGAGCAGCGATCGCCCATTAACCACGCCCAGCACCTTTCCTGTCCCGTCATCTTCTTCCAGGGCCTAGAAGACCGCGTTGTGCCCCCAAACCAGGCTGAAGCCATGGTGGATGTGCTGAAGGACAAGGGCCTCCCCGTTGCTTATGTTCCCTTTGAAGGGGAGCAGCATGGCTTCCGCAAGGCCGAGAACATCAAGCGGAGCTTGGAAGGCGAGTTGTTCTTCTATGCCCAGGTGTTTGGCTTTAAGGTCGCGGATGCGATCGAGCCGATTGAAATTGCCAACTTGAAAGCGAAGCAGTTTTAGAGCTGAGTCACGCAAAGTGCTATGAGGCGGGGGAATCGGTAATGGGTAAGGTTGTGCAGTGATGCCAACAGTCCTGCACTGATTCCTCTGCTTTTGCTTTAACGATGAAGCAAGAGGATTGCCTTAGACTTCTGAGCATTTAAGGGCTACTGCGGACATGGCGATGCCATGTCCCTACCGTCGTAAAATCAGATTTTCGACTGAAGCAACCCAGCCTGTTGCGCAGGGGGATAACCTCTAAGGGGGCGGCGCTTCGGCCCCCTTGAGCGGGAGTTTGAGGGCTGGCCCTCATGGCTGCCAGATTTGTCGATTTGTCTCATGAGCGACCAGCTCAGCTGCACTATAAGGCCAAATAAAAAGCCAAGCTATGTACCCGCACAGCTTGGCTTAAAGTCGTTTTACCGGATGAACCCAATCATCTAGTCATCCAGGTGATACAAACTACAACAAGACTCCCACCTCATTTGTAGCTGTCCCCGTGCTTGTGGGACACCTGGCCGTGAAGGCCGAAAGTAAAATCTTTAACGACCTCGCGTGAACCTGAATATAGTCTGCCTAGAAATAATCACAATGGAAAGCAGGGTCTGCCCCTGCGAGGGTTAACTAGCCCCCTGACCATTAGCCCCCAGGGGTGTTACCCCTGATGGGTCCATTCCAAAATATCGGCAGGCTGCGTTTAGACCGCGATCGCTCAACGCACTCAAACAGGAATCGCCAAAGGCACCTGATCTAGCGGCTCCAACAACTCCGTTGAAAGCTCCTGCGCCTGAAGTAAACCGCGAAACTGCTCCGCATCCCCCTTCGTCTTCAGCAACTTATCCAAAATTCCCGCGTACTCAATCTCTCCCCCTGCAGACGTCGGTAGAACATACTGTGCCTGAACCTCCTCCAGGAGCTGAACCGTACGTTCATTACCCCGCACGATCGCCCCCACCACCGGCAGGCCTAAATCAACAATGGGCGTCACCACCACATCAATGGGACTGTAATCCTTTAATGCTTTATCGCTATAGCCATGGGGCTCGTAATACAGACTCTTGCCAGTCTTCAAGCCCTGAATCAAATAGCCATTTTCCGTTTGGGGGACGGGGGCTCCCTTCGTCGCTCGAATTGTGAGCTGCTTGCCGACTTCGTGGGTTTCGCCTGGTTTGAGAGGAGTAACGCTGAGAAATCCTAATTCCTGGACGATCGCCGCTGCGGTACTAGAAGCCACCACCGGAATGTCTTTGTCCAGCTTTGCCAAGGTTGGGCGATGGGAATGGTCTTCTAGCCCCTGGGATAGGAGAATCAGGTCGATATTGTCAGGAATGGCGATGCGACTGCGATGGCTGCCTTCGAATAGCCAGGACTGCCCGCCAAAGGTGAGGGTATCGACGAGCCAGGGATCGATGAGAATGCGAAGGGACTCAAATTCGAGGAGCCAACTATTGGCACCGTAGTAGGTGAACTGCATGGACGAGGTTGGGTGGCGATAGTTCTAGCCTAACGCCCTTTCTCTGCCCCTGTCTGTGACTACGCGGCGACTAGGACAGGCCCAACTCACGCTTGAGTAGAGCGACGGAGTCGGTGCTGATGAAGTTTTCGCAGCGAACGATCTTGGGATGGCGGATGAGGTCGTCTTGGACGCGGAAGATGGCTTGCTTGACGGCTTCGGAGCTGGCCTGGTCGCAGAGGATGATGGAAGCACTGCGGGCGATCGCCTTCAGCTTGTAGGCATCGCTAGTCTTGGTGCTCATGAGCAGCAGCTTCTCACCCATCAGACTGCGAATATAAACATCCGCGCCTCGCAGCAAGCCAGCGCTCAAGCTGACGATGCCCACACAGGTGCCAGGGCTCAACTGGCTGAGGATTTGCAGTTCGTTGCTGTAGTCGTAGACATCTACGGGAATCACTCGCACTGACTTGGGTTGGGCGATTTCCTCGGCGTTGCTAATGAAGTAACGGCTGGTGACCACCGTGGCGGAGCGGGTTTGGTTGAGGATGTTGCCCAACTCTTCTAGGGGCACGAGCTGGACGGGGATCTTCAGGGCCTGCTCCAGCTCTCGCACCATGAGCTCACCTGCGCCGATATCGTCGGCGGGGACGGTGACGAGGACTTGGGCACTACAGCGTAGGCGCCAGTCAATTTCTGCGAGGAACATGTCCCGCGCTTCGTTCAAGGAGCAGCCCTGCTTCACCAGGTCATCTAGGGTCTGGCGCACCACTTTGTAGGTGTCGGGGTGACGCTTGAGCAGGGTGACGGAGCCGGTGCCCTCGGCGTCTTCGCTCTGGCGCACGTATATGCCGGAGCCCGCCTGGGCGTCCACGAGGCCATCTTCTTCTAGCTGGCGGTAGACCTTGCTGATGGTGTTGCGATGGAGGCCGGTTTGCATGGCAAGCTGCCGGGTGCTGGGCAGTTTTTGCCCAGGGGGAAACTTGCGTGCGGCGATCGCAAACATGATCTGGTTGTACAGCTGATTAGAAGCGGGGATTTCGCTTTCGGGCTGAATAAAAAACTTGACCATGAAGGCAGCGCAGTGGAGTTTGTGGGTCTAAAAGGGGTAGCTGTTCGAGGCAAACAATATCTAGGCCCTATTCTAGGCGGGGGAGAGCGATTTCGCCTTTGGGGTGAGGAACCCTATGTATTTGATTGCAATGCCCAGCCTTATAAAGTCCGGTAGATAGTCATATTTCTTTGGAAAACTTGGGCTTCAGCGGGCGTTTCGCCCAGCATTATGAGAGGGAGACTCGCAGGATTGGTTGAGGTAGAGCAATGGCGCTTGGGAATGGCTGGGTGGGTGTTGCTGTATTGGGTGCGATTACGTTGCTAAATGCCCCGGCTTGGAGCCAAGACCTGACGGAACAGGCTGAGCCCGGTCCCCAAAAAACAACTGCTTTTGTGGGGAAGGTCCAGGCTGAGCTAAGTGTCGTTCCTGGAGATGGCATCTGTGCGGAAGCTGCCCAGCTGACAATTCTGCGTCAGGGGCAGGTGCTGTTGTCGCAGGACTTGGCTTTGGATTATGGCGATGCGGCTGTGATTGCTACGCAAGCTTCCGGAGGAATCGCCGAAGGCCCAGCCCTCTGCAATCTCAGCGACCTCAAGGTTTTGGACCTAGATGGAGATGCCGAGCCTGAGGTTCACCTCGGCAACTTCTCTGGGGGAGCCCATTGTTGCTTCTCATCGTTGGTGTATCGCTACCAGCCCGGTGCGACCGGTACGCAAGGAAGCTATGCCCTGACGACTCATCCCTGGGGAAATGGGGCGTTTGAGCTGGAGGACTTAGACCTAGGCCAGGATGGTGGTGGCCAAGTGGTTCCCGAATGGATTAGCCGGGACGATCGCTTCGCCTATGCCTTTGCAGCCTATGCAGCGTCTTTTTACCCCATCCAGATTTGGCGCTACGACGAGGGGAGCTTTGCGGACGTAAGCAGGGATTACCCTAAGCAGGTCTATAGCGATGCTTACAGCCTGTGGTTGCGCTACCGGGAGCTGCGCCAGGAGTTGCCCCTGCCGGAGCCCAGCCAAGACGTCACAGCTGAGACTGAGGGGCAGGTTTACCTGAGTGTGATTCGCTCTGTCTTAGCGGCCTACATGGCCGATAAATATCTGTTGGGTCAGGAAGCGGACGGTTGGCAGCGGTTGGAACAGTTTTATCCCTGGCGCGATCGCCCCGCCTTCATCACCAGCCTCAAGCACCACCTGCGTTCCACGGGCTATATCACCGGCAGTTTTACCCAGCCGGTGCAGTTTTTTCCGGGTGGCACCTTCGAATACCTCTCTGGACGGTTATTGCCAGGGGACGTACATCGCTATGAATTAACGGCGCGGGAGGCCCAGCAGCTTCAGCTCACCCTGCAATCGGGTCAAGTCAAAGCCTATTTATTGACGCCAGGGGGCAAGTCGCTGGGGTTGCTCAGCCCAGAAAATAAAAGCTTAGGACGGCCTTTGCCCCAGAATGGCAGCTATGTCGTTGAAGTGACCGCAGAGGAAGAATCTAACTATCAGATTTTTGTGGAGATTCCCTAGGGGAGAGAATGGGGTTTAAGCTGTCGCCAAGGCATCCTTTCATTTCCTATGACGATTTCGACTGCTGCGGTCCACGTTCCCAATAACAACTTAATCATTGACGCTTATTTGGCAGAGCCTGCGGGCGAGGGAGCCTTTCCCGCTGTAGTCGTCATCCAGGAAGTCTTTGGGGTGAATGCCCATATTCGCGATGTTTGCGATCGCCTCGCCAACGCTGGCTACATCGCTTTGGCCCCCGCCATCTATCAGCGCAACGCCCCTGGTTTTGAAGTGGCCTACAACGAGGCGGGCCTGAAGGAAGGGCGTAAGTACAAGGAAATGACTGATGCCGATGAACTGCTGAGTGATGTGGCGGCGGCGATCGCCTTCCTAAAAGCGCGTCCCAACGTCAAGCCAGATGGCGTCGGTACTATTGGCTTTTGTTTTGGCGGTCATGTCGTCTATCTCGCTGCAACCTTGCCAGAAGTTAAGGCGACAGCGAGTTTCTACGGCGCAGGTATCACCACCATGACTCCCGGAGCTGGGGAGCCGCCCACCTTGACCCGAACCAGGCAAATTGACGGTGCGCTCTACGGCTTCTTTGGTAACGAAGATCAGCTCATCCCCAATGGCCAGGTGGATGAAATTGAAGCGGCCCTCAAAGCCAATGGTGTAGATTACAAGGTTTTTCGCTACGATGACGCCGGTCATGGCTTCTTTTGTGATGGGCGATCGGCTTACGTGGAAGTCGCTGCCCAGGATGCCTGGCAGCAGGTGCAGGAATTGTTTGGCCGCTGTTTGTAATCGCTTAACTGAGATACGTCGCTAATTTTGTCCAACAACCTCGGTCTCAACCGCTGGCTCCGTCGCCTCTGGTCCGCCATTCTTCTGGCGGGACAGGTTTTGGTGCATTTATTGCGAGGCCGAATCAATCGCCGCAATACGATTGAACAAATGCAGGCAGCGGGACCTGCTTCGCTTCTGATTACTGGGGTAGCGGCCCTATCGGTGGGGTCAGTCTTTACGATTCAGGTGGCGCGGGAGTTTCTCCGCTTTGGTGCAGGTGCTGTGGTGGGGGGCGTATTGGTCCTGGCTTTGGTACGGGAGCTAGCCCCGGTGATTGCGGCGGTGTTGCTGGCGGGGCGCATGGGCTCAGCCTTTGCGGCGGAGATTGGCACCATGCGGGTGACAGAGCAGATCGATGCGCTGTTTGTGTTGCGGACTGATCCGGTGGATTATCTGGTGGTGCCTCGGGTGTTGGCCTGTAGCTTGATGATGCCGATTTTGACTTTGGTATTTGCGATCGCCGGGACCTTGGCTGGTCTGCTGGTCGCGACGACAGTCTTCGGCATGAGCCAAGCCATTTTCATTAACTCAGTACGCCAGTTCCTCAGCGTCTGGGATCTCATCAGCGCCATGATCAAGGCGGTGGTCTTTGGTGGGCTCGTAGCGGTGATTGGCTCCAGCTGGGGACTCACGACGACTGGCGGGGCTAAGGGAGTGGGGGAATCGACAACCGCTGCCGTTGTCACAACGCTGTTGCTGATTTTTGTGGTGAACTTCTTTTTGTCGGGTCTGCTGTTCCAGGGGCAAGGCAGCGCTTTAGCCAATTTGTAAAATAAAGCCGGTCAGCTCTGCCTAGGGGCGTCTTAGCCTGCCTTCTCGATACAATGAGGGCACTCCGTTGTTTCTCGTCGGTGCCCCGTGGTTTTTGAACGTCCTGAGCCTGAGCTAGAAACCGTTATTTTGGATCCCAGCTATAACCTGGCCTTGGGCTTTGGGGCGATCGCCATCCCGCTGGGACTACTCAATCTTTGGGTTGGTTTAGTGGTCGGACTCTTCGCGATTTTCCTGGCTGTTCAAGCCACGCTCCTGCGTATCCACTTCACGGGCACCGCCCTGGATCTCTATCGGGGCGAAAAGCGCCTGCGCACCTTTCCCTATGCCGACTGGACCCATTGGGAAATCTTTTGGAAGCCCCTGCCCATCCTGTTTTACTTCAACGAAGTTAACAATATTCACTTCGTGCCAATGCTGTTTAATCCCCAGCAATTGAGAGATTGCGCTGAGTCGCGATGTCCGGGTCTATCCGATGACAGCCCGGTCCAGACCGCTGAGGTTGATGAGGTCGCGGAAAGCCCCAAGCCTGTTGCCGTTGCCCAGGTGGAGGAATCCGCCCCCGCCAAAGGGTCCGCAACCGATTAACCTAGACACAACTATTGAGCCTGGGGTAGGCAGCAAGACTGACCTAACCCCTGTCTGCCTGAAGCTCCCCTGATCTTGCTCTTCCAAGCCTGATGATGAATCCTGAAGACTTAGAAACGACTGTGCAACCCCATGGCTCCGAGGCAGAGCAGCCAAATAATGGCGCTGGGGCGTCAGTAGCGGACCATTCTGCGCCTGAAGAACAGGCTGAAGCTAGTCAGGCGGTTGAGTCTTCCAGCGAAGACTTGAGCCAAGTTTCAGTCGATGACCTCACCGCTCAGAAGCAAGCGATTAAGGCGGAACTGGATGAGTTGGCTCGTCAGCGGGACGATGTGGCCCAGGAATTGGAGACCAAGCAGGCATCGCTGCAAACGGTTTTAGAAGATGGCTTAGTCATCTTTAAACAACGCCAAGAAGAACTCCAGCGAAATGTGGAGCAGTTGGAGCGTCGCCGGGAGTCGATCCGCAAGGAAATGCGTGAGAACTTTGTGGGCACCTCTCAGGATTTAGCTCTGCGGGTCCAAGGTTTTAAGGACTATCTCGTTGGAAGCCTTCAAGACTTGGCTTCCACGGCGGACAAGCTGGAGCTCGTGCGCGACAATCGCCAATTTCAGCCCTCTCCCCAGGACAATACTGCGGCAACCGATGGCGAAAAGCAGGCCTTGCCCCTGCCGGAATTTGCCCAAAAGACCGATGTGGAGCAGGAACAGCAGATCCGCGACCTGCTAGAGCGCTATCGCACTAGCCCGGACTACTACGGTCCCCCCTGGCAGTTGCGCCGCACCTTTGAGATTGTCCATGAGGATGCGGTGTCCAAGTGGTTCTTTGACCAAGGCGGTCGCGGTGCTCTGCGGACGCTGGGTAGCCGCTTGCAAAATATTTTGGTGGCCTCTTCGGCGATCTCGGTGCTGAACGAGTTCTATGGCGATCGCGTCTGCGCCCTCATCCTGGCCAATAGCCCGGAGCGACTCGGTGACTGGCGACGGGGCCTGCAAGAATGCCTCGGTGTCTCCCGCCAAGACTTCGGTCCCAATCAGGGCATCGTCCTATGCGAATCGCCTGAAGTCCTCGCCCAGCGGGCAGAGCGGATGCTCCAAGTCGGGGATTTGCCCCTGGTCATTCTTGATGAGAGCGAGATGTTGGTGGACGTGGCTCTGTTGCGTTTCCCCCTCTGGATCGCCTTTGCCCCCGACCCTTCTAAGCCTCGTCCCTCCTACGACGATGGCTTCGGCCCGGAGCGCCAAGACCCTAAGGGCGGGGGTCTATTTGATGCGGGACCAGATAACTTATTTGAGCGCGCCTTTGGCAGTTTAGGCCTAGGTCGCGAAGAGGATCCTCGCGGTGGCTACGGTGGCCAGGATCCCTATGCTCAGCCTCGATATGATCAAGGCGGCTATGGCCAGCAGCAAGGTTATGGCCAATCCAACTATGGCCAGTCTGGCTATCCTGCGCAGAATTCAGGGCAAGGCAGCTACGACCAAGACCGCTATAACCAGGGCGGTGGCTATGAGCAGCCCGGTGCCAATCAGGCAGGTTCTGGCTCCCAGAACTATGGCCAGGGGAATGCCAGTGGAAATGGCCAAGCGGGCTATAGCCAAGATCAATATGGTCGCGATCGTAACGATGGCTACGGCCAAGCTCCTCAGGGGAAAGGCTCCCAAGCTCAAGGCTCGGCTCAGTCCTACGGTGATGAATATGGTGCTCGACGGGAGCCCCGCCGCAGTCGTTATAGTGAGAGTGAGCAATCAGATCGCTATGGCCGCGATTCCTCTGGAAGCTTGCGAAGCAATCGCAATGACGAGAGTGATGATTGGCTGTAACGCTTGACTCACTCGTGAAGAATCAGAGTTTAATGGCACAGGTCTTCTCAAAGAGCTTTGACAAGCTTTGATCCCCATTGGTCTATGTAGATGCTGTGGAAATATAAGATGTATAGACCGCCTGTATCCTTCGTCTTTTCCCTCGCCCCAGATATGCTTTGCGACTTAGCGCAAAAAAAATTGTTTAGGGGGTGTGATCCTGGGTCGTAACGGGCTAGAATTTAGCTCACTTGTTAAAAATTGTAAATCTTTGCCCACCATGCTGACCGCAATATTTTCTGCTTTCGGCCTGATTTTGGTCGCTTATCTCTTTGGCTCCCTGCCAACGGGATATCTGGCTGGGCGTCTCCTAGGAGGTTTCGATATCCGTGAGCGGGGATCAGGCTCCACTGGAACAACAAACGTCCTGCGCAACTTGGGAAAAGGGCCTGCGATCGTCGTGTTGCTAATCGATGTGTTGAAGGGAGTTGCGGCGGTAGTTATGGCGCGATCGCTCTTCTCTCTGCTCACCGCTGATGTCCTAGGGGCTGATGCTTTCCTAGAAGCGGTGGTTGCCTTGGCGGCTCTAGCGGCAGTGTTAGGTCACAGTGCTCCGGTTTGGCTCGGATTTCGAGGTGGAAAATCCGTGGCAACCGGTTTGGGGACTTTGGCAGCGATGGCATGGCCTGTTGCGCTGGGAGCCTTCCTAGGCTTTGTTCTGACCTTGGCGGTTTCACGCATTGTTTCCCTCTCTTCCATTGTGGCTGCAACGCTAGCGCTAGCGCTTCCCATGGTCCTGGGCTTTCCTGTTGCTTATCAGCTCTTTGGCCTTGCAGGTGGCATCTACGTCATTTGGCGTCACCGCAGCAACGTCTCTCGCTTATTGGATGGCACTGAACCGAAGATTGGTCAGAAGGCTGTGGCTTAATCGTCAAGGCCCCGCTCAGTTTCACTCGAAGGTGAGCAAGTGGCACTGAAGTTTTGACAATTTAGGCAAAGACTAAAGCCCCTGGAGATGAGCACCATCTCCAGGGGCTTTCCTGTGGGAGCCCTTCGGGCCTGTTTAATGTTGCGGTTGTCAGGTTGTTATACCGACTCTGGTGCCGCGACCCCAATCCCCAGAAGTTGACCTGCTGTAGGGGCCAGCCAATTAGGATTTACGATTAGTTCGTTGAGTCTGAGGGCAGTTGTTTAGCCATGACAGTTGTCGCTCCCACTGAGTTGTAAAGGCGAGAGAGTTGCGATCGCGACTGAGTGGGAGCTAGCGGACTCATCTATGGCTTGGGACTGGCAGATCTCCGAACGTCTATTGTCGAAAACCTTGTCACTTGGTTGATCTCGCAAGCTGTAAGCGTGACCGGGACTTGGACCCTGGTTTTTTAGAGGGAGATACCGCCCAGGGGTTCGTGACCCATCTTTTAATAGGGGCTCCTGTCCCTCTAACCCTCTGTAATCAAGGCTTTTACAATCACTTTGGTGCATCACCAATGACTCAGCTTTACTTTGAACTGAGTTCTTGGGATGAAAACAAAATCTTTTGCTGCTAATCCAGTTGGTGGCTCAACCGAGCCGGTGGGAATGCTAGAGGAAGGCCAGCCTATTGCCCCTCTCCTCTAGTAACCCTGCAAGCCTCATCGTCCGTCTTTCGCTAGCGCTGTCCCAACTCCTGGGAGCGTAGCCAAGCTGACCGTACTGCATCGATTAACGCCGCGCGAAAGCCCCCCCGCTCCAGGGCTGAGACACCTGCAATGGTTGTTCCCCCAGGGCTAGTGACTTGATCTTTCAATTGCGCAGGATGCTGTCCCGTCTGTTTGAGAAGCTCAGCGGTGCCTAGAACCGTCTCCAAGGCCAGCTGATGGGCTGTTCCTCTAGGAAGGCCAGCAGAGACCCCTCCGTCCGCTAAAGCCTCTACCATGAGGGCCACATAGGCGGGGCCAGAGCCTGATAGCCCAGTGACAGCGTCCATCAGGCTTTCTGGGACTTCGACAACGGAGCCAATGGTGGAAAAAATCTGTCGGGCTTGGTCAAGATGCTCTTGTTTGGCATGGGCTCCCGGCGCGATCGCCGTACAGCCCGCTCCAACTATAGCCGGGGTATTGGGCATGGCACGGATGATGGGCTGCTGGTCAAACGCTGTCTGTAGCGTTTTGAGAGGGGTTCCAGCAAGGATTGACACTACCAGTTGGTGCTGCATCTCTGATTGCTGTTGCTCGTCCAACTGACTTTCCAGTTGAGCAGCAACTGCTCCAAAGACCTGAGGTTTGATAGCTAACAGTAGAACGTCTGCCTGGGCAGCTTCGCAGTTGTTATCTGTAACCTGAACGCCGTACTGCGCTTTGAGCTCATTGCGGCGCTTCTCCCAGGGCTCGCTAACTAATACGTCGTCAGCCTTGTAGCGTCCTTGCTCCAATAGCCGAGACAGGATTGCGGTGCCCATTACACCACCGCCAATTAAGCCAAGTTGGGGAGCCATGCGCCAAAGAAATGAAGGTTGAAGGTTGCTCGGTCAACAGTTTGCGGGCCGAGTCCTAGCTATTAAACCCCAAAGCGTTCCTCCATATCGCAGTAAAGGCTGCATTTGTATTAGCAATTGGATCAGCAACTCTCTTGAAGCGACAACCATTGTGACTTTTACCCCTGTTCTTGCTCTAAACAGTTGCTTTTCATACCCGTCAGTGGTGAAAACACGGTTCCAAAAGAGCTTCAGGCTTTCTTTTACGTCGATATTGCTCTACGGCGGTCATTTACGGGGAGGCTTTGATGCTTTTTTAGGGAACCAAACCAAAATAAAAGCGGAATGGGCAAAGCCCATTCCGCTGAAATACTCTGATTCGAGGTTCCTTAGCACCCAGTCCTTGCAGGAATTCTGGAGTGATAATGGGCTCCAACTGGAGCCCAGGTGCTGCATTACCCTGTTACTGGGCGATGGGCATTTGCTCGTTAGCCCAGGCTGGAGCTGGGGTTTGAGCGATGGGCTGCTGCTGAGGAGCTTCCATGGGGGCAGGAGCGCCATCTTCTTGCTGGGTAACCACTGCAACGCAGTTGGGGGTGAAGAGAAAGATGCTCTCGCCGACGCGCTCCTGGTGACCGTCGATGGCGTAAGTTCCACCTGCAACAAAATCCACAGCGCGCTGGGCTTGGTCGGGGTCCATCAAGGTGAGGTTGAGAACCACAGACTTACGCTCACGCAGGGCTTGAATCGCCTGGGGCATTTCTTCGAAGGAGCGGGGCTCCATCACCACAACTTCAGAGAGACCGTTGATTGTGCCAGGCATGCCAATCACATTGCTCATGGAGGAACCAATATTGGTGGTCATCATCGTAGAAGTGGGGCGGGTTTCACGGGTACGGCGGCGGCTGCGGGAGTCATCTTCGATGACGGGAGCAGCAGCAGGAACGTTCTCTTCTTGGTAGAGGTTCTGATACTCCTCACCACCATCCATTTCGTCGTACTCGTAGTCGTACTCCATACCTTCTTGGAGACCAACGAAGTCACGCAGTTTGTTGAAAATCGACACGGTTCACACTCCAGTAAAACTCAGTAAATGCTCAAGTAGGTGCAAGGCTGCACGTTCGGACCAGCATTGAACTAGGGACAAATGCAAATGCAGCGAGAGAGAGGCGAAAGACAGAAGACTTGCAGCTAAAGATGCACCCTATCTTTAAAACTGGGAAGATTATGTTACAAATCTTCACCGTCCCGTCTTTTTACGGTTCTTTCGAAGCCCTGCGTTAGGGTATCTCAGTTGCTGAGAAAACTCCAGCCCTAGCTATCAAAAACCCAAAAATAAAGTTTGTTGGGCGTTAGTTAACCCGCCAATTTCATTTGAGGTGAAAGCGAACCTGTGGGAGTGCAGGCTCTAATTCCACGGCTGTTTGAGAGCGTTGATAGCCCACATATAACCAGTTCATCCCAGGTGCGAGACCATCCTATCCATGCCCCCATTGGGTGACAAGTAGGGAACTAACCCCTCGCTCCAAAGATGGTCTGGCCCAACCTCACTAGGGTTGAACCCGCTTGAACAGCCAAGGAATAATCCCCGGACATTCCCATTGACAATTGCTTCATTGCCATATTAGTACATCCGAGGCGTTTTGCTTCAGTTGTAATTAATTCAGCGAGTTCACGGTTCTCCTGGAAGATTTTTAACGCATTTGCGTCGCTTGAGGACAATGGCGGGATCGTCATCAGTCCTTCTACTTGTATGTGATGATACTCACATATACGTGGAATTGCTGTCAATAAGTCCTGGGGTTCCAAGCCTGTTTTGCTTGGGTCAGAACGATGTTTGACTTGGAAGCATATCTTAGGGCAGCGATCGCACTCCTTGGAGATGCGATTGATACGGTCTGCAAGTTTTAAACTATCGACGGAATGGATCCAATCGAAGGTTTCTACCGCTTTTCTCGCTTTGTTGCTTTGCAACTGTCCTATTAAATGCCAAGTGATGTCTGTGAGGTCGGTCAGTTGTGCCTGCTTCTCCATGGCTTCCTGGACCCGATTTTCGCCAAAGTCCCGTTGCCCCGCAGCATAGGCTGCCCGAACATGCTCGGCGCTGCGAGTTTTGCTCACTGCGATTAGCTTCACGCTCGGAGGCAATTCCTGCCGGAGTTGCGCTAAGCGTTGGGCGATTCCTGGAGCATCAACGGTCTCGGTCATGGTCGGTGAGAAAGGAAGGGGCGGGGAAATTGGCAAGCGAAAGTTGCTGGGGCAATTTAAAGTCCAACTTGACTGAAAAGTCAGGATTATTGGGAAATTGCCTGGAGCTGCTCGTGTGAACTCAGGAGTTGAGCATAGATGGCTTAGAACAGAGTTTTGTAGGTCTGCTGCAGATTGCGAAAAGCTTCTAAATTAGGGTCTCGGCGCAGAACCCGAATGCGCCCTTCGACTAATCCCCTTGCATCGCTACGAGTCAGGGGAGCAAACTGCAAATTTGCCCCATCATTCGTGACGATGAAAAATAGCCGCTGGGCATAGAGCGTGGCGAAGAGGGTTTGGCTATCTTCAAGTTTGCAAACACTGAACAGCATTCCAAAGTTTGGATGGGTCAGGTAGTTTTCGATGTTCATGGATTCGAAACGGCTTAGAGCTAGAGATAGCAGGTAACAGTGCTGGGACAGTTTGGCCGAATGGACAATTGACTGTTCTAAAATCCTGGACTTGCATTCCTGATGGCCATGACCACTGGCATTTCATGGGAAAACAGGTCAAATCAGTTGCTAGAGCTATTGTCCGCGATCTTGGCTCTTCTCTCGATCAAATTTTGGGGAAAACGCTAAATTTTGGCGTTGTTCCATGGAGCCCTAGGGTTCTCCACCGATGATCAACCGCAGGCTACAAAAAAATGCAAGTCCAGCAATCGCAACCCAGTCACGTCCCTTCAACGTCAGGTCATGCCACTGGACGCGGTGGCGGTTTGGACTGGTGAAACCGCGTACCTGCATTGCATTGGCTGCCTGGGAGGCTCGCAGGAGGAGGTTCTCGATTAGGCGTTCAGCAACGGTGAGCCAGACGCGAACGCTGCGTTTGATGCCAAGTTTTTTCCAGTTAATGGCACGGGTCCAGATGGAACGACCCAGGTTTTGGACTTCTTCCAGGACAAGGGGAATGTAGCGCAGGGCCAGGGTGAGGGTGAGGGCAATTTCCGTGACGGGGAGCTTGAGGTAACGCAGCGGCAGCATTAGATCTTCAAGCCCCGCCGTGATTTCTTCGGGGGCTGTGGTGAGGAGGTAGAGGTTCGTGCTGTAGATCAGAGTGAAAATCAGGGTGCTGACACGAATGCCAAGGTCTAAGGTGCGCCGAGTCAGGGTAAAAGGCCCTTGTTTAAACAGGACGTATTGGTAGTCGCTAGCTGGGGGCAAGGGAGCCTTGGTGGGATCAAGAGGAGCTGATTTTTTTGCCCAGGGAAAGAACTTTTTGATGAAACTAGAATTTTGCTCCCCTGCCTTTTCTGGTGGATTTGGAATCTGTTCGGCTGCGTTGGAGGCTGTCTCTTCTCCTGCCTCTGGTGTTTGGCCCTTGGCTTCAGAGTCTTTTTTAAGAGGGATTTGAGAAGCTGGACCATCCAGGCTGAGGCTGGGGATGGCGCGGGGCTGATGCTCGACTAGGAGTCCGTCGGGGGCGATCGCGGTCATTACAAAAATCAAGCTGCACAAGGTCAGCAGCCAACCCATTTGTTGCTTCCAGACCCGTAGGGGAATGCGAGCGATGAGGGTGAGCAGCATGAGCAGCAGCACCAGGACAATGCGCCAGTAAGCATTGGCGAGCAGCGGCGTGAGTAAAAAACCCATCAGCCAAAACAATTTGACCCTGGGATCAAGACGATGAAGCCAGGTGACTGGCTGCTCTAAATAGAGGCCCAGGGGAAGGGCTCGCAAGATATCCATGGTTTGCTGCTGGGTCTGCTTTTAGGCGTTTGTCTGGATTGGGAAGTGCTGCCCTGACAGAGGCGGACTTGTTTATCCCATGGGAGTCCAGAGCAATGCGCTTGCCCATTCTAGTAGGCTGCTTTGATTTCGGTAGGCTGATATGAGGTCGGCTTGAATAGGTCTGAGGCTTACTTAGCCTCAGTTCAAATGGTCTGCTGTTGGCAAACTTTGGAGACATTGACTGGTTAAATTAACGGTCGCTGAATTGCGCGATCGCTACTTGAGCTTGACCCGAGTCGCCCGGTTGACGGTGCGTTCCACTTCGCGAGTGCGTTTGCCACGCCAGATGAGGCGTAGGGGCGTCCCTGAAAAATTCAGGCCTTCGCGGAATTGGCGCTCTACATAGCGACGGTAGGGGTCGCGGAAGAGTTTGGGGTCATTGACGAAGAGGGCAATGGTGGGAGGTTGGCTAGACACCTGGGTGCCGTAGTAGATCTTGCCCTGGCGTCCCTGGTGGGTGGTGGCAGGAGATTTCCAGCCCACTGCTTCTTCTAGAACTTCGTTAATGACAGAGGTGGTGACCCGACGTTTGTGGGCATCAGCAGCGACATCAACGAGGTCGAGAATTTGGGGGACACGTTGGCCAGTGAGGGCACTGGTGAAGATCATGTCTGCCCAACCGAGGAAGTAGAGACGGGCGCGCAGCTCCTTCTCTACGTCATAAATGGTGCTGGAGTTCTTAACAACGGCATCCCATTTGTTGACCACGATGATGCAGGCCCGGCCTTCGTCTTCAATGCGTCCGGCGAGCTTTTGATCCTGGTCGGTGACGCCATCCAGTGCATCAATCACGAGGAGGACGACATCGGCGCGCTTAATAGCTTTGAATGAACGGTTGATGCCGAAAAATTCGGGGCCGTACTGGGTGCTGCGGCGACGGCGAATGCCTGCGGTGTCGATTAAGCGATAGCGAGTGCCATCTCGCTCTACGAAACTATCAATGGCATCGCGGGTGGTGCCGGAGATGTCACTCACAATGGCGCGGCCTTCGCCCAGGAATGCATTAAGCAGGCTTGACTTGCCGACGTTGGGGCGGCCAATGATTGCAACGGAAGTGGTTTCCGGTTCATCGGCAGGTGCTTCGGGCAGGTGGGTGATGACTTGATCGAGTAGATCACCAGTGCCGTTGCCGTGAATTGCAGACATGGGAATAGGATCGCCCAAACCCAAATTCCAGAATTCAGCACTTTGTGCTCCGCCCAGCTCGACGGACTCGCACTTGTTGACGGCGAGGAGAACGGGGACTTTCTGTTGGCGGAGCCAGCCCGCGATTTCTTCATCGGCGGCGGTGAGGCCAGCCTGACCATCGACCACCATGATGGCGACGCTTGCTTCGGCCAGGGCCAGCATGGCCTGCTCGCGGATGTAGGGCAAAAATTCAGTTTCGTCGTCAAAGACGATGCCGCCGGTGTCTACGACCTGAAAGTCACGATCGCCCCAAAAGGCATCTCGGTAGGTGCGATCGCGGGTGACGCCGGGCTCATCATGGACGATTGCGTCGCGCCCGCCGCCCATACGATTGACGAGGGCAGATTTGCCAACGTTAGGGCGACCAATAATGGCAACAATGGGCAGCGGCATAGGACGGAAAAGCCCAGAACGATAGCAAGGGCGATAGCGGGAGCGCTTGGCAACCGGTATCGCAACCTGGGCCAAACCTTAAATATTCATTCCTATTCTAGTCGTTTCCTGCCCCGCTATTGTCAAGATTCGGTGATGGGTGCGAATTCTGCGGGGAGGCGTTGCCATTGCTGCACCTGGGTTCCGTGGAATTGGCGATTGTTGAGCAGTCGGTAATTCTGCTCCATGAAGTTGTCAAGCAGACGGTAGCTTTCATCGAAGCTCGCCATGTTGAGGAGAAGGTGATCGTCCCTGACTAGCCATAGGCTCGGGAGAAGTTCAGGCCTATTGCTGCCTAAGGTCAGATTGTTCCCTTCTAGATTGTCGAGGAATGCTTCGACGGAACTTGTGGCTGAGGATTTATCGATCTGTTCTTCCAGGGGGGGAAGGTCCACAGCCTCTCTTATTTGGGCTTTTGCTTCTGGGCTCAAGTCCATGAGGCGAATTTGCGTTTCTAGTTTGGCCTGAGCCGGCTCGATGATTGGAATGGTTTGCTTGTCTGAGTCGCGAGAAGGGGGACGGAAGTTTTCTAGAACGGACTTCAGATCGCTCTGGCTCGCTTGTTGTTTGGGAGCAGGGTTTAGGCTCAAAGCCTGTTCGAGTTGTGCGCTGCTGGTGAGGATGAGGTTGTCCTGGCGATATTGGGGAATGGCATCGCTATGGGGGGTGAATAGCGATCGCGGTAGGGGAATAAGCGCTGATCTTGGAGAGCTTATTTCTCCACTTCTCTCTGGATTGGACGAGGTGAGGCTGTGGGAGGTTGGGTAATAGTGCTCCAGCGCCATGGCGACTTCACTGTTAAAGACAACCACAGGGTCTTGAGGATTAACGACTTTCTGTAGATAGGCTCCCACGCGGGCGTAGTCTCCCGGCTTGGACATGGGGGCATATACCTGCCAGAGGCTGCGGGCATTGAGGCAGAGGAGCAATATGAGGCAAAAGCTCAGGAGTACGCGGCGTCTGGTGCGGGGGAGTAGAGAGATTAAACCCAGGGTGCTGAAGTAGACGAGACTCACCACGACGATGGCATGGCGATAGTCCAGGCTTGGGACAAGGGCAAATGCGCCCAGCAGCTGGAGCATCACGAGGCCATGGATGAGCCAGGCAAAGGTGACGTTGAAGCGCAATTGGCGGCGGCGACCCCAGGCTAGGGCGACTAACCATAGGCCGACGAAGAGTCTGCCCAGTTTCCAGTAACTGCCGGTTCCTAAGGGGTCGCCGGGGAGTAGGTAAACCAAGTTACGAAAGAGGGTTTTGTCGATGGCTGCTTTGAGGGCTGCGATCGCGCCAGGACTTTCAATGATGGAGCTATTGTCTTCGAGAGCAGTTAGCTGTTGGCCGACGAGGAGGACTAACGGCAGGGTGAGGAAGATGATGATGATGCTGTCGAGGCAGTAGGCTCCGAAGCTGGCGATTGCCCGTTTGCGCCGCTCGACTGAGCCCAATGCGATCAGCAGCAGGATGATGCCCTGGGCTGCGATTTGGAAGGCGAGGAAGTAGTGACTGTAGAGCGCGATAACGGCGGTGGCACCGTAGGCCCAGCGTGCCCAGGGTTGGTTTTGCAGGGGGATGAAGGGGCGAGCGATGCGTTGGCTGGGGCTAGGGTCTAGGAGGGAGTTGGCGTATCCCTTGATGAACAGCCAGAGGAGGAGTGTGGAGAGAAAGACGGCCCAGGCGTAGCCTCTAGTTTCGATGGCGATGGCGACGATGAAGGGGTTGAAGGCGAGGGCGAGGACAATCCAGCCCCGGTGGACCATGGGGAAGAGTTGTTGGGAGATGCGGCTACTGAGCCAGAGGCTACCTGCTGTGGCGAGGAGGGATGGGAGGCGGGCAATTAGGACGCTGTCGTGAATGTGGCGGGTAAACCAGAGCAGGATGAAGTAGAAGGGGGCCTGCTCTTCGAAGCCGATGGCCCATTTGAGGGTGGTGGGGAAGTCGTTATTGGTGGTGGCGAGGGAGTAGGCTTCGTCGATCCAGAGGTTGAGTTGTGCTGCGAGGAAGGTGGTGAGGAGGAGGTGACAGCCGATGATGGCGAGGACGAGGCGGTTGGGTTTGGAGCCTAGGGGCGAGCGCTTGGGGCCGCCGTAGACTAGGTCTAGGGCAATGAGTTGGAGGTTGATTGAGGGGTCTGCAACTGTCATGCCGTTGGCGGTGAAGGATGTGGGTTGAACTTATGGGTGGTTCAACCTACTGACAGGATGGCAAATTCTCCGGTGTTCCTAGATGAAGAGACGGTGCGTTTGTATGAATTCTGGGCGGGTTTTTTGTTGGTTGGCGAGATCTTTGAGGGAGGAATTTTGAGGGGGACTCTCCATCTTGCTTGCAGGTGTCCAAGTTCTTTGCGTAAAGAGACAAATCGGCAAATCCAGCAGCCTTGGGGCCAGCCCCAAACTCCGCTCAAGGGTGCCGAAGCGCCGCCCCCTTAGAGGTTATCCCCCTGCGCAAGGATGCTGGGTTGCTTCACTGCTTGGTGTAAGTACTGTTGAGCTCAATGTGGCTCGGCGTCGTTGCGGGGTCTTGCAGAAATATCTTGCATGCAGCACATGCCAACTGTCCCTCCCCCTGGCTGTTCTCCTCCCTTTGCAAAGGGAGGCTGGGAGGGGGTGGGGAGGCTAGGAGGGGGTCGATTTGTCGCTTGGTTCGAATTCCCGTTACTTGCTTTGTTTTTTGCCCCGTTGGGTCAGTAAGTCGATCGCATCTCCCAAGGCTAAGCTCAGTTCTTCGCGAGTTGCCTGGTGAGCTTTGCGTTCGGTTTCCAGTTCCCGGCGTAGGGCATTGCGCTCTTGGGAAATCTCGTGGACGTATTGCTGGAGTTCAGCAGGGTCGGTCATGCCTGCTAGGCTTTCGAGGACTTCGGGGCCGGTGTCGCTGGGGTCGGTGCTCTGGAGAGCAGCTTGGGCGGCTTCGAGTTGGTTGATTTGGTCTTGGAGTAGGCTGATTTTTTTCTGGCGCAGTTGGGTTTCGTCGTGGAAGCGATCGCGCCATTGGGCGGCTTCTTGAAAGGCTGCGTCCCGCTCTTGCTGCATGACGCTGAGTTGCTGCTGCAAGGATTTGACTTCGTTGAGCCAGTCGCTGATGTCCTGCTTCATTGTTCTTTATTAGGCCTTTGGGGTTGGAGCCATCCAGGGGCTGGGTGGTGCTGGCGGTTGCTGGCTGAAGTTTGGGATGGCTCAGCAACTGTCAGTGCAGGCTGCTCAATTGGCTAAAGGACTGCATCTGTTAATGGCAAGCAGCATCCCACTAGAGCAATAAATTCGCAAGGGCTGGGGGAACGGGCAGGATGATCAGGAGCAGCATGGCTAGGGCGGCTAGGCCCAGACCGTCTCTGCGATCGTCTAGCTCGCTGACATCGTTGAGTGCCGGTTCGTCCATGGCGGGGATGAGCAGGAGCATGAAGGCCCAGATCAGTAGGTCTCGCTGGAGTAAGGCGAGGCAGATGACGAGGATGCGGGTGACTTGGCCAATCATGGCTCCGCCGCGCTGACCAAACATGGCATGGACCATATGGCCGCCGTCGAGCTGGCCGATGGGCATGAGGTTTAGGGCCGTGACGAGGATGCCGAGATAACCGGCGATCGCGACGGGATGTAATGCGATAGCACTGCTAGTCGTCAGTTCACTGCCGAGCAAGCCTCGTCCCAACAAGGTCATCAAGATGGAAATTCTGGGGTTGAGAGCCGCGAAGTTGAGGAAGCTGGTTTGCTCTTGAAGCGGGACGATTTGGGAGTGGTGGACGCCCCAGAACAGCAGAGGCAGGGCCACGACTAGGCCTGCTAATGGTCCCGCAATACCCACGTCAAATAATGTCTTGCGGTTGGGCATGGGGGAGCGGATTTGCACAAATGCGCCGAAAGTCCCCAATAAGAAAGGGATAGGGATGAAGTAGGGCAGGGTTGTTTTGAGCTTGTAGTGGCGGGCGGCGAAGAAGTGACCGCTCTCGTGGAAGCCCAGGATGAGAATGAGGGGAATGGCGTAGGGGAGCCCATTCAGCAGCAGTTCCGGTGACTGGATGATGCTCTCAATAGATTCCACAGGAACGCCAGCGAGTCCTGTCCCGATGAGGGTGGTAGTGAGTAGGGTCAGCAGGAGCAAGGAACTGGCTAGGCCGTAGCGATAGGTGGGGTTGACCAGCTTTTTTAGCTTGGGTGACACCTGGGGGTTGGGGACGAGGGCGAAGAAGGGTTTACCTTGAAAGTCTTCTTGGAGTAAGACGAGGAAGCGATCGCCAAAACGCCCTTTTACATTTTTTTGGATGGTGCCGTAGACCTGATCGGCTTCACCCCGGAGCTGCCCCTGGCAAACCACGGCCTGGAGACGATATTCAATTTTGTTGAGGACGAAGGTGGTCCAGCTGAAGCATTGACGCAGTTGGGCCTCTTCGTCGTTGTTGAGGGGAGGTTTGGGCTTGGGGCGATCGCGGTTGGCGGCGATGGCTGCTGCTGCTTTACCCGCGTTGCTAGCTTGGCCGGGGGGATTGCTATTGCCACTGCTGTCCTCAGCATCACGATTCTTAGTGGGCAAGGTTCCGCGCCAGTTACGCACCATTAAGAGATATAAGAACGAACAAATCATGAAGGACCCAAACACCAGCGTGGGAGGAATGGGTTCGTTCGGATTCGTTAGAGTCCAGCCCATCCACAGCAGGGAGGGGGACATCATCACCAGCCAAAGCAGCCCGAGCTGTCCCCCAGTCAGGGGCGGTACACTGCGCTTAAGAATGAAGTAGGTAAGCCACCCGAGAATGGCCAGCCAAAAGTAAGGCATGCTGAGTTGAGGGGATGAGGGTGATTATGCTGCTTTGATGGCTGCGCTGAGCGAAATGTTCGCGCTGGGCGTCATGGCTGGGCTAGGCGGTCGGGAAACCGCTATTTAGCCCTTGGTAGGATGCCCTCTGTTTTCCAATATGAGGTATTGAAGTTCAGGACTGGGCCTATTTCTAATTTAACCCACCCCAATTTGGGCCACTATTGTAACGGCCTATAGGAATGAGCTGGGTAACCTCGGGATTTCATGGCAGTTAGGCCAATGCTATTGGTCGAAGACTCCATCAATTTAGAGTGCCCGATGGCTATTCCGTTGTTCAGCTCTAAGCATAGAATTATGCCCTGTCTATCACCAGGGGGGATGTGCCCAAAGGGCTTGAGGTTGGGTTTCCTGGCCTTTGAAGCAATCTAGCTCCGAATCGAAATCTAGTAACGAGTAATGCCTTTCCGTGCCTGATCTTGCCGCGTCTGACTCTCCCCTTAATCCCTTGGCCCAGTCTACCGATACTTCTTCGGAACATGATCTGACTGGCGAGACTGTGCCGTCCCAGGAGGCTACAGCTGCTGCCATCGCTTCGCCTGAAGACTCTGAGCTGGGCTTTGGCGTTAAGCCTCCCGCTAAGGGCAAGCCGCCTGTCGCTGTGCTGGATAACCTTGTGGCGTTTCCGCCCAATCGACAAACCTTGGGAGGGACGTCCTATTGGATTGAGACACCAGCAGGCAATGTTCTGGTGGATTGTCCGCCTTGGACTCTGGCAACGCAGCAGTTTTTGAGCGATCGCGGGGTGCGCTGGCTTTTCCTCACCCACCGCAATGCCATGGCTAAGGTCAAGACGCTCCAGGCTGAGCTGGGCTGCGAGGTTGTGGTGCAGGAGCAGGAAGCCTATCTTTTGCCCGAAATTGAAACCCAGACGTTTCATCGAGAAGGAGAGATTGCTCCTGGTTTGACTGCCATTTGGACGCCGGGCTATTCACCGGGCTCAGCCTGTTTGTATTGGCAGAGTCCCCAAGATGGCGGCGTGTTGTTCACAGGGCGGCATCTGTTACCGACTCGCCAGGGCAGTATTACCCCTTTGCGGACAAGTAAGACATTCCATTGGCCCAGGCAGTTAAAGAGTGTGACGGCTTTGGGCGATCGCTTCACCTCAGAAACGCTGAAGTACCTTTGCCCCGGAGCCAGCATTGGCTTCTTGCGGGGTGAGCATAAGCTGCCCCAGGCTTGGGAGCTCCTACAGGGCATTGATTTAGAAGCTCTAGCCCAGGCTCCCATTGGCCCTTAAAGAGGTTGCTAGAGAATGGTTAAAGAGAAAGCGCTCCATGGGAGTCATGGAGCGCTTTCTCTTTTCACAGATTTTGAAGCCGCCTGTTTTAGTTGACTGCTTCGATGCTGGGAGCAGTTAGTACTGTGGAAGCGATCGCTTCATTATCAACCATCGCAACGCTCTCATCAGGCTGTTGCACCTCTGCCAATGCCTTAACCTGCAACATCGCCATGGCATGGGCCGAAGCCTCCGTCCATTCCAGTAGCCAGTGAGGCTGCAGGCCAAACATTACCAGTAGAGAAGCCAATACTGCTGCGGGGACCTGCTCTCTAAAGGACACCCTCGGAATATTCGAAAACTGCTCCGGCAGGCGTCCAAAGAACACGCGATTCACCATCAGCAAGAAATACACCGAAGTTAGGCCTGTGCCCACAATGCAGAGCAAGGTCTGTAAGGGGAAGGTGATAAAGCTGCCTCTGAAAATGCAGAATTCTGCCACAAAACCCACCATGCCAGGCAAGCCACTACTGGCCATCACACCTAGAATCATCAACGACCCCACCAGGGGGAAGCCGCGTTCAGGGTTGAGGAAGCCACGCAGAACATTCATATCCCGCGTACCCGTGCGGCTGTAAATAAAGCCAACTAGCAAGAAGAGCAAGGCAGAAATCACGCCGTGGCTCACCATTTGAGCCACCGTTCCAATGATGCTCAGCTCAGTTGCCGCAGCCATGCCCAGGATGATGTAACCCATGTGGCCAATGGAGCTGTAGGCCACTAGCTTCTTCATGTCTTGCTGAACAATGGCGTTCAGCGAGCCATAGAGGGTGCTAATGACGGCCACCACAGCGAGACCCGGTGCGATCACATCCCAAGCATCGGGTAACAGCCCTAAGCCAAAGCGAAGTAACCCATAGGTGCCTAACTTCAGCAAAATCCCGGCCAGAAGCATCGAGACAGGAGTAGAAGCCTCCGTGTGAGCATCAGGCAACCAGGTGTGTAAGGGCACCATAGGGATTTTGATGCCAAAGGCAACGACTAAACCCAGGAGGAGCGTGATTTGCTGTGCCGAACTCAATGCTTGAGCAATGCTGGCATCAACCGTAAAGGAGCCAGACCCACTAAGCCCAACAATCCCCAGAATGCTTGCCAGCAGCAGCACACCAGAAACCGCTGTGTAAATTAAAAACTTAGTCGAAGCATAGGCCCGGTTCTTGCCGCCCCAAATTGCAATCAGCAAATACAGGGGAATCAGCTCTACTTCATAGAACAGGAAGAACAACAGCAGGTCCCGCGCTAAGAAAACGCCAGTGACGCCGCCTGCGATCATCATGATCATGGCGTAGTACAACCGAGGACGCTCAATGTCATGACCCGTTGCGTAAATGACCAACACAATGAGCAGCGTGGTCAACATCACGAGGGGCAGAGAAATGCCATCGATGCCGATGTTATAGCTCAAGCCAATGTTGTCTATCCAAGACAGCGTTTCTTGAAACTGAAACCCTGCCAGGCTTATATCGAACTGGGCTAACACAACAATGGATAGCGCCAAGGCCAAACCTGCCGCGACACCTGCCACGGTTCGAGCTTGCTTCTCACGTTGCTGGGGTAACAGCGCAATTACTAATGCAGCAATGAATGGAATCCATATCAAGGCGCTGAGCATAAACGTCTCCTTACAGATGCCAACCTAAAACAAAACCGCTTGAGCAATAGCGGCGGGATCAGCTTGATATAGGCCACTAGGCCAATTTACTTATCTTAAGACGTTAGCTTGAAACGGCAGTTGCTGGAAAGTCCGACTGAGAAGTGGACTTTCTGTTGCCCTGGGTTTATGGGGCGAATATGCCCAAAATAAAACCGCCCGGCGGCGGAGAAAGAAGCCCCAAAGCTACTGTCTCCGCCACCGGGCGGCTCTATGAATCAATCTCAGCTCCAGAAGAGAGGAGTCGAGCTAATGGATGGATTAGATACTTAGATCAAGCCCATCTGGGAAAGAACGCCTTGGCCGGTCAATAGCTCAGTCGCCAGACCAACCACAAAGCCGAGCATCGCTAGGCGGCCATTCCAGGTTTCAGCGAAGCCGGTGAAACCAAACTTAGTTGCTTCATTTTCCATGGTGAGAACCTTGGTGGGAGTTACGTAATCGTTTCTATGTTAAATAATGTAACGCGACCGCTAGGGAGTGGCAATCTTTCTTTGGGGATAGAGCGATTTCAGAATCCTGGAATCTCCTCTGGGCTTGGCTTAGAAATATTGTCCTGTCATAAACTCATGATTTGTCTTTTGTCAAACTTGCTACAAAAAAGGCCTCACTCAAGCTGTGTTGAGTGAGGCCTTTTTTAATGATGAGCTTTAGCTGAAAAACGGGCTTTGAGCTTTAGACAATAGCCTTAGCTCCCACGGTGAATGGGGACCCGCAAGGCAGCATTGGGGCGATCTGGGTTGTAGTCCTGTAGTTCAATGGGGACAGCCTTAGCATCCCAAATCTCGCTGCAATATTCTGCGATGGTCCGGTCCGAAGAGAACTTCGCCGTGCGCAGGGCATTGAGGATAGACATTTTGGTCCAGCTCGTTTGATCCTTATAGGCTTCGCTCACCCGATCCTGGGCATCCACGTAAGCCTGGTAGTCGGCCAATAGCAGATAGGTATCTTCGTTGAGCAGAGACTCTACGAGGGGCTTGAACAGATCAGGCTCTCCAGGGCAGAACAAACCGGACTCGATTTGGTCGATGACTTGGCGCAGGGCTGCGTTGTTGTCGTAATAGTCCCGAGGACGGTAACCTGCGGCCTTGGTGTCAGCCACTTCTTGGGCAGTGAGGCCAAAGAGGAAGAAGTTCTCTTCGCCCACTTCTTCACGAATCTCGATGTTGGCACCGTCTAGGGTGCCAACGGTGAGGGCTCCATTCATGGAGAATTTCATGTTGCCTGTGCCGGAGGCTTCCTTGCCAGCAGTGGAGATTTGCTCCGATAGGTCCGCTGCGGGGTAAACGCGCTGGCCCAGAGAGACGCTGAAGTTGGGCAGGTAAACCACCTTGATGCGTCCACGCACATCGGGATCGCAGTTGACCAGGGCACCCACCGCATTGGTGAGCTTGATGATCAGTTTGGCCATGAAGTAGCCCGGTGCAGCCTTGCCGCCAAAGATGAAGGTGCGGGGCACGACTTCAGCGTTGGGGTTGGCTTTGAGGCGGTTGTATAGGGTGATGATTTCCATCACGGCGAGCAGCTGGCGCTTGTACTCGTGGATGCGCTTCACCTGCACGTCGAATAGCATGTTGGGGTCTAGAGATAGGCCTGTGCGGCGCTTTATGTCGATCGCGAGACGTTTTTTGTTGGCAAGTTTCACGGTTCGCCAGCGCTCCTGGAACGCGGCGTCCTCGGCGAGCGGTTCGAGTGTCTTGAGCTGCGATAGGTCGGTGACCCAGCCGTCGCCAACCGCATCGGTTACGACGTCGGCAAGTCGCGGGTTGCAGGCGGCGAGCCAACGTCGCTGGGTAACGCCGTTCGTTTTGTTGTTAAAACGGTCCGGCCACAGCGCTGCGAAATCGCTGAACAGCCCTTCGCGGAGCAGCTTGGAGTGTAATGCCGCAACGCCGTTTACCGAGTAGCTGGCGACGATAGCCAGATAGGCCATGCGAACCGCCGGTGTACCGCCTTCCTCGATCAGCGACATGCGCCGAATACGCTCGTTGTCACCTGGCCAGCGCAAGCTTACTTCTTCGAGAAACCGGGCGTTGATTTCGTAGATGATGTCTAACAATCGCGGCAGCAAGCGGCGAAATAACTCAACCGACCAACGCTCCAAGGCTTCGGGCAGCAGCGTATGGTTCGTGTACGCCATAGTTCGTGACGTAATGTCCCAAGCTTGGTCCCAACCAAGCCCGCGTTCATCCATCAGCAGCCGCATCAGTTCGGGTATGGCCAGAGCAGGGTGCGTGTCGTTGAGTTGAAAACAGTTTTTCTCTGCAAACGCAGAATAGTCCTCGCCATGCAGCAACTCCCAATAGCGCAACGTATCCTGCAGGCTGGCGGAGACCAGGAAATACTGC
>CALECT010000179.1 GCA_937949725.1 uncultured Pseudanabaenaceae cyanobacterium
TATCTCTCGCCACTTGGTTTCTCGCCATTAATCGACCGCAATGAATTCAGCCAGCGATCCTTACAAAACCCTCGGCCTCTCGGCCAATGCCACAGAGGCAGAGATCAAACAGGCTTATCGAAAGCTGGCGCGCCAGTGGCACCCCGACCAATTCCAAAATCCCAGCGAAAAACAAAAAGCTGAGGCGGAAATCAAGCGCATTAATATTGCCTATAGCCAGCTCAAAGACCCCAGCTTCCAGCCCGACAGCAGCCCCTCAGCAAGCGGTTCAGGCAGCCATCCCTCGGGTAACAGCAGCGTCAAAAAAGACAGCCAAGCCCAGCGCCAGGCCCGCGCCCAAAGCTACTATCGCCAGGCGGAAACCCTAGAAAAATCCGAGCGCTACCAGGACGCCACCAAAGCGCTAACCCTCGCCATCAACCTCGTCCCAGACTACGCCAAGGCCTACCAATACCGCGCCTACCTCTACGACCTGCGCGGCTTCGAGTTTTTGGCAGCCAAGGATAAGAAGAAAGCCAAAACCCTGGGACTAGAAAAAACCTACCGCAGCTCCCCAGAAGAAGCGTCTCCTCCCTCCCAGAAAAAGTCAGCCAAACGCTGGCGACCCAAAGGCTGGGGCGAGTCATCTCGTCCCAAATCAGCAGCCTCGGCACCTCCTCAAAGCCAAGCTAAATCTACCCGCAGTCCAGCCCAGAGCGCATCATCAACTGCCAGCCCAAACCGCCAGGCCCCAGCGACCTCTACGACCTCCGGCAGCAGCAGTACGAGCGTCTTCTCCTTCCCCCAGCCCATGGCTGCGGTCAGCCAAACCTGGAACATCACCGCCACTCTTAAAAGCCCCACTGGCACCAGACCTGGCGGAACAGCCTCTGCCGGAGCGATAACCCAGCTACTCCCCTATGGCAGCACCAACGGTATCAGCACCAGCGCCAACGGATTGATTCAGCTGTGGAACTTTGAGCGGGGCTACGACTTTGCCGACCTCAAGGGTCACAGTGACGAGATTTGCGATTTGGACTTAAACGCCGATGGTCAGCTTCTCGCCAGTGCCAGCAAAGACGGCACCATCAAGCTGTGGCATCTCTCTAGCGCTAGCTTGACTCGCAGCTTTGAAGCGGGCTCGATGACCAGCCTCGTCTTTGGCCCTGAACGCCACAGCCTCAGCTGCTGCAATGCTTCTGGGGAAGTGCGCCAGTGGAACAGCCGCCAAGAAAGCCAGTCTCCCTTGCCCAATTCAGACAGGCCCAAGACTGACCTTTGGGCCAGCCGTGCGGCGACTTACATTGGCCTCAGCGCCAATCGCAAAATTCTCATTAGCCGCAGTTCCGATCGCAGCCTGCACCGCTATCTCCTTGAAGAATCCGTCCCCTCTCGCCAACTCCCAGAGAGCCAATTTGAACAAACCTACATTGCTCTAAGCCCTTCCAGCCGACACATTGCAGCGGGGGATCGCACCGGCCTCATCCGCCTCTGGAACCTGCAAACTGCTGAACCCATCATGGCCATTCAGGGTCACGCTGGTGTTGTAGAAGCGATCGCCTTCACCCCAGACAATCGACTCATTGCCAGCCTTTGCAAGACCAAAGAGGGCGAAACCCTCGTCCAACTCTGGTCCCGCCCCAGCCGCGAACACCTCTGCGACATCCCAGGCGATGGTTTCACCAGCCTCTGCTTCAGCGGTGACAGCAAGCGCCTCATCATTGGCACCGCAACGGGTGAACTCAAGATCTGGCAACCTGCTCTTAGACCATAGGAATTAGAGCTCCCCCTCGCTTCAGCATTTGTCCAGCAGCGACTGTCGGGTTAGTCAACCTGGCCCCTACAAGAGCCATTAATTGCCGCCTTACTGGCCCAAGAGCTTCTGTACCGTCTTGACCAGCTCCTCCTCATAAGAAGGCTTATCCACATAGGCCGCTGCCCCCAGTTTTTTCCCCCAATGGTGATCAATGGGGGTCGTCTTACTCGAACAAATCACCACCGGAATATCCTTCGTCAGCGGATCCTCTTTCAACTTGCGGCAGGCCTCATAGCCATTCATTTCTGGCATCAAGACATCCAGCACAATCAGATCTGGCGAAATCTGCCGAGCCCGCTCCAAGGCATCAGCCCCATCTTCTGCAATCCACACAGCGTAGTCATGGCTCTGAAGCAAGGCAGCAATCATCTCCCGCTGAGTCAGACTGTCATCGACAAGCAAAACTGTTTTCATCACTCGATCCTTCGATAGCCGATGCACCTAGATGAGTTCATCTTAAGAAGTTTCCCAGCGATCGCCATGAACCTACACTCCTGAATGTACGTAGGAGCTAAGACCTATAAAACCATTTTTTGTAACTGAATCTCCTTAAAACCACGGATATTGCAAGAGCGCCTGGAAAAGCCTCTAAAGGCCCTGTATCTCCGAGAAGATAGATCTCTACCCGTTCATTCAACAATGAACTGAGGTCAACAGCTCTTCCAACAACATCGGCGTAAGTTTTGTAAGTTTAGCTCGCTTAATTATCAGTGCATCGCGGCTCCCGCCGCCCATTAGGACAGTTATGATTCGCGTTCTCCTCGTTGACGATCAACGCCTCCTGCGGGAGGGCATTCGCATGATCCTCAGCAAAACCTCCGGCTTCACGGTGATCGGCGAAGCTAGCAACGGCATTGAAGCGATCGCCCAAACCGAAGCTCTCCTCCCCGACGTCGTGCTCATGGACCTGCGCATGCCCATGCTCGATGGAGCTACCGCCGCTGCCTCCATCCACAATCAATTTCCCCAGGTCCAGGTCCTGATGCTCACGGGCGAAGACGATGAAGCCCAAGTTGCCGAAGCCCTTCGGAGCGGTGCTGCGGGCTACCTACTCAAAAGCACGCCCACAGAAGATTTATTGCAGGCGATCGCCCTCGTCCACAAGGGCTACACCCAGCTTGGGCCCGGACTGGGCAAACGCCTCATCGCTCAGTTCAACAGCACATCAGCTAGCCAGCCCCCGAGCACCCCAGAAGCCTGGGACAAGCTGACCATGCGCGAACAGGAAATCGCCCGCCTCATCGGCACTGGCATGACCAACGAGGAAATTGCCAAGCAGCTCTGCATCTCCAAGAGCACCGTCAAAAACCACATCACTAAGATTTTGCAGCGGCTGAACGTGCGCGATCGCACCCAAGTTGCCATCCTCACCCATAGCCTCTAGGTCCCAGCTCTAATTAGCCCCCGAAGAGAATAAATACTTACGCGAAGCCCAGCCAATGGCAAAATAGAGTCTGCACAGCCCACTCAGGGTTTTTGTGTTAAATCGCGCTACTCAAAGACGGAATTAGAAGGCTATGGCACAAGACATGATCAAGCCTTACAAGGGCGACCCCTTCGTAGGCCATCTCTCCACTCCCGTGAGTGACTCAGCTCTGGTGCGCGACTACCTCAGCAAGTTGCCCATCTACCGCGAGGGGCTGACCGCCAAGCTACGCGGTCGTGAAATCGGCATGGCCCATGGCTACTTCCTCGTTGGCCCCTTCACAGCGCTAGGTCCCCTGCGCGATAGCAACCTTGGTGGCCTAGCGGGCTTTATCAGCGCTGTTGCTCTCATTTTCATCGCCAAGGCTGGCATGCGTCTCTATGGCATCGCGACTTTCCCTAAGGGGGCAAAGTCCAGCGATCCGCTGATGACCTATGAAGGTTGGGCTGATTTGGCCAAGGGTTTCATGATTGGTGGTGCGGGCGGTGCATTTTTTGCCTTCTTGCTGCTGCAAGTGCTTGGGTTTCTGGGCTAAGAATCCCGGTCCTTATTGCATCTGGGTGAATTGAGAAACGAAACGGGTTGGCGCAAGATAGGCACCAACCCGTTTTTTAATTGGGCATCAACCTGGGCATCAAAAATGCCTGTTGGGTTTCGGCAGGCTCAACCCAACCTATGCAAATGCTGCCCGCTGCAGCTCCGTTATTTCCTGAATGCCTTTTTCGGCGACATCGAGAATGGCGTTGAGCTGGGCTCTGGTGTAGCTCCCTGCCTCGGCTGTGCCCTGCACCTCAATCAGCTCCAGGTCACTGGTCATCACCACATTGCAGTCCACATCTGCTGCCACATCCTCGGGATAATCCAGGTCCAGCATCGCCTCTCCCTCGATCAGCCCCACGGAAATTGCCCCAATGCCGCATTTCAGCGGCGACTGGGTTAAATCCCCTCGGGCAATCAGCATTTCGATCGCCTCCTGCAAGGCAACGTAGCCCCCGGTAATCGAGGTCGTGCGCGTCCCACCATCGGCCTGGAGCACATCACAATCCACCGTCAGCATCCGCTCACCCAAGGCCTCCATATCCAGGGCCGCTCGCAAGCTGCGGCCAATCAATCGCTGAATCTCCTGGGTCCGCCCGGACAGCCGCGTAAACTCTCGACGCTGCCGCTCTTCCGTGGCACCTGGCATCATACGGTACTCTGCCGTGAGCCAGCCCTTGCCGCTGTCCTTCATCCAGCGCGGCACCTTGTCCTGGACCGTCACGGTGCAGATCACCTTGGTCTCACCGCAGCTCGCCAGCACCGACCCCGCCGGATGCTTGGAAAAATGCCGTTGAAACGTGATCGGTCGTAGCTGATCCGGTTGCCGACCGCTGGGACGCTGCCAAGCCATAGAAAATCCTGCTGCAATTGCTCTGTTCAGAGCCTAGCAGCAGGCAGATCAGCGATGTTTTTTAGGTAGGGATTCTTTGTGATTACCTCTAGCAGGCGATCGCCGGTAAGGGTCGGATTCTTCAACCCGGCATAGACAATGGACCGAACAGCCAGGGCAGGGAAGCCCTACGCCCATACAGACAATCTATGAGGCACCCACGGTAAGCTTATCCACGATCTGCTGCTCCACCGCATCGGCGGGCTGACTACCATCCACCATGAGCAACCGCTTCTTGTAGCCGTAATAGTCCTGCAACGGCTTCGTAAACTCTTCCAAATTATCAAT
>CALECT010000180.1 GCA_937949725.1 uncultured Pseudanabaenaceae cyanobacterium
ATTCGCGCCATCGCAGTCCCATCAATTTCTCGGTCAACCTGCTTTGCGGCTTAATCGCATATTGCCATCAACCCAAGAAACCCTCGCTCAACCTGGATTTTGCACTTCCGGCTGCTGAGTCTTAGCCGGAACTGACGTTAATTGGCATGTATCGCTGTGGTCACATCACTGAGTACATGCGTAAACGGCCTCATTAATTGAGACCGTTGCTATAAATCTCATGTTCCCCTAAGGGAATTAACCAGACATCAGCCCTCAAAGCCCCTTCCTCCCACAGTTCCTTAAAGTCTGGCTAGGATGCAGGTCCAGTCTCTCCATCCATTTATTGCTGCTTTCCTAATCCATGCCCCCTAGCATTCGCCAACAACGCCAAGCCCTACGTCGCCAGCGGCGACAGCTACGTCAGGCCCAGCGAAAAGGGGCTCGCCGCAGAGGACTATCCCCTCACTTGGGACGCCGGGTGCGCGGCAGCGATCTTTACAGCCTAGACGAACGTCAGCGGCGTATGGCCCAAGCCATTCTCAGCCGTCGTCACCGGGCCCAACAACTTCATGAACAGTCTGCAAAGAATGTAGACGACACTGCTCCCACTGAACCGAGCCTGGAATAAACCGTCTCGGGAAACGGCATCGTGAGCCCCCCCCCGCCAACCAGGTCCGTAACGACCCCAATCCATTAGTTGAACTTAGCCAGGGGTAATGATCCCAAAGACAGCAGTGTAGCCATGAAGATAAGTGGCACCACTTATGGGGCCAATCTCACCGGCACAGAAAAATCCGCTCATTGGCACCTTTCCCATAATCTGCCGAAACAGGGATGAATCATGGTGGGGAGCGTCGTAAAGGTCTTCCCCTCGGCCTAGGCATGAAAACATCAACGCCCCCGATGCTTGCTCAGGATGCTCCTGGCGATGTTGCTTCAGCAGAGTCGTTAAATCTGCCGTGGAGGTGTTGTTATCTCGCAGATGAAACTGGATGCGCTGACCGTTGCGGACGCGATCGCCAATGGCCACAGCCCCCACTCTGGGATCGATCCCCACCAAATTCCGAATCAAGAAATCCCCCTGGCGCAGCTCCATTCGAAAAGCACTGTGGGCAACCCCCACAAACAAAGAATGCTGAGCTAGCTCCCGTTCGTCATCAGTCAGTTCTTGCAGCAAGCTTTGCAGACATTCCAGAGGCGTATCGCGCTTAATGCCCTTACCCTCCTCCAGCTCAATATCCAAGATGACATTACGCTGCCCCTTCACCACCCGGAAAATGGGCCCCACAGGCCGACAACCCTGAGCAACAACAGACTGAATTTGCACTGGGCCGCTGAGGGCTAAGCCCACACTGCCTTCCTCGTAATACTGCTCGTCACAGAACAATCCATTACTGCGCTGACCACTGCCTCCACTGGCAAGCCCCCCCACCTTCACAGCGGTGGGATAGGCAAAATCAAACCCTTGCAACAAGTCCTTGATCTTCGACGTGATGGGATCAGCTATCAGCACGAAGTCGGGTTGGCTAGCGGGGTCCACACCGATGTAATCCACCCAGTCCTGGGGAGGAGAGTCTAAATCGGGTAAACGCTCCTCATCTAACCAAAACGTCTTGACCGTTACTCCTGGCAAATGCCCCAGGCATAGACAAAGTGCTGGCTCATCCTCAATTTCATGAATGGGTAAATCAGCACCTGCCTCTGCTGCAACTGGATTGCCAATAATGCCACCCCCACCGCAGCCAATCAGAGCGGGCAAAGTCAAGCGCTCCCTTAACAGGGGCAATAGGCGGGGATACTCACTCGCGAAGGTTGCTGAAATAAAAATAAAACCCACATCGGCAGGAGCACCTAAACGAGCCTGAGCTGTTTCTACCACCTCATTAACCGCAGCTTCCAGGGAAGGGCGCGTCGACAGAGCAGTAGACCATTTCATCGTAGAGGTGCCTATCGTCTCAACCATGGGTCATGGTGGCAAAACGGGGTAACTTAGCAATAATTGAAAGGAATTCACAAACGAATAAGATTTTCAATAGTCAGCTCCTTGAGTAAGGAAGTCTAGGAGGCTCACAGCTAGCTCTGTCCTGGCTTTTAAGGCAAGTCTTAAGATAGGTGGAAGATGTCGTGATAAAGGGTTCCCTCAATTGAGAGATAGACCACTTGCAATAGTGTCTCATGATTTGGAATGCCCTTATGCCAGGGGCTTGGAGCCCATTCGTTATAGCAAGAAGACTCCTTGTCTAAAAAATAACCAGGTGTTAACTAAAATTCATTAATGTTCGTTCTTTAAGACCTCACCTTTAGAGGGGATGATTTCACTACAAGCAGACTTCAAATTTGCGCAGTATCTTAGTTCATAGAGTTACTAACTCATCATCCCCTAGCAACTTCTATCATTATGAAGGAGTTTGGGAGATGAACCTTAAAACATAGTGGGAAAAATAGTCCCAACCTTGGAAATTGCATTACCAAGGAGTTAGTCGAGCAACTACTCGACGATCAGTCCAATTGCTAATGTGCTCGAGCTATTTAGGAGCCTAGGCGTTGCCTCAAACGCTGAATAAGGTTGATTTCTCAAATTTGTTCAGTGGCATCCTAATCGGCGCAGCAAACGTCCGATTTATACAGTTCGCGAGGTAAATTAAACCCATGAGCAACAACGAAATCCACGAAAAGATTCAAACCGAGCGCACCGAGGCTCGTGAAGCTTGCGATGCTAACGGTGCGACCTCTCCCGAATGTGCAGCAGCCTGGGATGCCGTAGAAGAGCTCCAAGCTGAAGCCGCTCACAAGGAAAAGGAGCCCGAGCAAACTTCTTTCCAGAAGTATTGCTCTGATAACCCTGAGGCCGTTGAGTGCCGTGTTTACGAAGACTAGGACTTTAGCTTGGGATGAATGATGGGCGACCTCATGACTCCCATGTGAAGTTTATAGGCTATTCCTGAATCAGGAATTGTTAAACGACATTAGCCCTCCGAGCTTGCTCGGGGGGCTAATGCTTTGGGTGAGATTTCGAGCAAGGGCTTACAATATGCGACGGGTTCCGGCAATACGGCTCAGACTGTCTAATACTGGCTGTTAGCGTTACCCCAGACCGCAACGCAATCCCCGTTCTATCACTGCGCTCCCCATGTCAGAAGCTGTCCTGCGTCCCTTGATTTGGTTGGACTATCGTCTTGCCCTAATTTTCCTGGTCTTGTTGCCATTGCTCCTCATGGTTTGGGCCATCATGCAACGCATGGAGGCCATTCAGCGCCTGATGACAATTTATTGGAAGGTTGCCAGCCTTCTAGCCATCACGGTTTACCTGATGATTGCCTCGCTGCCCATTAGCTTCCTCACAGGGCCGCTGGCAATGGGCCTCATTGTGGCAAGCCTATGGTTCTGGGCAGATGTTAATGAAGACGTGGCTGACATGGCTGCTTGGCGTCCCTTGCGGGTGGCGTTTAATGCTTGGCGCTGGGCGATTACGATTTACGGCATTGTGGGTGGAGTCTTTAGCCTTCTGTTTGTGCGCTGCGCGGTGACGGCGAAGGCAGCCATGCTGAGTGATGCAACCTGTCCGCTGTGGCTGGAGGCACCTTGGGGCTATAAGAGTATGTTCCATGCGAATACTGGAACCGGCTTCCTGGGCTTTCTGGGGATTGTGGGCTTGATTATTTATGTGTTGGTGTTGGCTTATTTTGTGATGGTGAAGCTGGGACGCACGGGGCGCTCTGCGGCAGGGAATTGATGACTTAATCAGCTCAGTGATCTTTGGATTGCATAGCCCCGACTTTGCTGACCGCTAAGGTTAAGCAGGGTCGGGGTTCTGTTGTGGGGCTGGAGGGGGGAGCTTAAATGGAACAATTCGTCAGGTTTGGAGAGGTCTGAAAGGTGAGTGATGGTCTGTCGGTGGGTCAACGATTAGAGCAGTACAGTTTGCGCTGCCCTGAGGAGGTGTTAATGGTGGAAGCCACTGTGGCAGGTGAGCCAGACCAGGTGATGGTGTTTAAGGGGTTTTCGAGTTCGTTGATGCGGGCAACGGATTACAACCCAGATGTGCCGGTGCTGCCCATAGGAACAGAGATTCTCGCGATCGATCGGCTCAAGGGGCCTTATCAACCCAATAATCCTGAGTACATCGTCCAGGGGATGAGCTGGGCTGAGTTTGAGGTACTGCTGGAGTCGTTAGGTTTGTAAAATCAGCGAAATATCGATCTCAATTCAGGAGTTTGATGCCAGTGACTCGTAACCAAGGGCCTGCTGGGTTGAGTGACCCTGACACTTCAACGGTGGTGCCGGGCTGAAGCGATCGCATCACCCCTTCTACTTCAGGCAGCAGCGTAATCAACATCAATCCCTCAGCAAAATCGGGATGACTGATGCGATAGCCGTCTTTCTCATCTGCGAGGCAAAGCTTGCCACTGTGCTTGAAGTCCTCCCCTGAACCCTTTGCCTTCATCTGGCCCAGCTCTAAACCAGGATGCTCACCATCACTGGGGTATTGGTCGGGATTATCCAAGTAGAAGCGCTGGAGCGATCGCCAGTCCGGATGCTCCGGCGACAGGTTGTACAGCGGCACCACCGCACTTGGTGCCACGGGGTCTGTAATCAACGCCTCCTGCAAGGCACGCACCTCCAAGTTCCTCGGCTGGCAGCCCCGCTCTACGCAAAGGGCTGCGGCCATGCCCACCGCCTGGCCTGTCCCCAATACCGTGGGCTGAAGCCGAGTCGCGCCATTGGCCATATGGGAGACGGAGATATTCTTTTCGCAGAACAGCAGCCCATCCACGCTCTCAGACACCAGGGCTCCGTAGGGGATTGTGAAAGGGGTGCCGGTCCAGCGACCGCCCCAGCGGCGGGCCTTGGGAGCCAGCTTGATTTCCCGTTCGGGGTAATGGTGGTCGTTGGGATAGTTGCCCAGGGCGATCGCCGTAACATTCCCAGCTTGATCCCGAGGTAATGCTGCGACCTGTCCCTTAGCTTGGGGCAACAGGTCTTGCTCAATGACGCTAGCTAGGCCAATGCCCCGCCTGCCTTCGCGATAGTAGGGATGGAAAGCAAAAGCTCCACCACCGAAGTCATGGTCAGCAGAGCTCTGGGGAAAGCAATCTGTGGCAAGGCCGTAGCGGCAACCATATTCCCGTTGAAGATAGTGGGCAAAGCCCTGGGAATAGGCGATCGCTTCACTCGCCCAGTCCTGCCAATCCTGCTCGTTGCCCCGTAAGCGCTCTAAGCCAAAGCCGTAGTCATTCCCCTGGATGGGCCAATTGAGCATGTAGCTGGGTTGTCCAGCATCATCGGCTGGGAGCTGACCGTAGCTGAGCAGACGATCTGGGCCAAAGCGATCGCCTGCTCCTCCAAAAGCATCATCCACATCAAATGCTGGAGCTGGGATCAATGGAGCCTCAACGCCTTCGCCATAGTCCCGCAGCATCACAATCCAGGTCGGTGACTGGACGGGATAATGCTGATAGAACGGGTCCCCATCCAAATCTTTCTGGGGAGGGGCGCTAGGCTCATCCCATAATTCCTGGGCCTCCCACCCCCAACGGTGGGGCACATTACCCAGAGCCAACAAATCTCCCAGTTCGGTGCCATCCACGATGACCTGAGCCGTAATGCTGTAATGCTCAAATTCCACAGCGGTGATGCGATCGCCATCTCGCGTCACTTCCCTAGGCACCTGCCCTGAAATCCAACGCAGATTCGGCAGCGCTGCAACCCAATCCGCAAACACCTGAGCACCCACCTTAGGCTCATAGCTGAAGCAACTCACCCAGCTGTGGTCCAGCCCCCCATGCTGACATTGAGAAAGCTCCGCAATAAACGCTCCCCACAGTCCCGTTTGCCAGGCAAGCAGCTCATTCCCATCGGGAACAGGCACACCTGCGCTAGTCAGCATTCCGCCCAACCAGCCAAATTCACTCACCAAAGTCACTTGGGCTCCTCGTCTGGCTGCTTGAATCGCTGCTGCAGTGCCCCCCGTGCCGCCGCCCACCACCAAAACTTCTGTTTCTAAGCGCTCCATCGTCGGGCCATTCTCTAAAACAATCTGGCAAACAAGAGGGGCCTGGAAATCAACCCAGCCCCCTATGGAGAATATCGGAAAGCTCGCCCAGATTAGGCACTGGGATGGGACCGTGATACCAAATCCGATTCAGTGACACCCGATTCCCATTCGTTGATCTGTAGGGGCGAACCGCTGTTCGCCCCCGCTGTTCGCCCACAGAAGGTTTAGGGGACAGCCAATTAGGATTTGGCATGACATCAGGTGACGCCCCCCAATCGCTCAATGATGAAGTATGGGGTTACGCGATCGCGGCCTTCAGGCTGCTACAAAACTCCGCCACAGTGTTCACGGCGGCTTCTGGCTCGCCATCAGCTAAGCGCTTCACGAAGGCACTGCCGACGATGACGCCATCGGCTCCCCAGTTTTTGACTTGCTGAGCTTGTTCCGGTTGGGCAATGCCAAAACCAACGGCGATGGGCTTATCGGTGACGCTGCGAATCTGGGCTAGCAGTTCTTCAACGCGGCCTTGGACGGCTTCGCGCATACCCGTGACGCCCGTGACGCTGACGAGGTAGATAAAGCCTTGGGACTGCTTGGCGATCGCCTCAATGCGTTCCGCCGAACTGGTAGGAGCCACCAGCAGAATCAAATCAATCTTTCGTGCAGCGGTGGCTTCCAATAGCTTCGCCGCTTCTTCCAAGGGTAAGTCTGGGACAACCAAGCCTTGCACGCCCGCATCGGCAGCTTGGTCGAGGAAGGTTTCGACCCCTCGGTTGAGGATGGGGTTGTAGTAGGTGAACAAAATAATCGAGGCATTGAGTTGGGGGCTCAAGCGTTTGACCATGCCCAGAACGTCGTCTAGTCGCGTGCCTCGCTTTACCGCTCGGGTGGCAGCGGCCTGGATCACAGGACCATCGGCCAGAGGGTCAGCATAGGGAACGCCTAGCTCGATCAGGTCTGCCCCATTTTTATCCAGAGCCAGGAGCGCCTTTTCGGTGGTCGCGAGATCTGGATCGCCAGCGGTGATGAAGGGCATTAGGGCGCAGGCTTGGCGCGATCGCAGCTGGGCAAAACGCTCGGCAATGGGGGTCATGGGCGGAGGATGCTAATCGAACAGAATTAAATCAGCCCCATTCTAGGACGTAGCCTGCGCGGTGCGTGGCTGGGGTCAGCGTCTGTCACCCAATCGGATGTACCTGCCTAACGCCTGCTTCCTAACTTTTGCATTGCTCATGCTAACGCTGACGTCCTAACTTTCCGCTGCTTCTTGAGCTTCCCGCTCAGCTTCCACTTCAGCTTGGAGCTCGGCTAACGCTTCTGGAGACATCTCATCCAGACGCTTTTGCAAAACAGCATCCTCGTAGTCCACGAGCTGCTGGTTATAGGTCATGGTTTGGGTGAAGGCGCGGATGAGGTAGCTGGCCACCCAAGTCGTGACCCCGACTCCGACCAAGACCACCTGGGACCAAATGCCAGCCTGGGTAGAATCCATGCCCACCCCAAACAGCAAAATGACGTAAGCTAGCCCACCCACGCCAAATACAGCCGCACTAAATAACAGGACATCCAGTCTGCGCATGGCGATGCTTTATTCCTTGCAAATTCTGATGATTGTGGCTCGGGGATTGCAACTTAAGCTTTAGTCTTCAATCACCCGAGGTTGGGGGCGCAGGTTAATGACTGGGGCAAGGAGCAACATGCCGGGGACAAATAGGAAGACCAAGAAATACATCAGCAGGCGCTCAATGGAGCTTGCCTTGTCCCAACGCTTACCCAAGTAGAAGTAGACGCCTGCGGGAAACACGAGCAGGAAGGCCACTGCCAGGGTGAGATACAGGAGGGCGACGATCATCGATGTGGGCAGCATGGATGGGCTCTTCTAAAAAGGGATTGAGTTGGGGCGAATTTCCAAGATTTGGTTGCGATCGCCCTGCCCTATCTTAACCCTGCTATTAGGAGTTATTAAGCCGCGTTGCAAGAAAGACCTGGACTGTGATGAAATACCAGTACGAAATTGCGCTGCAAACTGGCATATTGCCTGGTTTGAACGCCATCTCGGGGGCGTGGCGGAATGGTAGACGCTGCGGACTTAGACTAAAAAACTGAGCCTCATGGGAGAAATCCGATGAGTGGAAGTTCTCAAACTCAGGGAAACCTAAATCCCAGTTTTGTTCTTTTGTTTTCGGACAGGGGCGGGCTGAGACATGGCAATCCTGAGCCAAGCCCCTTAGCTGGAGTTTGTACCCATAGAAAAGCTGCGCTGCTTTAGGTCTCTAATCAGCTGCTGCTTTTGTTATCAGGGACTTGCTTTTTAAGGGGAAGGTGCAGAGGCCCGACGGGAACTACCCTAACGTGCTGACGAGCGGTTCGGTTTGCTGCAAAGCGCCTGCTGTGGTTAGGTCCGAGGGTAAAGAGAGGGTCCAATTCTCAAAGCCTTGGAAACTGCTTGCTTAGGCTTGCCTGGTCCAAGTGCAACGGCGAAAGCCGTGGGAGGATGAAAATCCGCTGACTGTAATGGTCGTGAGGGTTCAAGTCCCTCCGCCCCCATATTCCAAAAAGAGAGGCTCAGCAAGATATTGCTGAGCCTCTCTTTCTTGCCTAAATAATTCGCAGATGACTCGCGGTAGTAGAGGTCACAACAGCAGTTCCGTGCTGGATTGTATAAAGGTTGCATGAATCCCCTGCCCGCATCAGGCTGTTCTAGCCTTGTGGCCTTTGTAATGCGAGGTGTGTCACACTTTGCCTGTCTAAAGTTTGTAATAATGTGTTTTATACCGGCATTCTGTGAATCAGTTGCTGGAAGAGGCAAGATGTTCGGTTCTTTACAGACTTTGTTAGTCTCTTCGAACGAATCGGGAATGCTTGACACAAGCTAGATAGCTCTCGGTAGAGATATGGCTTTTGAACCATTTTGTTTTTAGGGCAAAAGGGTTGAATAGGGGACAGGTGCAGTTTGCCAAGGCCTAGCTGGCTATGACAGCGGAACAGCAATCAAATCGTCAGCTTTTGAATCAAGGAGGATTGCCCCACAGAGCGCAGTCTTCCCGTCATTTGGTGACTCCAGACTTTGGACGGCCTGAGGAGGCGATTTATTCTTATTTGCTCTCTATCGTTAAGGCTTGGGAGCCGGAGCAAGTTCTTGAGCAGTTCCAACAGCTCTTCATCTATCAAACTGAAGTAGATGAACCCACTGTGCTGAATGGGGTGCATGGGTTGGTGAAAGCGGGCGATCGCCAGCGCTTTTTTTACTGTCTCAAGCGTTGTTGTTTCATTCTGATCAATAACTGGGGCTCTCAGCGACTCTATGAGCCAATCCATGAGTTGATTGATACGCTCAACAGCCCCGTTATTCGAGCTTTCACCCATTCTCGAAGCCTGAAGCGTTTGCGCAGTTGGCTGGTGGTCTTCATTGAGGGGCCAGAGTATCGTGACCTCAAGGCTTTTGCTGAGCGTTATAGCGACGGTCAGGGGCGTTGGAGTCAGCGCTACATGTCCTATTTGCTGGTGCCCCAGTACTTTGATTCTAAGAATCCGGCGGAGCAGCGGCGAGCTGCAAAGCAGTTGTCCAGGCAGTTGCGCGATCGCTTTCGTCTAGAGCTGGCAATGTATGTGGCCCATTCTCAGGTGAGGACGGTGTCCACTACATTGACTGCTGCAAAGGACCGTGAGCAGACGAAAAACCCTACAAATTTAGGGGATAACGTGCTGCGGTTGATCAAGACGATTGTGCTGCGGCGAGGGCAGTACAGCTATGAGAACTTGGCCCGGCTGTTCCACCAACAGGTTGAGGGAAGTAGCTATGGCGATTACAAGATTGCGCTGTTGAAGTACGTTCTGTTTTCGGTTGAGAACAAGGGCTTTGTTAAGTTGCTGTTGCAGCGACTGTCGAAGCGCTTAGAAGAGCTGATGCCGGAGCGGGATGGTGAGCCGGTGACGGAGGAGCTGATTTTTCTGACGAATAATCGGGTGATTGAGTTTTTGACAACGGAGGATGGTGAGTCGCCTGCGCCGTTGTTTAATCTTTTGATTTCCCAGGGTGGGCCGTTAACGCTTGTTATTGTTCTGTTGAAGTTGGTGCTGGTTGCACCGAAGACGCGCAATCGGTTGGAGTTTTGTATTGCGAAGTTGATTTTGCATTACGAGGAGTTTTCGACGAAGGATTGCGATTGGTTTATCAATTTCCTGGAGATTTTTACGGTGACGTTTGCGATTTATGTGGAGGATGTGCAGTACAACTTGGTGCATGTGCCGAAGCAGTTGTCTCCGGCGGAGGCTGCTAAGGAGAAGGCGACGAAGTCACGGAAGCGGCATTTGGATGATTATCGAATTTTTTCTCAGTTGAAGGCTGGGCGGGCTGTGGTTGATAAGGCGAATCAGGTTGAGGAGCGGTTGCGGCGGATGGCGCGGGATGCTGAGGCTAAGCAGGCTGATAGCTGAAGCGAGGGATTGGGCTGATGCTTATGAGTTCAATCCAGTAGCTGATGAGATAAGCAACAAATCCAGCAGCCGATGAGGCAAGACGCAAATCCATGAGGGCCAGCCCTCAAACTCCCGCCAAAGGGGGCCGACGGCTTCCCCCTATGGATTACCCCCTCCCAACCT
>CALECT010000181.1 GCA_937949725.1 uncultured Pseudanabaenaceae cyanobacterium
TTGGATTCTGAGCGACCGGCGATCGCCCATTTCACCGTGCCATTGTCCCCCACTTGCTTAAGCAAGTAACCACAAAGGATGCGACCGACAAACCCTGTTGCGCCAAAAACAACCAAATCGTAGCTAGGTTTGTGATCAACCATGGAATGCCTTTGATAAATACCTTGCGCAAATCGCTTCCGTGGAAGCAGTTCCAGCCTACGACTGGTTCAGTCTCTCCTATTATTCTAGGGTGCCAGCAGCGACTCCCTATTCTTCCTTAGGTCTCCGCTGCTGGCCTCCTTTCCCCAACTTGCTAAGCGACTCACCCGAACCAGTGCCATGACCCCTGACCTCAGCATTCGCATGCTCGACTGGTTGCTCAAGCGACGCAAGCCAATCTACGACCATAGCCTGTCAGAAATCGAGGAGCGTAATGCAGCCCCGCTCGATGGTGTCTTGGCCCGGCTACTGCTGGGAGCAAAACTGTCACTGCCAAAAGTTGTAGACAAAACTATAGTGGGCCGCCATGGTGATATCCCCATCCGCCTCTACTACCCTCGCTTAGGGGCAGATCTACCCCTGGTTGTCTTTTTCCATGGTGGCGGTTGGGTCACCGGCAGCCTAGAATCCCACGATCGCCTCTGCCGACAAATTGCTAAACGCAGTGGTGCCCTGATTATGGCCGTGGACTATCGCCTGGCCCCCTGGCACAAATATCCCATTCCCCTAGAAGATTGCTACGACGCAGTTTTATGGGCTGCATCTCAAGCCACAAGTCTCGGCGTGGCTCCGCACCAGCTCATGGTCATGGGCGATAGCGCCGGGGGCAACATGGCAGCGGCGGTCTGCCTCATGGCTCGCGATCAGGCCGGTCCCCAAATCCTGCGGCAGATTTTGCTATACCCCTCGGTGGATGGAACCCTCTCCTATCCGTCCCATCAGCGCTATGCCGATGCGCCATTGCTCAGCCAAGCGGACATTCACTTTTATCGGGACCAGTACATGAGCAACCCAGCGGATCTGCAAACGGCTTACTTCTCTCCGCTCTTGGCCAAGACCCTAGAACAGTTGCCCCCGGCCTTTGTTTTGACAGCCGAGTACGATCCCCTCCATGATGAAGCCAAGGCTTTTGCAGAAAAGCTTACAGCCGCTGGAGGCGACGCGATTTACAGGGATTATCCTGGGATGATCCATGCCTTTTTGATGTTTCCGAACTTTTGTTCCGGGGCGGTGCCTGCCTTGGAAGCTATTGCCGCAGATATTAAGGCTGCAATCGCTAACGCTCCCCATCAACCTGTCGAACCGAGTCTCTAAACCTCAGTCTTCCAATCTAGCGCCCCGGGCTGCATCCCCTCTCACCATGACTCAACTCCAAGACGCAACCGTTTTAATTACAGGGGCCGCAGGTGGGTTTGGGCGATCGCTAACCCGCCAACTCTTAGCCAAAGGCAGTCAGCTTATCCTGACCGATCATCCCTCAGCCAATCTGCAATCCAAACTTAATGACCTGGAAACCGAAGCTAGCCCCGGCAAGGTGCTCGCCTATTTTGATCTCGATATTGCTGATGTCAATGGCTGCGAAGCGCTCTATGGCGAAGTCCAGAAGCTCAATGTTGTTCCCGACGTTGTGATCAACAATGCTGGCATTGCCCTTCTCGGCACCATGGTGGACACTCCCGCCGATCGTTGGGACACCATGATGCAGGTCAATCTCCTCGCCCCCATGCGCCTCAGCACTCGCTTTGCCACCGACATGATGGCTCGCGGCCAGGGACACATTGTCAATATTTCGTCTCTGGCGGGCTGGATTGCCATGCCTGGTTTGACGGCCTATGCAGCTAGCAAATTCGGATTGCGGGGCTTTAGCGAAGGGTTGCGCCATGAGCTGACGCCTTACGAAGTGCAAGTCACCACAGTCTATCCGTTCTTTAGCCGGACGCCATTGCTGAACGGTCCTCGGTTTGGCCGTTTTGCCGAGTCTGATAAGCCTTTACCCAACGCGCTGACCACTGACCCGAATCAGATCATGGCCAAGACGATTCGCGCGATCGAACGTAACCAGCATGAGGTGTTCCCAGATAAATTCGCCTTGATTGGACATTGGCTCAAACGCTATTTCCCATTTATCTTTGGATTACTGGGGCGCAGCAAGGCCCAGTCAAGCTGAGCCCTAGCCAGTTCTATCTCCCTCCCTTTATTCAGAGCATCACCCCAGCCGTTGTATGAGCAATACCCAACAGAAACAGTTAATTATTGGAGCTGGATTTGTGGGCCTAGGCATCGCCCAGTCCCTTAAGGCTGCTGGCATTGCCTATGACCAAGTGGATGCCAGTGACGATATTGGGGGCAACTGGCACCATGGCGTGTATTCCACAGCTCACATCATTTCTTCTAAAAAGGTCACCCAGTTCCCCCAGTTCCCCATGCCGGAGAGCTACCCTCCATTCCCCAGTGCGAAGAACATGGTGGCCTATATCAATGCATTCACCGACCACTTCCAGCTGAGGGAGCATATACAACTCAATACCAAAGTCACGTTGGTCAGGCCCATTGAAGAAAATAATTGGGAAGTGACTTTCGAGACTGGTGAGCAGTCTGTCTATAAAGGCGTGGTTCTTTGTAATGGGCACCACTGGTCTAAGCGGTTCCCAGAGTTCAAGGGAGAATTTAGCGGCGAGATTTGGCATTCCAAGGACTATCGCCATCCTGATCAACTCCGAGGGAAGCGAGTGTTGGTCATCGGCGGCGGCAACTCTGCCTGTGACATTGCGGCGGAAGCGGGCCGGGTGGGGGCGAAGTCCATTTTAAGTTTGCGAGAATCAGTCTGGTTTATTCCCAAAAGCTTTGCGGGGATTCCCATCGTCAATTTATTTCGGCCCTGGACGCCGGGATGGCTACAGCGACTGATCGTCCACAGTATTATTCGCCTCACCTTTGGCCCCCACAAAAGCTACGGACTCCCTAAGCCCAAGCATCGCCTCTTCGACAAACATCCCACCCTCAACAATGAAGTTCCCTACTACATTCAGCACGGACGCATTGTGCCAAAGCCCGAGGTTGAGCGCTTAGAGGGGCACCAAGCTTACTTTGTCGACGGCACGAGCGCAACAGTGGATACGATCGTTTGCGCAACAGGGTATCACTTGGCCTATCCCTTCTTGCCCCCGGAGCTACAGCGAGTTAAGGGAGCCACGGCTCAATGCTATGCGGGGTCATTTCTCTCGGATTATCGAGGGCTTTCTTTTCTGGGCTGGGGCCAGGCTCGCGGCGGCGTGGGTTCGCTGATGGGCGCCTATGGCCCCCTGTTTGCGAAGCTGCTTAAGCTCCAGGATCAAGTTGATGTGCCCCTAGGTTTAGTCTTTAAGGAGCTGGGCTTGGGCTTACCGAAAACCCACCTATCTGATCCTCAGGCTGTGTTTATACAACTCAAGTTGCTGCGCTGGCTCTTTCCCTGGCTCAAGCGCAAGGCCCAGCAAACTGAGAATCAATATGCTCCATTCGAGAATCAACCCATTGCCGCGACACGAAAAGTTGAATCGCTGACCGTTTATTAACCTGAGTTCGACAGCGCATGTTGATGCCTGTGCAGCATCTGCAAGCTACAACTCACTGCGAAGAATTTCCCCAGCAGAAATGGGCCCAGTAGCCTAACAGTATTGGATTGCAGCCAACTTCGATCAGGTTTTTATAATAGCTGCCAGTCATCGAAATCATGTTTGGCTAAGGGCCAATACGATCGCTATACCCTCTATCAACCAGAGCTTTTCCCTAGCTCTATCCCGCAGCACTCGTCCCCAATGCTTCAATCACGGCATCATGCAAAAGACCATTGCTGGCAACAATCCCCACATTTCCCGTCATCTTAATCCCATTGGTGAAATCCAAAGGCTTGCCATGGCGATCGCTCACCCTACCTCCAGCCTCCTCCAACACGATCGCCCCCGCCGCATGGTCCCAAATATTTTCACAGCGATGAGTTGAACTCGCCGATGGCAACCGCAAATAGAGATCCGCATCGCCCCGCGCGATCGCTCCATACTTCCCCAAACTATCCATCGACAACGGTTCAGTTGTAATCCCAACCGCCTGAGCCGCCGCCAACTGTTCCTCCGGCGTTCCATGGGCCGCCACCACACTCTGAATCAACCGAAACGATTCTCGTTGCGCCTCGCCATTCACCTGCAAAGGCCTAGACTGCTGCAAATCCAAACTCAGCATCTGCGCCCCTTGCCCCCGCACCGCTACAAACACAGTGCCAGGCAACATATCAGTTGTAGCATCATCAAGCGGAAACGCCGGGCAAACCACCACACCCAGCTGAACTTGGCCGTTTTCGATTAGGGCTAGAGCGATCGCATATTGGTCTCCCCGCACATATCCCTTCGTGCCATCAATCGGGTCCAACGTCCAAAAGCGATTGCTGATTTCTCCCTTCCCTCGCCCGACCCAATCTAAAACCTCAGCCTCAGTGGCATCAGCAATAAATCGCTCCACCATCTGCACGACGTTGCCCAGCAGATCACCCTGGCTCTGTAACAGCATGGCATCTTCCTCACCCACTACCGGGTCCTGTGGAAACGCCTCCGCCAGGGCTCGGCAAATCAACGCCTGGGACCCATAGTCTGCAATCGTTACTGGGCTGGCATCAGGCTTATCCACTGCATTCGCTAACTGCTCCGCCCTCACTGTCTCGCACAGTTGAGCCGCCGCTAGAGTCGCCGCGATCGCAATTTCCCGTTCATTTTGATAAGCCAGATCAGACATCGCAAAGCAGAGGAGAAAAGGACCAGCTCAAATGCTAGCGTGAAATCATCGCCCTTCCGTCACGCCTCCCGAACGAAGTCATGTACATCGAATATCTGCGCTTTCGCGTTGAGCCTCTCCTGCGCGACCAGTTTGTCCAACAAGACAAAGCCATCTGGACCGTAGCGCTGTCCCAAAATCCGGGTTATCACAAAAAAGAAGTCTGGCTCAACCCTGAGGACCCCGGTGAAATCATTGCCGTGATTTGGTGGAGCGATCGCGACCAATGGAAAGCCATCCCCCTCGCTGAACTCACCGAACTGGAAGCACGCTTCAACCAAGCCATGGGCGCAGGCACCTACGAACTCGTTGAAGCCCGCGAATACCATCTCGCAGACTCCTAGCCCTATAAAACAAAGGGGAGATGCGCCCAAGACACATCTCCCCCAAACCTAAATCCAACGAATCTCCAGCAATGCGCCTACAAAGGCAAGCGGAAAATAAACGGATACTTGAACACCTCATCCGGAGCCGCCAAACTGCGATAAACCGCAAAGGCAGGTAGTGCGAAGTTATAAAACAAACCAACAGGAATCAAAATCGGTGACAAGAGCCAGCCGATCAAGATGAAGTAGAGAAAGCCCAGCACGCCACCTAGCACCCACAGGTTGATGTGAAAGCTAATGGATTCCTTGGCGCTATCCTTCACCACCTGGTCATCGGACACCAGCATGATGGCAATGGGAATGCCAATGGAAATAAAGGACAGACCAAAAAAGCCACACCCATGGCAAATCGCCGAGAGCAACTTGCGCTTATCCGAATCGTAAGTTGTGTGCATCCCGAAAGCCTCCGGCAATCAATTCCCCTTCATTATGAAAGGACAGCCTAGATTTGGATAGGGCTAGAAAACAAACAAAATGTTCGGTCCTCCCCCCCTTATCAGTTAGAGGACGGAGGATTTTGACAAGCCTGATACCACGAGAGGCATCGGTAGGCTGAGTTGAAGAATGCCCCCAACAAGGGCAAACGTTTAAGCCTTGGCTGGGGCCTTGTTGGGGTATGGAAGTCTGAATGAGGGCTAGGCGATCGCGCTAAACTCCCACTCCGGCAGCCACGCCAGCTTTCTCCAACATCAGCTTGGAGCCCCGCAGCTCATCGGGAATATCCACTGGATACTTGCCGCTAAAACAGGCATGACAGAAGTGGTCCACATTTTCCTGAGTCGCCTTGAGCATGCCATCAATGCTCAAATACCCCAGAGTATCTACCTTAATTTGCTCCTCAATCTCAGCAACGGTCTTAGTCGCCGCGATTAATTGCTCCTGGGAATCCGTATCAATGCCATAGAAGCAAGGATGGGTAATGGGCGGAGAGGAAATGCGCATATGAACTTCCTTTGCCCCCGCCTCTCGCAATGCCTGAACGAGCTTGCGGCTTGTGTTGCCCCGCACAATCGAGTCATCCACCACAATAATCCGCTTGCCCTGGAGTACATCCTTGAGGGGATTGAGCTTCATGCGAATGCCTGCCTCTCGCATAATCTGGCTGGGCTGAATAAAGGTGCGGCCCACATAGCGATTCTTGATCAAGCCCTCCTCATAGGGAATACCTGACTCTTCCGCATAGCCGATCGCCGCCGGAATGCCCGAGTCCGGAACCCCCATCACCATATCCGCTTCAATGGGATGCTCCTGGGCCAGAATTTGCCCAATACGGCGACGATAGGAGTACAGCGTCTCGCCATGGAAATGGCTATCGGGGCGAGCAAAGTAAATCATTTCGAAGACACAGAGCTTCGGCTCAGGCTTCTCAGCCCACATGTGAGATGAAATCCCGGTTTCATCAATCCAAACCATCTCGCCGGGCTCTACATCCCGCAAATAGGAAGCGCCGATGATATCCAAACCACAAGTCTCAGACGCCAAAACGTAGAGCAGTTGCCCCGGAGGACCATCAGGGTTTTCCAAAGTACCAATCACCAACGGTCGAATGCCATTGGTATCGCGCACACCCATCATGCCTTCAGGGGTACCGATAACAAGACTGAAAGCCCCTTCCGACTTACGGAATGCATCAATTCCCGCATCCTTCCAAGACAGCCCCGCCTTAATGCCCTCAGCAATTTCCAACGCAATCATCTCAGAATCGGTTGTGGTGTTGGTGTCCAACCCCCGAGCCACCAAATCCTGCTTTAGCGCCAGGGTGTTCACCAAGTTGCCGTTATGGGCCAGGGCAAAATCACCTTTTTGGGTCTCAATCACAGCTGGCTGGGCATTGCCCGCATGGCTGGAGCCCGTTGTGGAATAGCGGGTGTGGGCTACCGACATATAGCCCTTCATGCCATCCAAAATATCTTCGTTAAACACTTGGGAAACCAAGCCCATGTGTTTGTGGGTCTTCACCTCAGTCGCATCGCCGCTGCGGCTAAATACCGAAATACCCGCTGACTCCTGGCCCCGATGCTGCAACGCATAAATACCGAAATAGGCAAGTCTGGCCACGTCAAACGTAGGAGTTGCATAAACGCCAAAGACACCGCAGGCTTCTTCGGGCTTATCGGGCCGCTCAAATGACATGTCACGGGCAAGGTCAGCAGCATCATCTCCCATGGCGTTTAGCTCAATGTCACCAAAAGAACTAGCGTCAGCAGCGTTAGGCATCATGGGTGCGATTGACTCCAAATATGGCGATAGCGGAAACCCAACTTCATTGAGCCGAAGCTCGTGGAAGTCATTAGGAGGCAGCCAGGCTGCGACTCCCCTGAGAAAGAACAGTCATGCCCTTAAAGTCGGAACCCAAACAGGCAGCTAAGCCCGAGGACAAAAGAGTTCCGCAAGGTCGCGCATTGCTAGAAATTGGGATTAATCTCTAACGTTACACAACGTTACCAATGTATCTTCTATGGGGTAATTCAATTCATCCCATAGAGAAAGCTCACAGGCCCTATAAGTCAGAGTAACGCTATCTGAGAGCGTAATTCAGCATTCTCTGCGAAAGCAGGGAACCACCAACAAATGACTCAATGACCCACTGGCTTTAATAATTATTTAATCATTCTAGGACGATTCCCAGGGCTGAGGCGAAATTATCGACCCTGGATGAATCGTCAATAGAGGGGGCTTAACCTAAACGACGCTCGATCGCATTCCCCCAAGTCCCGGCCATCTCCGCCACGGAAGAATCAATCATGGGCTGGGCGGCTGTGGTCTGGACAGCCGTGATGGTGAGGCGATCGCCTTTGACCTGTCCCAGCTTCTGCCAGTTGCCTGCCAGGGTGCCATTGAGATGGGCTTCCCAGGCCGCAATGTTTTCAGCCGCAACGCTGATGATGATGCGGGCTCCCCCTTCAGCAAAGAGAAGGCGATCGCCGCGCACGCCAGCCCCATCCAGCTGAATCTCAGCGCCTTTCTCCCCGGCAATGCAAGACTCCGCCAGGGCTACGGCCAAACCACCCTCCGCACAGTCATGGGCACTGGCCACTAGGCCTTGAGCGATACCATCGCGGCAAGCCTTCTGCACCTTCGCCTCCAGGGCAAAGTCCACAATGGGCGGCATCCCAGCCACGGTGTCATGGACCGATGCCAGGTATTCCGATGCCCCTAGGGTCACGCCACCGCTACTGTCATTGGATGCGGCACCCAGCAAATAGATTGCATCGCCCTCGTTTTTCCAGCCCTGACTGGCGATATGACCCAGATCTTCAATCAGTCCCACCATCCCAACCACGGGCGTTGGCCAGATGGGCTGGGGCTTGCCGTCGCTATCCAGGGTCTCGTTATAGAGCGAGACATTGCCACCCGTCACAGGCGTATCGAACTCGCGGCAGGCCTCTGATAGGCCCCGGCAAGCTTCGGCAAGCTGCCAGTAGCCAATGGACTTTTCTGGGCTACCAAAGTTGAGGTTGTCGGTCACCGCAACCGGCTCAGCTCCCACACAGCTCAAATTTCGAGCCGCCTCAGCTACCGCCATCTTCGCGCCCTCGTAGGGATGCAGGTAGACATAGCGAGGGTTGCAGTCTAGGGTTGCCGCCACACCACGCTGGCTATTGACATCGGGATTATTCACTGGACGCAGACGCACCACAGCGGCATCAGCCCCACCGGGCATAAACACCGTGTTGTTCTGCACCTGGTGGTCGTACTGGCGATAGACCCAGCGCTTGGAAGCGATGGTGGGTGTATCCAGCAGCGTATTCAGCAGTTCATTCCAGCTCTTGCCCGCCACACCGCTCTCCGTTGCGCCGGGCAGGTCAGCCTCGCTCCACTTCCAAGCCGCTTGAGCATAGGCCGGAGGCTCATCGGGCAGCTCCCGCTTATAGATCGGCGTATTGTCTGCCAGAGCACTGGCAGAAACTTCTGCCGCCACTTCACCTTCAAACAGGATGCGGACAATGGGCTCCTCAATGACCTGCCCCGCAACCACCGCCTGTAATTCCCAGCGGTGGAAGATGTCGATTAGCTCCTGTTCCCGGCCCTTCTCCGCTACGAACAGCATCCGCTCCTGGGATTCGGACAGCAAATACTCATAGGGCACCATGCCCGCTTCACGCTCCGGAATCAGGTCCAGGTCCAGCTCTACACCCACGCCCCCGCTAAAGGCCATTTCCGAGGTTGAACAAGTCAGGCCCGCTGCCCCCATGTCCTGAGCTGCAACGACTGCGCCGGTCTTAAAGGCTTCGAGACAGGCTTCGATGAGGGATTTCTCCAGGAAAGGATCGCCCACTTGCACAGCGGGGCGATCGTCCATGGATTCATCGGTTAGCTCCGCACTGGCAAAGCTAGCGCCACCCATACCGTCACGACCCGTTGTAGAGCCCACATAGAGCACGGGGTTACCGATACCTGAAGCGCCAGCTTTGACAATGTCATCGGTCTCCATCAGCCCGATCGCCATGGCATTCACCAAGGGATTACCGCTGTAGGCCTTATCGAAATAAACCTCGCCCCCCACCGTGGGCACGCCCACACAGTTGCCATAGTGAGAAATCCCCGATACCACCCCTTCAAACAAACGCCGGGTCTTGGCATCTTCCAAATCACCAAAACGCAGGGAATTCAGCACCGCCAAGGGACGCGCCCCCATGGTGAAAATATCCCGCAAGATGCCACCCACACCTGTAGCCGCACCTTGGAAGGGCTCCACCGCAGAGGGGTGGTTATGGGACTCAACCTTAAAAGCCAGACGTAAGCCTTCGCCGAAGTCCACCACACCGGCATTCTCACCAGGACCCACTAGGACGCGCTTTCCCGTCGTTGGGAACTGGCTCAGCAGCGGTCGCGAATTCTTGTAGCAGCAATGCTCTGACCACATAACCCCGAACATGCCTAGCTCAGCTCGATTGGGATGGCGCCCTAAGCGATCGCAAATGGCATCGTATTCATCGGGCTTAATCCCCTCTGAAGCAATGACTTTAGGCTCAAAAGGAGCAGATGCATAATTCGCGGGAGCAGCGGCGGAATCGGTAGCAGACATGGGCATCGAAGAATCTGAAGACGGGTTCGATAGGTTCTGGAACTCGACAGTTTATGCCCAGAATGCGATCGCCCCGCGTGACAGGTCCAATTCTATCGGTCGGTTGGTTAGCAGAAGCAATCGCGTTGCAGAACGATAGCCAAACGCTCCAGACATCTAGCGCTTCTGGCTACTGAACAGCTGCTGAATCCCCTGAGAGAGGCTCAACCACGTTGAAATAGCGGTAATCAATGTAGCGATCGCCATTCTTCGTGTCATAGATCATGTCCACAAAGCGATGGCCCCAGCGAATATCTCGCACGGCATAAACATAGCGAGCATGGAGTGGCTGCATCACTGTCTCATCCAAGCCGCTGAGGGAAACCACGATGGCGGAACGCCGCTGCTCTAGAGATTCAGCAGTGGCTTCAAATAGCGGACTCTGATCATCAATCGGATGCATCACCGTCCAACCCAAGCTGAATCGAGGTGTTTCATTTCGCACTAGGGGAAGCTCGTAGAAATGCCGCATCCGCTGCCCCTCTAGGGAAATCTCATCCTGGATCAGATACACCTTGAGCGTCGCTTCCAAAATCTGATTACGGCGACGGTTCGCAGTGCGAAACATTAGGGTGGGGATACCGTTATAGGGCTCCACTACAGCGATTTCACTAAAGGTTACTCGCGCATCAGATTGGGAAAAACGCGCAAAGGCCAGACCCGTAATCATGGCAATGCTGAGGATGCTCACCATGGCCTCAATCGCCACTACGGCATTGGTATAGAGCGTCGTCGGATACATGGCCCCATAACCAATGGCACCTAGGGTTTGGACGCTAAAGAAAAACGCATCGGCAAACGACCCCAGTTCTGCATTTTCAATCGCCCCCGGCTGGGCTAAATAGGCCAAGGCAAACAGCGCATTAACGATGCCGTAAGCTGCCGTCAGCAAGAGGAAAAACAGCCGCCAAGGCAGCATCAACAGGAGATGGTAGGGATCTCGCCAGTAGTTTTGCCACTCGCCCAAGCCTTGAATTTCAAACCGCCCCGCTTCGGCCCTGAGGTGAACAATATTTGGCAGGGCAAACCAGTCTTTCAAACCTGAGGGGCGAGGGTCAGTCATGACGAACAGCAGGCTTCGAGGAGCCTGAGCGTATCAGTAAATTTTATGTCGCATTAGATTGGTGCCACTGCAATGACATGGCGCTATGTCCCAGGGCAAAGCAACGAAGCCTCAATAGACCAATCGACTTCTATGGCCTTCGCAGCCAGTGTCTTAGCGGCCAAAAAGACGCAGCACAGGGAAGCATTCCCCCGCAGAATTTCTAAGAGTTACCTAACGAATCGACAGATGCAGCAGTTTTAACCTGCTTCTTTAGCACTTCTAGTGCCTTGGCATATTGGGGGTCTTCCACCGTCCCAATCAGCTCACGGTTCTTGCCCAGGATCTCCCGTTCCTCGTCGCTGAGTTCATGGACCACATCAGGGGCAATGCCTTCTTTGTTAATGTCGGTTCCATTGGGCGTGAGGTATTTGGCAATGGTAACTGCCAAACCCGACCCATCACCTAGGGGACGAACGGACTGCACCAGCCCTTTTCCAAAAGTTTGAGTTCCCACGAGCTGAGCCCGATCATTATCCTGGAGCGCACCGGACAGAATTTCACTGGCACTAGCAGACCCACCATCCACCATCACAACCAGGGGAAGATCCGTCAGAGAGCGACCATTGGCCTTTTCTAACTCAGCAGTGCCTCGGCGATCCACGGTGGAAACAATGGTGCCTCGATCCATCCACATGCGAGCGATTTCAATACTGGAGTAAAGCAAGCCACCCGGATTGGAGCGCAGGTCGAGAACATAGCCATCTACGTCTTTGCTTTCTAGATCCTTAATGGCGTCGCGCATCTCGCTGGCGGCATTGGCATTGAACTGGTTGAGGCGGATATAGCCGACGTTGAGGCCTTGGTCGCGGCGCTCGCTGTACTTAACGGGGTGAATTTCGATGCGATCGCGGCGAATCGTAAAGTCAATGCTCTGACTGCTCTTAGCCGCTCCCTCTGCTTTCTCTTGGCTATCCCGCCGAATCGTCAGGATTACGCTGGAGCCCACGGGACCACGGATCAGCTTCACCGCATCATCAGTCGTCATCCCTTCAGTGGGCGTCCCATCCACCTTCGTGATCACATCGCGGGACTGAATTCCCGCTTCAAAAGCGGGAGTATCTTCAATGGGAGCAACGACAACCAGCTCCTTCGTCTCTTCATCCTGGCTCAGCTGAATGCCCACCCCGGTTAACTCACCAGAGGTGTCGATCTTCATGTTGCCGTATTCACTGGGGTCCATGAAGCGGGTATAGGGATCCCCTAGCTTCTCCAGCATCTCGCGGATCGCTTCATAGGCTGCTGGCTTATCCGTATATTCCTGATCGAGATAAGCCGTGCGGACTTCGCGCCAGTCCACTTGATTGAAGGTGGCATCGACATAGTCATGGTCGATGATCTGCCAGACTTCGTCGATCAACTCCTGGGGATTGTCCTGGAAGAAAGCTTCTCCCTTAGACCAGCGCAGACCGCTACCAGCCAGGGTTGCAGCCGCTGCCATGGCTGCAACAGCACCGATCGCTAGCTTGGTCTTGGAAATTACCATAGAGCCACGAGAATAATTAAAGGTCTAGACGCGATTATCAGCTAGGGCTAAGCGCAAGTCCTTCTCAGTATAATTGAGGGATCCGCATCCGACATGGAGAAGTCTTGATATAGACCACAGACTGTAATCTCTTTGTCGGAAGATAACGTCCAGAGATTAGCGATGTTTACAGTTGTCTCCCACTGCGGTCCGGATAGTCCTGACTGAGCGAGGTTCCAGTTTCTAGGCGCTGAACTGAATAAGTCAAAGGCTGCCATTCCAGGAGCAGCCTTCAATGCCATCAATCGTCATTGATAGATGATTTAAACCACCGCCGCTTCCTTGGCGGCCTCGGGTTCAACCCAGCGATCGTCGGCCTTAATCAAATTGATCAATTCCTCAACGCCCTCTGCCTCAGGCACTCGCTTGATCTCTTCGCGACCGCGATAGAGCGAGATGAAACCAGGGGTCTTACCCACATAGCCATAGTCCGCATCGGCCATCTCACCGGGGCCATTAACAATGCAGCCCATCACTGCAATGTCCAGGCCCACTAAGTGGTCCGTGGCGTTGCGGACTTTATGGAGCACTTCTTCTAGGTTAAACAGCGTCCGGCCACAGGAGGGGCAGGCCACATATTCCACCATGGTTTTGCGCAACCCCAGGGCTTGGAGAATGCTATAGCAAACCGGAATTTCCTTCTCGGGCGCTTCAGTCAAAGAAACGCGGATGGTGTCGCCAATGCCCATGGCCAGTAAGGTGCCGATGCCTGCGGTGGACTTGACGCGACCATATTCACCATCTCCAGCTTCAGTAACGCCGAGATGCAGGGGATAATCCATGGCTTCGGCATCCATGCGAGCCACCAACATGCGATAGGCCGCTAGCATCACGGGAACCCGCGAGGCTTTCATGGAGATGGTCAAGTTATAGAAGTTGAGATCTTCGCAGATGCGAATGAACTCCAGAGCAGATTCCACCATGCCCTCGGGAGTGTCGCCATAGGTAAATAGCATGCGCTCAGAGAGGGAGCCGTGGTTGACCCCAATGCGCATGGATTTATTCTGGTCGCGCAACGAAACCACGAGGGGTTCTAGGGTCTCGCGAATTTTGTCGCGAATCTCGTCAAATTCCGTTTGGCTGTATTCCGTGCGATCGTCTTGGGCCTTCTCGAAGACATAGAGGCCAGGGTTGATGCGTACGTTATCCACATGCTTGGCCACTTCCAGGGCAATCTTCATGCCGTTGTGGTGAACATCAGCTACCAAAGGTACATCTTGGTAAGTTGCTTTCAGCTTGGCCTTAATCTTGGCCATGGCCTTGGCATGGCCCAAGCTAGGCACCGTCACCCGAACAATTTCACAGCCAATTTCATGGAGACGACGGATGCCCGCAGTTGCTCCGTCAATATCTAGGGTGTCTTCATTGATCATGGATTGCACCACCACTGGTGCATCACCGCCAATGGTAATGTTGCCCACCGGCACGGGGCGGGTCTTGCGACGGCGAATGGTGGTGTCGAAGTCAGCGGCATCGACCGCGGAGGATGCATTGTTCACAATGTTGTTTGCTGCACTCGCAGCATCGGAGGAAGAAAGCGTCTGCATACCCAAAGAATGACCGAAGCCGTGACGAATGACAGTAAGCCGTTAATCGCCTAAGAACAGCACTTATTTCATGAATAAACAGTGCGAATCATAGAAAATTAACCTTAGTACTAACCTTGCCATAGATTAGGAACCCTTTGGAGGTGCCAGCCGCGATCGCCCTGGAAGAGCTTCGTTTCTCCCATGTTTCTTTGAGCTAGCCCAGCGCACTTGCGATCGCAATCTATCGTTGATATCGCCTTGCCTTCTATATTTGTTGCCTAGAGAGCTGTAATAACAGTCACCTTTATAGGGCGTGAGCGCCGAATTCCAAATTGCAAGACCGGGCGCGATAACGGTTGTCCAATGACTCCAGCAGCCTCACAGATCCATAGCCTGACCCGAAAGCTCCCGGATAAATGGAGCAGGGTTCCGCTGAAGTTTCTCCGCAAATCTCTCACCCTCTGTTTCGCTTCGGTATAGATCTTTACGTGCATTCATCTATGTCGGTCCAGGGGTAGTGCTGGGCATCATAGAGGATAAGAGATTCAAACGCTCGACTAAAGTGTGGAAGCTATGATGACGGCCGGTGGACGATCCCTAGCGCCTGTTGAGATCAGCGATTTCGACATGGACAAGCAAATTCGCTTGTTCAAGTCTCTCAAACAGTTGCAACTCACAGGTCAATTGTTGCTCGAAGGGCAACGCGACCAGTCTTGGCGGCTATACCTCTACATGGGGCGTATTGTCTATGCCACTGGCGGTAGCCACCCCGTGCGCCGCTGGAAACGAGGGCTAGCCAGTAGCTGCCCCCGTTTGGTGTCAGCCCCCATGACCCTCACGCCTCCTCCCGAAGATAAGCCTGAAGATGATCTCAGCCGATGCTGGGAATATCAGATGCTGTACCAATGGGTCAGCCAGGGCAAACTCTCCCGTGAGGAAGCCAGCAAGGTTATTCGCAGTATCACCGTCGAGGTGCTCTGTGATGTGGCTCAAGCTCAGCATGTGACCTATCAGGTCAAGTCTGACACCACGCCTTCAACCAAACTGACGCTGATTGATGCAGAACAGGCTGTGGCGGAAGCCCATAAGGTCTGGGAGAACTGGAAGACGGCTCGCATTGCCGACCGCTCTCCCAACTCTGTCCCTGTGATTCGTCAGCCCCAGCAGCTCAAGGAAAAAACATCCCAGTCCGTCTATCAGGTGCTGAGTCGCTTGTTGGATGGACAGCAGAGCCTACGGGATCTGTCAGTGAAGATGAAGCGAGATGTTACTGAGGTAACTAGATCGCTTCTGCCTTACATCCAACTGGGCCTCATTGAGCTAGTGGAAGTGCCGGATCTTCCCGGCCCTAGCTTGCCCAAGACTCCCAGCGATGACACGCCTACGGTTCCTGAGCTGCGTCCCTTGATTGCCTGTATTGACGATAGCCCCTTCATTTGCCAAAGCATGTCGAAGGTGTTGACCCAGGCGAACTATCGCTTCGTGGCTGTCAATGACCCCTTAAGGGCGATCGCAGTTCTCCTAGCCCGCAAGCCTGATCTCATCTTTTTAGATTTGGTTATGCCCAATGCCAACGGCTATGAAATTTGTGGTCAGTTGCGGAAGCTTTCATTTTTCCGTGATACCCCGATTGTCATTCTCACGGGGCATGATGGCATTGTGGACAGAGTGAGAGCAAAACTCGTTGGCGCCTCCGAATTCCTATCCAAACCTGCCGATGCGGACTCCATCTTAGAAGTGATTCGCAAGCATCTACATGAAGCTGCGGTTCCAACGGCCTAAATCGCTAGCTTCGAACTGACCGGGCTTTTATTATCTGTGCCCAGTGAGCTAGGTGAGCTCGTGAGTTATTTATTCCCCCTGCAAATCTCCCATCTTCCGAGGTTAATTCCATGAGTACTGCGCTAATCGTCGAGGATTCCCTCACTGAGGCTGAAATCATTTCTAGCTGCTTGAAGCAAAGCGGCGTCCAGGTGCTGCTGGCAGGCAGTGGCGAAGAGGCCATGGAAAAGCTCAATAGTGCCTCTCCTGACATCATCATCCTGGATGTTGTTCTACCGGGTCAGAGTGGCTTTGAGCTCTGCCGGGCTCTTAAAGCCGAGAGTAAAACTAGTGGGATTCCAGTCCTGATGTGTTCCACAAAGGGCAGCGATATGGACAAGTTCTGGGGCATGAAGCAGGGTGCTGATGCCTATCTGTCCAAGCCCATTGACCAGAGTGAATTCATTCGCACCGTCCAAGGTTTGATGAGCAAATAGTCATTGCTTCAGCCTATTTGAAGTCGGTAAAAGGTCACTTGAAAGAAGCCCCTCTTCCTAACAAATTTAGGAAGAGGGGCTTCTTTTTGGCCTTATATCAGAGCCATGAAATCCGTACATTTACCTCTTCAAAGGTCACTAAAAAGTCTTGAAAAGACTCATATTTTGGTGGATTTACAGACTCCTAAATCCGTTACTCCAGAAAATCTTTTGGGAATTCTACTAATAGGAAATAGGCGGTTTATATACCCTATTTTCACCAGGCCTTCACCCCCTGGCGATCGCAGTTCAACTTGGCTTAGAAATTGCCCGAGGGTACTGGTCTCTCAATACCAACATTGCAGCCCCGCAATGCTTCCTGAGCTAGTCCATGCCAAGCCATGAACGCTTTGCCTTACTAAGGTGATCCCACTCGCTCTCTGCCTATTCCGCATAGAACGGTGGAAACAGCCCGATTAACCCTCACCCATCCCTCGCAGAGGAATCGAGACCGTGGCCCTGAACTCCCTTGCTGAGTCTAATTTTCTCGCCCAGGCCGAAGAAGCCAATGGCGTTCCCCAGGGGGAACGCTATTTGAGCTGTCACCTCGTACCCAGTATGACGGTGCTTCTGCCCATCGCACACCTCACAGAGGTGCTCACCATTCCCATCCAGCAGGTGACTCCCATTCCCATGATGAATCCTTGGGTCATGGGCGTTCACAACTGGCGGGGTGAGGTGCTGTGGATGATTGACCTGGGTCATCTTCTAGGGCTCACCCCCTGGTATCAGCAAAGCAACAACGTCTCCAGCCATAACGCTCTGGTTATTCGTAACCATGACGGCAGTGGCGGTGGCGAGGGAGAACTCAAGCTCGGTCTTGTCGTCAGCCAAGTTCAAGATATTGAAGTTGTGGCGACCGAGGCCATGCGAGCTTCCACCCCTAGTAGCGTCGCGAGCCCAGAGCTTGCACCCTACTTCAAGGGTTACACCATCGTGGGCCAGGGAGATCTTCAAGGCTGCCTCGACCCCGAAGCTATCTTTTCCATGATTGCCAAATAGAGATTGGCTCGCGCACCCAGCCAAACAATCAAGTCAAGCTATCGACAGGTCACAGCCCCCTCGGCCCCGACTCTCAGCTATTCCAGCGTTTCCCTTGGAAGCTTGCATCGCAAGTCCCCGCTGTCCCCTCCCTCCAACCTCTCCCCTAGAACTAAGGACTGCTTTCCCATGTCTCAGACTGTGCCCTCCAACTCCAATATCAAAGACAACGACGAGCAGCTGTCTACGCAGGAAGCGCAATCCATGCTGGAAGACAGTCCATTTGCCATCGATCTTCCGGCAGAGTCAGATTCAGCGCCGATGCCTCCTGAATTTGATCAGATGGAGATGTTGGAAGAACCCAAACTGGTTTTCCCGGTGAAAACAGCGGGCCAACAAACGCAGAAAAAAGGCCTCAAGGTTTCCCCCCAACTTAACTACCGCCAAGGCGGTGCCTGGGGGAAGCTACCGCTGCGCTCTAAGGTGATTGCCATTGCTACCGTGCTGGGTATTGTGCCTGCTACAGCTTTGGGGATGATCAACTACAGCATTCAAAGCGCAGCACTCAACAATCAGCTCGAAACCTCTGCGGCCCTGAGTGCGACATCCATGAATGACCAAGTAGGTCTATTCATGCGAGAACGCTTTGGCGATATCCAAATCATGGCTAGTGTCGATCTGTTCACAGATGCCACGCTCCGAGCCAGTGCAACCCCCCAGAGTCGCCAAAAGGTTCTAGATCGCTTCCTCGTTTCCTATCCCATCTATAACAGTATTGCCGTCTTCGATCTCTCTGGTAACCTTCTGGGTAGCTCCAATGGTGATGCCCTCGGCAACCACGCTGACCGTAGCTACTTCCAAGATGCACTGGCCCAAGATGGACCCGTGATCAGCCAGCCCCTTCTCTCGAAAAGCTCTGGCGTCTTTAGTGTGTACTTGGCCTCTCCCGTGAAAGACCAGGTCACGGGACAAACTATCGGTGTCGCGAGAGCCAGAATTCCAGTTAATGAATTAGAAGAGCTGCTTAAAGTGGCGGCGGCTCAGGAATCGGTCAACCAGGGCGGTGCCGTGAACTACCGACTCTACAGCCAAGACAGTGAGCTGTTTGCCGATAGCTTGGCCGAGAGTGATGTGCTCCAGCCCGTCTCTACTGGTATTGCCAATAAGCTTCCCCTGGCTGAACAAACTGGAGACGACGAAAACCGTCGTGGCCAGAGCACTGGCATTACGATGAACGCCGCCGAGAACATTAGCTTTACGGCCGCTGAAGCCGCGGTGGGCTATGCGCCGTTTCCTGAATGGTCCGACAGCTTCCGTGCAGAGCTACCCAGTCTGGGTTGGAAGACCGTTGCCACCGTTGATAGCGAAGTCCTTAGCGACCAGCGCAAACAGTTAACCCAAGGTCTTATTCTCCAAGCTCTCCTTTCTGGTGGCATCTTGGCCTTGGTCGCAGGCTTGCTGGCAACCCGAGCCACCCGCCCGCTACTCAAGGCTGTAGACGCAGTGCAGAAGATGGGCGATGGCAAACTGGACACTCGCCTCCCGGTTAAGGGCGAAGACGAACTCGCCATTTTGAACCGCAACCTCAATCAGATGGCTGAGCAACTCCAAGACTTCACCGCCGAGCAACAGAACGCTACGGCTCGTGCAAGCTGGCTCATGGGATTAGCGACCGACTCAGATAATCTCAGTGAGGCGGAAGTCGCCCAGCGCTTAGGAGAGACAACCCAGCAAATTCGTCAGTTCCTGACTACAGACCGTATGGTGATTTATCGTCTTGACTCCACTGGTCAACTCACTTTGGCTCAGGAATCTGTGGATGACGCCTGGCCTTCCGCAGCAGACTTGGATCTGAGCAAGGTCAAACTGGCTCCTTCCTTTATCAAGGCCTTTGAAAAAGGTGAAGCGGTGGCCATGGGAGCGATCGCCGAGGTCACCCTACCGGAAAGCTACGCTGATCTCCTTGCAGAACTTGAGGTTCAGTCTGAGCTTGTCGTTCCCCTCGTTGACCACAACGAACTCTCCGGCCTCATCGTGGCCCAGAGCTGCGAGCAACGCCGAAACTGGTCCGACAGCGACATCAGCTTCGTCAAACAAATTGCCGCCCAGCTCTCTATTCTCCAGCAGATTCAAGAAGTACAAGCCGCCCGAGGCTTGGCTGAAATCAACGCCGAACAAGAGAAAGAGCGCATTGAAGAACTGCAGCGCCGGGTCATGCAGCTCCTCATGGAGGTTGACCCCGTCAGCCGAGGCGACCTGACCATTCGCGCCAAGGTAACCGAGGATGAAATTGGTACTGTAGCTGACTCCTACAACGCCACGATTGAAAGCCTGCGACGCATTGTAAGTCAGGTGCAGGGGACTGTAAGTCAGGTGGTAGATACCGCTTCCGGCAGTGGCGCAGCAGTACTAACCCTGGCTTCTGGTGCGAACCAGCAAACCGAAGAAATTACCGGTGCCCTAGGCAGTATTGAGCAAATGGCCCTGTCCATTCGCCAGGTTGCTACCAACGCAGTGCAAGCGGAAATTGCGGTGCAAAAAGCAACAGCAACCGTGCAACAGGGTGACGCTGCCATGGATAAAACCGTGGAAGGTATCTTCGCCATTCGAGAAACGGTGGGTGAAGCTGCGAAGAAAGTAAAACGCTTGGGTGAATCTTCCCAGAAGATCTCCAAGGTGGTGAACTTGATTAGCTCCTTCGCTGAGCAAACCAACTTGCTGGCGCTAAACGCTTCCATTGAGGCGGCCCACGCCGGAGAGGAAGGCAGAGGTTTCGCAGTGGTTGCGGACGAGGTCCGATCCCTAGCCCGTCAGTCCGCCCAGGCGACCGCAGAAATTGAAGCCCTAGTGGCCGAAATTCAGTCAGAGACCAACCAAGTCTCCGCCGCAATGGAATCCGGTACGGCCCAGGTGGTCACCGGTACTCAACTGGTGGAAACGGCGCGGCAAAACCTGACCCAAATTTCAGAAGTGAGTGAGCAAATCAGAAGCTTGGTTGCGGAGATTGCCCAAGCAACCGGTCAGCAAACCGCTGCTTCTGAGCAGGTCTCCACAGTCATGCAGGACGTGGTGGGCATTGCCAACCAGACCTCGGATTCGGTGGACCAAGTTTCAACGTCCCTTGCTTCCCTCGTTAGCCTGGCTCAGAGCCTGGATGAAAGCGTTGGCCAGTTCAAGGTCCAGTAAGGCGACCGAGCCTAAAAGACTGTCCCATACAGTTTTGCCCCTGCCCATCTTTGCTGCTGTTGCCGTCGCATGAGCGATTCCCATGACCCAGACCCCTACGCCCGTTCCCATGCCCGCCCAGGATGACGATACTGAAATCACGGAAATTCAGATCGCCCCGTCGAGCATTGCTCTGCCCACTCCGCCGCCGCCACCCTCCAGTCTCGCATCAAGAGATGTGGAGACAACTGAGGCCGCAGCATTTACGGATGAGTCAATGCTGGGGGATGAACCTCTGGACATGACTGAGCTGACATATTATTCAGCGACGGAATCCAAGCGTCTGCGATCGCGGATGATGAATGCTTCACTGCATGCATCAGACCAAGCGGCTCCTGCCAAAAATAAGACCTCCAGCAGCGGCCAACGCTTTGGCAAACGCTGGGCCAACCTCAGCCTGCGCAATAAGTTTGCCGTGCTGATGATCGTCAGTGCCACGGTCCCCACCGTGACCGTGACCCAAACCCTGGTGGCCCTGAACAAAAGCCGCGCCATCACCGACGCCAAGGAATACACCACCCAACAAGGCAACGCCTTCCGTGAGGAATATGTCCTCTGGGCCGAGACCGATGCCAGCGCCCGTTCCTCCAACCTGGCCCGCCTAGTCCAAGCCAGCGGCATTGACCCCAGCAATCCCGAAGGCAACACGGCAGCCCTCCAAAGCCTGATCACCCTGGACCCATTCACCGACCCTGAAACGGCGATGACCTTCCAGATTGTGGTGGACATCAAAGGCCGCAGCATCGCCCAGGATATTCGCTTAATTAACGGCAACCAGCCCGTCCCCACGGATCTTGCCGAGGCCCTAGGTGCAGTCACAACCACTGCTGTCCAGGCTCCCCTCAACCAAGACTTGCGCAGCATGCCCATGGTGCAAAAAGTCCTGTCCAACGGCATCGATGCTTCCGGTGTGGAAAGCATTTCGGCGGAATTGACCGAAGTGCTCAAGCTCACCCCTCAACTCCAACAGGGCAATCAAACGGTTAGCCGCAAAGGTAGAACCCTAACGGCCTTATCGGTCAGCCCCGTGTTGGTCAATGGCAGCACCCGAGGTGCGGTCATCGCTGGCCAAATCGTCAACAACAACACCATCCTGGCGGATACCTTCAAGCTGCGCTACGACGCCTCCAGTGCAGCGGTGTTTGATGGCGAACAACTCGTGCTCTCCACCGAGGCAGGGCAAAACGGGACCGCTCGCCAAACGGAAGCTGTCGTTTCCCCCGAAGCCATTCAAGCTGTGTTTGAACGGGGCGAAGAATACCTTGAAGAAACCCAGCGTGATGGCAGCACCTACCTGCAGTACTACAGCCCAATTTATAGCCATAAAGCTGTAGATAATGCGGCGGCAAAGCCAGTGGGAATGACTTACTTGGGTCAGTCGCTCAAGGATGTGGAATCTCGATTCCGGACCCAGCAATTGCTGGCCTATGGCCTGGGTGGCGGCATGATTCTCTTGTCTACCCTGCTAGCCCTCCCCGCTGCTGGCACGCTGGTGAAGCCCCTCAAGCGTTTGTCAGGCTTTATGGAACGGTTGGGTAAGGGCGATCGCGGCCTGCGGATTTCCGAAGCAGATCGCCAAGACGAAGTGGGCGTTCTCTCCCTCAACATGAACCGCTTAGCAGCGAGCTTAGAGAACAAAGAAAGCCGCTTACGCACAGCCCTATGGCAAAACGAAATTCTCGCGGAAGTAGCCAACCTTCGCACCCTCGATAGCCAAGAGCTCACTGAAGGTCTAACGCTCATTCTGGAGAAGGCCCGCAAGAAGCTTAAGCTGGATCGCTTAGTGGTCTACCGCTGCGGCTCCACCGCAGAGACAGGTCGGGTCGTCTATGAAGCGCGCCAATCCAAATGGCCATCCACGATTGAATTAGGCATCTCTGATAGCTGCATTCCCGCAAAGCGACTCGAAGACTACCGCCAGGGCAAGACTCAAGTTAATCCCGATGTCACCCAGGCCAACCTCAGTCAGCCTCACCTCGATCTCCTCGAGAAGCTGAACGTGAAAGCCAGCATCATTACCCCCATGGTCAGTGGCGAAGCACTGTATGGTCTACTCGTTGCCCATAGCTGCAGCAAGGTCCGCAACTGGGAGCAGTCCAGCATCAGCTTTATGGAATCCTTAGCTGACCGCTTAGCCGCAGTCATCGGCTACGTCACCCTCATCGAACAACAGCGACAGGCCGAGGAGGTGATTCGTCATGATAAAGAAATCCTCCAGCGCCGTGCCCTAGAGCTCCTTCAGGAGGTAGACCCTGTATCCAAGGGCGACCTAACCGTTCGAGCCAAAGTCACCCCCGATGAAATTGGCACCGTAGCTGACTCCTACAATGCCACCGTCGAAAGCCTGCGAAAAATTGTGACCCAGGTGCAAAACGTCTCCACCCAGGTAACCAGCACCGCCCAAAGCAACGACATTGCTGTCACGATTCTTGCCCAGGATGCCCTAGCCCAGGCCAATAAAATTACCGGTTCCCTGAGCAGCATTGAGGCCATGAGCCAGTCGGTACAGCAACTTGCGACTCAGGCCCAAGAAGCTCGCATCATTGTAGACACAACTCAGACCACGGTAGATGCTGGTGAGCAAGCCATGGTCCGTACCGTGGAAGGCATGGCCGGTATTCGCGAATCGGTATCCGAAACCACCCAGAAAATGGAAAGCCTGGAGGCTGCCTCCGAACGCATTTCCAACGTGATTCGACTGATTAGCGGCTTTGCAGCCCAGACCCACATGCTGGCGATGAAGGCCTCCATTGAGGCGGCTCGTGCCGGTGATGAAGGCGAAGGCTTTGCAGTCATCGCTGACGAAGTCCGCAGCTTGGCAGCCCAGTCTGCCCAGGCGACGGCTGACGTGGAAACGGTGATTAACACCATTCAAATGGCAACCCAGGATGTAATCGCCGCCATGGAGGTGGAGAACAGCCAGGTGGCGAAGCAAATGGAGCTGGTGGAAGAAACCCGCGCCAGCCTGACCCAAATCACCGCTGCCAGTGCGGAGGTGAACCAGTTGGTCAGTGCCATCGCCCAGACCACCGAAACCCAAACCCAAACCTCCGATGCCACTGCCGCCATCATCACCGAGGTGGCCCAACTGGTGCGCAACACCTCAGAGGAAGCGAGCCAAGTGTCTGATTCCTTCAAACAGCTGGTGGATGTTTCCCAGGCACTTCAAGCGGAAGTTGCCCAGTTCAAGGTGAGCTAAAACGCTCACCCTTTGCTCCAGTCCATGTCCGTTTTTGTTTCCTGCCAACATCGCCGTCCAAGGCTCCGCAACTATGTCTGTCAATCCTGATATCAATGACAAGGCCTATCAATTCTTCATTGAAGAGGCCGCCGAACTGCTTCAAATCATTGAAGACGGAATTTTGGAGCTGCGGCGCGATCGCGGAGCCAACACCGTCCATGCGGTCATGCGAGCAGCTCACTCCATTAAGGGGGGAGCCGCCAGCGTTGAGCTAGAGGCAATCAAGACCATCTCCCACCGCATGGAGACAGCTTTTCGAGCACTCTATGATGAAACGGTGGAAATTGACGATGAGCTAGAAGGCTTGTTGCTGGACGGCTTTGACTGCCTTAAGGACCCCCTTGGCGAGCAAATCGAAACGGGTAGCCATGACCCCGAGGCAGCCCTGGCCAATGCAATCCCCGTGCTAGAAGCCTTAGAGGCAAATCTAGGTGCGGATGCGCTTAAACAAGCCGATAGCTTCATTCCCAGTTCCTCGGACCTAGGCATTGACATGGTCACGTCCATCTTCGAGATGGACGTGGAGGAGGGGATTGCTCACTTAGAAGAAGTTGCCGCCAACCCGGGTAACTTTCCGGTTCTGGGTGAACTCCAAGCCCAGGCTGAAGTCTTTGTTGGCTTTGGTGAGCTGCTTGATTTACCCGGTTTTGGGGCAATTGGTCAAACCATTTTAGATGCTTGCCACAACAACCCCGCTGACCCCGTGGGTCTACTCACCATTGCCCTTCAGGATCTCCATGCTGCCAAAGAGCTAGTGATGGGGGGCGATCGCGATCAAGGCGGTGCCCCATCGGAAGCCCTCCTCGCCCTAGCGGGTGGTGGCAGTGGAGCAGCAGCAGAAAGCAACGCCCCTGAAGCGGGACTTTCCGCCGGAGACTTCGCAGACTTTGGCTTAAGTGAAGCTGACCTGGCAAACTTCGACTTTGGTAATGGGGACTTTGCCAATGCAGATTTGTCTGCACTGAGCCTCGACCCAGCAACTGCCGACAGCAATGCTCCCGAGGCTTCTAGCCTGGATGATGGTCTTACCGATGCAGGACTAGGCGATTTGGACTTAGCCGCTCTAACGATGGAAGGCGAGTCATTACTCAACGATGCCGACTCCACCAGCGATGTCTCATCCGATGAAACTAATGACGAGACCCCAGGCTTGGATTTGGGGGCCGCAGACTTCCAAGCGTTGGTCGATGAGTCTAGCAGCCTGGACCTCAATGGTCCCGAGGATGAATTTGCAACGGTTGAGCAGGGAGGTATGGCCTCAGCAGCAGGCAGCCTAGAAGACCCTGCCTTCGCAGAGCTAGAAGCCAATCAAGATGATGCGGCAGCTTTCGACAGCCTGGATGCCATGGCCCAGTTGGCCAACCTCATGGCAGAGCCAGAAACGAACGATGCGCCTGCGGCAGGAGATGAAGCAGGCTTCACAGCAGATGCTGCGCTGGAGGAATCAGCAGATTTTGATTTTGCCTTAGATGGTGATATTGCCAGCGAGAGCAGCCCAGAACTAGAAGCAGATGTCGCTTTCGAGCTAGAGCCCAACAAGCTTGAATCAGAGCACCTTGAGACAGCCAGCTCCGAGAATATCTCTGATGGGGACGATATCTTTGCTGCCCTCCCAGAAGACACCGAAGCCGCCAGTAATGATGCTCTCGCAACTGAAATTCCTGCTCAGAACTCCGAGACAAATCCAGCAGACATTGCCGCTCCAGATGCCGAGCTGGAAAACATGTGGGCCGAATTGAGTGATGATCTGGGTGATGGCTCAGGCAACATGATGGATGCTGCGGAAGATAGTGATCTAGACAGCGCCTTCGACATCGCCATGGACCAAGCCTCCGAGGCTCCAGAAGAGCAGATGGAGCCAAGCCCAGGTGGAGATGATCTAGCGGACCTCTTTGCCAATGACGAGAACATCGCTCCCGAAGAGCAAGATGTTACCACGGCCCTTAGCGTCGCCGAAGCAGATGCCGCGTTTGAAGCCATGGTTGATGCATCCACCGCAGAAAATAGCGATGTAGTTCTAGATCCAGAATCCAGCCTAAACCTTAGCTTCGACGATGAGGAGCTATCGTCTCCTGAAACGTCAAGCAGTCCAGATCTCCAGGACATTTTTGCCCTGGATCTACCAAACGAAGAGGCGGCTAATGCCGAGCCAGCCATCGAGGAAGATGCCTCTACAACAAGTCAAGGCGAGGAAGAACTGGTTGACCCCTGGTCTAGTTTGATCACCGAAGATTCGGATCCCCCGGAGCAGGCTAATGTTGATGCATTGGGAGATGCACCTGAGTCTGAGACGGTAGAAACTGACGACTCAGAGGAAGATAATTCTCCAGCAATGGATGAGTCCCTCGCGGAATTATTCCAGAGCAACGAAGATGCCACCGCTAGTGCGGAGGCCAGTGCGGAGGCCACCGCAGAATTTGTGGATGAAGCTACCGTTGCCCAAGGCATGGAGATGGGCACCTTTGTCCAGGCCAGCGAAGTCATGCCTCTGAGCGATGAATCCCGTTCCAGCTCCGCTGATGAATGGCCCAATTCTGAAGAGTCTGGCAATTCTGAACAGGATAATATCCCAGAGGATGCTGCTTTCCTAGAGTCAGCTCAGCCTGATGAATCAGCCAGTGATGAATCTAATGATTTAGGATTTGATCCCCTGGAAGCTGGTACCTTCATTCAGAATTTGAATGATGGCACCTTTCTTCAATCCATGGATGTCAGCCCAGGTTCAGCCTTAGACAGCGCTTCGTCCGAGGCTGATGAGCCTGCCGAAGCTACTGAATCCACTTCGGCAGAATCCTTTGATGAAGGAACCTTCGTTCAAGCATTTGAGGAAGGCACTTTCATCCAGGGCGCTGCGATAGCCGATCTGTCGGAAGCTGCCGTCCTTGAGCAGTCCCCTGGAGTGGAAGAAAATTTTGATGAAGGAACCTTCGTCCAGGGCATTGATGAAGGAACCTTTATCCAAGGCATAACGGATGCAGCCCAGGCACCAGCAGAGCAGGAAAATCAGGCTAATCCCGAACCTGATGATGAGTGGAGTTCTTCAGCTCCAGAGGATGACTCTGGCGAATCAGATGAATCTCTGATTCCTGAACTCCAAGCTTTTATTGCCCAGGCGGCTGCAGAATCTGCCAACTCCACAGTCGATGCAAAGGACTCCGAAACAGTTGAAACTGGAGAGACCGAACCTGAAGTCACTGAGCCTCAAGCTGAGCAATCCGAAACAGTTGAACAGGCCCTAGCAAGCCAGGAAGAATCTGAAACAGGTGCCATGGAGCCAGTCGCTTCCTTATCCGAATTGCCTGGGCTAGGGGATGAGTCGAGCCCAGCGACAGATTCGTTGGAGGCTGAGGCGATCGCCGAGCCAACGAAGCCAGAGACTTCAGAGTTAGACGAGCCAGCAGACAAGCAAGCTCCCCAGCAAGATGGAGAGCAGGAACTTCCCAGTCTGGAAAGCATGTTCTCCGTCGCTCCTGAGCGAATGGCTGAAATTGCCAATGATTCCCTCACCTCTGAATTGATGGCTGGCACAGACTTAGAAGCCATCCAGTCGATCCAAAATGGAGACCAACCTGCGGGAGAATCTACCCCCGAGGTCACGACTGAAGAAGCAGTGAATTTGGAGGAAGCAGCGAGCGAAGAATCTGAAGCAGCCACGCCCGAAGCGATCGCGCAACCAGAAGCCATAACGCATACACCCACTGCAGTGGAAGTTGCCCTGGCAGAACATCAAGCAGTGGAGCCTATCGTCACCACCAACCCCGTCAGCCAGGCAAAAACTGAACGCATCAACAATGCGGTCCTGGCCGTAGAACAGATGTTTGGCCAACTGCCCACTAACAATCAGCTACCTGCAACGAAGCCGACTCCAACCACGGAGGCAGCCCAAGCTGAGAGCAAAGAGAATGCCAAGGCTGCCAAGAAAAAACGTCAGCAAGGCACTAAGCTCTCAGGTATCTCCGTACGAGTTGACTTGAGCGTCCTAGAACGCATGAACAACCTCGTTGGTGAGCTGGTCCTCAGCCGCAACAGCCTCTCCCTGCAGCATGAGCAATTGCAGTCAGTGGTGACCCAACTAGACAAGCGTTTCAATAACTTCGAAGGCCAGCTCAACGGCCTGCGAGGGATCTCAGACCAAATGCTGGTTGAGCCAGCTCAGCGCCAAGCTCAGGGTCAATCTGCAGCTACGCAATCAGCTCCCTCAGCTACTTCAGAAGAAGCTTCCACTGAAGAAGGCTCTTTGCTAGAAGGCTTCGATGTGCTGGAGATGGATCGCTATAGCGCCCTCCATGGCCAGCTCCAAGAAATCTTTGAACAGCTCATGCAGCTGGAAGAGGGCGTAGATGACATCGGTGTACTGCTAGAGCAATCCACCCAAAGCTTGACCCAACAGCGCCAACGTCTCGGCCTGTTGCAGAACGAACTGATGTGGGCGCGGATGTTGCCCTTAGATAACATCCTGGGTCGCTTTCCCCGCGTTCTGCGAGACATGGCCCGCAAGCATGGCAAGTCCGTAGACTTGAACATGAACGGCACTAGCGTCCTGGTGGACAAAGGCATGTTGGAGAAACTCCATGACCCCATGCTCCACCTCTTGCGCAATGCCTTCGACCATGGCATTGAGAAAGCTGAAGAACGGAAAAGCCAAGGCAAATCTGACCGGGGCGAAATCCAAATCAATGCCTACTACCAGGGCAACCAAACCGTCATCGAAATCAAAGATGACGGTCAGGGGGTGAACCTGGAGCGCATCGCCAAGCGAGCCGTGGAGCTGGAATGGCTCTCCCGCGAAGAGATTAAATCTGTTCCCCAGCAAGCCCTGTTGGACCTAATCTTTGAGCCAGGCTTCACGACTGCCGCCAAGCTGAGTGAGCTCTCCGGCCGTGGCGTGGGCCTCGATGTGGTGCGCGAGCAAATCAAGGGTCTCAAGGGCAGCGTCACCGTGGACTTTGAAAAGGGCAAGGGCACGACCTTTACCCTGCGCCTGCCTCTGACCCTAACGGTAGCGAAGCTGATGGTTTGCCAAGTGGGTACCACGGCGATCGCTCTCCCTTCCGATGGCATTGAAGACCTTCTCGTACCCCAACCTGAACAACTCAAAATGGTGGGCAACAAACGCCTACTCCACTGGCGCGATGACCTTATCCCCATCCAGTCCATGACAGAACTCCTGGACTATAGCTGCCCCACTGCGGACATCGCCAGCCTCAAAGCCATCACCTCTAAGAGCATTCCGGTGCCTAAGGACTGGGCCTTGCCTCTGCTGATCTTCAGCCGTGGCAGCCAACGCTGCGCCATGGAAGTCAACCGACTCCTGATGGAGCAAGAATTGGTCATCAAGCCCTTTAGCTCGGCCATGACCCCACCGGAATATTCCTACGGCTGCACCATCCTGGGCGATGGCCGTATGATTCCGGTCCTAGATGGCACCGCCCTCCTCCAGCAACTCAGTGACAACTCCATGGCCATAGCCGCTGGTGTGGAGCTGAGCGATGAGACCCTGGATGGAGAGAGCAGCGACGGTGTAGAAATCGCAGCCACCATGGCCCAAGCCATGCAGGCCGACACCATTCTGGTAGTGGATGACTCCACCGCCATGCGTCGCACCATGGCCTTGAGCTTGGAGAAAGCGGGCTACCGTGTCCTCCAAGCAGGCGACGGCCAGGAAGCGCTAACCCAGCTCCGCCAAAGCAGTGCCATCCAGCTCGTCATCTGCGACGTCGAGATGCCCAACATGAATGGTTTCGAATTCCTCAGTCAGCGCCGCCGGGAGCCTGTGTTGATGAAAATCCCTGTGGTCATGTTGACCTCCCGCAGCAGCGACAAACACCGCCGTTTGGCCATGCAGCTCAAGGCCCACGATTACTTCAGCAAGCCCTATGTGGAGCAGGATTTCCTGAAGTCGATTAAGAAGATTCTCGCTAGCCAAGCGGCAGCGGCAAAAGTCTAAGACATTCAGTCATTGGCTATCGGGAATCGGCAGTCAGGAACTGGTAGTCAAAGGTGAGGCTCACCTTCTAAGACAGCTTATGTTCTAGTCAGTCTCACCTTCCGACGAATCTTCCCACTCCTGCAATATCAACCAAAAGCCTAGACATTCTGAGCTTATTGGCAGCTCCCCCAGCCTGCAGCATCTCCTTGGCATTCCCCTCGTAATCTGCTCTGTGCGATTTGATTAGGGGCTTAGAAAATTACCACCCAGGTCCCTGTAATAGGAGCACCGCTAATCACCATGCCGACCCCCATCCCAACGCCCACTGCTCAGCCCGCCGCGACCTCTCCTGCCCAGAGGGGGCGTGCAAACCAGAAGCAGACTGCCCTTAGTCATCGTAAACTTATTGTTTTTCCGGTGGGTGAGTTGCGTCTAGCGGTCCCCATGAACAACATTAGCCGCGTCATTAATCGGCCCAAGGTGTACAGCAGTGGTACCCATGCGGTAGGAGTGACAACTGTGGGCGATCGCGAGCTCACGATTATTGATTTGCACCAGCAACTTTTCAGTATTCCAGGCCCCTTCAATCCAGAACGCCCCGGCTATCTGGTCCTCACCCCCAGCCCCACCGGAGAAATTATGGGCATTCCCACTCCCGAAACTCCTCGACTGGTGGAAGTTCCTCTGGAGCAAATTCGTGAATTGCCCCAGTCCTATCGTCAGGCCGATACACTTTGGGTTGCGAGTCACATGGTCCGCACCGCTGTGGATGAAGAAGGCGAACTTCAGTCCATTTTTATGTTGGATATGGCAGCTGTCATGAACAAGTTGATGGGATAAGCGTTTCGGTGAATTGCTTATCAATTACAGCTATTCCTCACCAATGCTACGACTTAATCCCCTGGAGATAGATCACAGCTCTCTAGGGGATTTTGCTTGCCACTATTGCTGTTAATCGAGCGTTTCAGGACTGACTGGAAGACAGGGGCCAGCCTGGGCGATCGCTTCTGGTAACCCCTCGGCAACTAAGCCATCCATTTGGAGCTGGAATTGCCGAGCCAGGGCGATCGCGGCGACTCGCCATTGCTGGGCATCACCCCAAACGTTCCAAGGTTGGCACCAACGTCCCGGCAACTGCTTCAATCCCAGGGGCAATGTCCAACCAAACACTGGATCGAGACAGGTCTGGCAGACCGCTTGGGACTCGGGCAACGTTTTGATTCCTAGGGGGAGATCTCCATCCAAGGCTGCCTGAATCAGGGCTTGGCTAATTGAGGATGGAATGCGCTGTAGGAGCGATCGCTCCCCAACCATCATTGGCCCCAACCACCCCGTATTGACCAGATAAACTTCGGTCTCAGGTTGAGCCTGAAGGCAAGCTTGCCAACGCAAACAATCCCCCACTGAGCATTGACGGTCCATCGCCTTGAAATGGGCCGTGGGATGGAGCTGATGACGACTCCAGCCCGGCAGAGCTGAACCGTAGCCCAGGGCGAAGTAGTAAACTGCCTGTTCCGGCGAAAGTCGGGCAATGGCGGGCAAAACTCCAGCTGTGTCTGCAACTAAAAGAAAGATTTGCTGGGGTGCAACTTGGCTTCGCCCCGGCTCATCCCGCTCAGAAGTTGAGTCCATCCCAGAACGACCATCTTGCCAAGCTCCACGGAACGGAACGGAACTGGCTAAATCGCTAAACCGAGGCCGACTGGAAGCAGCTTGGAGGGGGACATTTTCCAGCACTGCGCCGAAAGTTAGATGCTGGTGCAACCTGTCCTTGGCTGTGAGGCCGGAAATATTGCCGTAGCCCCCTGACAGCAGTGGCTGAAGTGAAAGTGGATGGGGAGAAGTGGCTAGATCCTCAGCAGGCTGCAATACCACTGCCCCACGCTGCCAGCGCTCGCCCAACGCTGAAGCCAAGGTTTGCTTGCCGCTCCCGTCTTCCCCTAAGAATAGAGCGGTCGGTTCACCAGAACGTCCTAGGCAATGCACTGCATCCTGTAACAGCAGCCCGCTGGCCGAGCTATGCATATGGATGTCTGCTAGTAGGGTGGCGATCGCCCCCAGCAAATCCCCACCATGGCGACTGCCGCCCACTAGCGCCAAGCGCTGGGCGGGATGAATCACCACAAAAACCTCGGTTTCCAGCAGTGGCTCCACGCAGGGCTCACCTTTCAATCCATTGAGAGCGATGACGGTCAACCTGGGCTCATCGTCATCATCGGCCAATGCCTGCTCACCATCAGTCGGATGGGATGAGTTGGGTTTCAATACGGACCAATGAGTCAGGGCATCTTCAGCCTGACTCTGGGAGGATTGCTGGGGCTGATTATCCTCATCGTCATCCACAGCAGCAGGGAATAGCCAATGGCGCGCCATGATTGCCTGGGAAGCCAGTTCGCAAACCACTCGTATCCCTGTGGTTTGGCCCGGCAGGCCCAATTCAACCAAGCCATCACATTGGTAAAGCGCCTTGTCTTCGCCATAGTCCATGGCTCGCTGATACAGCGTCCAAAATGCTTTTTCGTCCATGGGGGCTAGCTGCAAGCCAGGGGTCAAAGGCTCCCCTCGCTGGACCTGGACTTGCTCCAGCGCCGCGACCGGAGATAGCCCTGGCTCCACCCGGTAATAGCTGCCGGCGGTGGTGCCGCCATAGGGCAGGGTTTTCACACAGAGGGCACCGCGATCGCTCAAGACTCCTTCCGCCCGCAGGAGCGCATGCTCCATCAACTCCGCCAGGGAAAGGTTGCAATGGATTGGTAAAAAATCTTCTGCCATCACTAGTCGTGGGGTAATGGCATCACTCGTGGCAGACTCAATCTCTACCCTCCCAGCATCATCAACCCATTCCCCCTTCTCAGGAACCAAAGGAATTAAGCCTTCGCCAGCAAAACCTGGGCCTGCTTCGATGCCCGGAAGAGGATTTTCGTCCTGCCTAGGGTAATAGCCCTGGGCATTGGCGCGTGCCTGAGCGACTTCCAGCGAAAAAGCCTGGAAGTCAGCATCTGTGAGTGAGCGGGGTAAATTGGAATCCCCCGAAGCCATCGATCCATTTTCCATGGGCGCTCAGCGTGAAAGCCGATCTTGATAAATGCCAACCTCATCAAAAGGCAGGCCAGGATTCCGTCTTTCCTAAGCTACTCCCTGGTCCAAGCTTCATCCTACGGATTTCATAAAAGTCACAAATAATGCAGCAAAACTGTACATAACCAGGATGTTTATGATCCAGTCGTCCTAGGACAGCCAACATTAAGAATTAGGGGCAGTAATCTCCGAACAGCTTATGGGGCGATGTTTTCAGGACAAGGCAACCCGAAAATGCAAGATTGGCATTAGGGCTGTACCGTCAACTGTCCAGTGAGGTGGAGCTGACCCGCTGCGATCGCGATACGCTCAAGGGCTACATCTCGCCCCAGCTTTAAAGGCATCATCGCCAAACTGCTGAGATCTTCCTGAAAGCCAGCAGGAGGTGCTTCACTCCAACAGGGCTGGCGCAGCTTAAGCAAATTGCCATTGCGCACCGCCAGGCCAGTCTCAATCGCAAGTTCTGTCTGAGCGGCTGATTGAGCCCCCTGGCAAACCCTTAGGCCTAAACGCTCTGCGCCCAAGCCACTGCCTAGTTCCCCCCCTGCCAAGGCAATTCTAGGTTGGCTCAACGATTCTGTTCCAACCCCTGATGCTTCGAGCGACTCTTCTTCGATTAATAGCTCCTGAAGCAAGTTGAGCCATTCCCCCAACTGGGGGGCTAGGAGCGGTGATTCCAAAGAATCATTTAACTGGGCCTCGGTCATCTTCAACGCCAGGTCCACAACGATGGGAGCCGTTAACTTGAGCGGCTTCCCCCGCACGGCCTGCCCTAGGTTCATGCGAATGTCCTGCCCCACCAGTTGCAACTGTCCGAGATGCAGACCTTTATAGATAACGCTATCGGCCTCTACTTGCACCAGGGGAATGCGTCCTGTCAGCATTTGCCGACTGGAGAGGTTGTTGCCCTCCCCCGTCTCACTGCCAATGGAAACCTCTAGACGATCCACCGCCTCTACCTGAGACCGCAGCCACAGTTTTAATGCAGGCCCCAAAACTCCAGCGACAAGACTTCGTTTCCCTTGCTTGACCTTGGGATTGGTCTCAACGCTATCTATAGCTGGCTCTAGCCCGTCACGCCCCTGCGACTGGCTGTCCCGATTGTTTGGCATATCCTTCGCCATTACCATCCCCCTTCGTTGAAGTGAGTTCGAAGGAAACTTGCCGTGGCATAGCCCTTCTGCCCTAGAGGAGCTTACTGCACCAGAGTCCTGGTCTCATCGTTGCCCAAAGCAACTCCAGCAAGTCAGAAAGGGGCATCTCAATTGTTTTTACAGCTCTTAAGCAGAGTGTCCTAAACAAGTGGATCGCAAGGGATACGATGATTAATAATCCTAAAAGTCATGAAACAATGACAAAATGCCTTGGGGGTGATCCCAGAGTCATGAATTCATGACTTTACAAAGGTATAGAATCCTGTAATCCCGTTGGATCAGGCTTTTGCAAGGGGATCATGGGTTGCAAAAGCAGCCTTCCCTTGACACTATGGGTGGCATGAATTGATCCCCGTCTTTTGGCTAGGTACTCAAATTAACGAGTGACCCAGCGAGATCAGTGAACGCGATTCGTTTAACGCCAACATAGGAAGATCACACAGCCATGACCCCTCAACGACCTCCTTTAGAAGAAATGACACTGCGGCAACTGCGCCGCGTTGCCAGTGCCTGTAGCGTGTCTCGCTACAGCCGTATGCGTAAGTCCGAGTTGCAAGAAGCGATTATTCAAGCGGAACGCGCCCAGCAACCTACCGAGGGAACTGCTCCTGTGACTCTGGAAGACAAGACTGCTGAAGAAAAGATTGCTTCTGTTCCTGCTCAGGAAACCGTTGAAGCGGCGAAGTTTGATGTCGGCCTCGGCCAAGAAAAGTCTGAGAATGCGGCGCTGGTCAACCCTGCACTGGCTGACGTAGATGCTGGTCTGGCTGAATTGCCCGAAGGCTACGGTGACAGCCGCATTGTGATGCTGCCCCGTGACCCCCAGTGGTCTTACGTTTATTGGGATGTGCCCAATGACTACCGCGAATCCAAGCGTCAGCAAGGTGGCACCCAACTGGCTCTGCGCCTCTATGACATCACTGACATCAGCGAAGGTCAGCGCCCCCACAGCATGCAGGAGTATTCCTGTGATGAGACTGCTCGTGAGTGGTACGTTCCTATCCCTGTGAGCGATCGCGATTACGTCATTGAGCTGGGCTATCGCTGCGACGACGGTCGTTGGCTCAACCTCGTGAGCTCTGCTCGTATCCACATTCCCCCCGTCTACCCTTCCGACTGGGTCGCTGATCAGTTCATCACCGTTAATTGGGATGAGAGCCTCCAGGGCCGCACGGTCTATGCTCTCAATCCGCCCAAGGTGGTCAGCGAAGCTAGCCAAACTGCTGATAGCGAAGGTATCTACGGCGAAATCTTCGGTATGGCTGGTGCGGTTGAAGCTCAGCGTGTGGCTGGCTCCCTCTACGGTTCCATGCAGCAGGCTCCGGTTTCCGGCCTTAACGCTGCGCCTGAGAGCATGAGCTCCCATATGTTGGCAGCGGGTTCTGGCATTGGCATGTGGGGTAATGCTTCTGGCGCTGGCTTCACGGCTTCCGGTGCTGGCATTGCGGCTTCCATGCCTCCGGTTCGCCCTCGCAAGTTCTGGCTGATTGCCGATGCTGAGCTGATTGTTTATGGCGCAACTGAGCCGGATGCAACGGTGACCATCGGTGGCGACCAAATTCAACTGAGCCCCGACGGTACCTTCCGTCACCAGATGTCGTTCCAGGATGGCGTGATTGACTATCCCATCTTGGCTGTGGCTGCGGACGGTGTTCAGACCCGCTCGATTCACATGAACTTTGAGCGTCAGACGCCTTCTCGTAACACCAACACCAAGGCTGAGGCTGTTGAGGAATTGATTCCTTAAGCGCTAGTATCCTTCGTGACTAGTTGGAGCATATAAATGCTCCGTAAAGCCCCCTCACATTTATGTGAGGGGGCTTTTATTTTTCTCCAACGCTTACATGGTGGAAGCATAGCCTGAGATTATTTAAGTAGTTAAAATCACCTACTAGGATGCTTAGGCAATGGGAGTTCAAACCTCTGAACAGGCAAATCATGCTTATTCAGGCTCTAAAGCCCATAACGAATTGCATAACCCTGTATATGCATTCCCTAATCGCGATTCCTCCTAGACTCAATGTGACTAAACTTCTTCGCTTCTCCCAGACCTGTATAGATCGTAATTTAATCGTTACGAATGCCAGGTACCAGCCCAAGGGGATTGCCCCCTGTCCGTCGTTATCACTTCAATGGAGAAAGCACTGTGAGTTTCCCCGCTAGTTTTAATCTTGCTGACCTCAATGGCAGTAATGGCTTTGTTCTAAATGGCGTTGATGCCGGTTATATCTCAGGCGGCTCAGTGAGCAATGTAGGTGATTTCAATGGCGATGGCTTTGATGACATTCTCATTGGCGGAAACGGTGGTGACCTTTTCGGTGCTGTCTTGAACTCAGAGAGCTATGTCGTCTTTGGGAGTGCAGAAGGCTTTAGCTCTAGTCTCAATCTCAGCGACTTGAATGGTACAAACGGTGTCGTCATTAATAAGCGCTTCAACGACACTGAGATATTGTCCACCATTGGATATTCTGTCAGCGGGGCGGGGGACATTAATGGTGATGGCTTGGGGGACATCCTCATCAGTGTTCCATTCAGAGAGACGGGAAACTCTTCTGATACGGGGGTAAATATTTATGCTGTTTTTGGTAATCAGCAAGGGTTTGACAACAGCTTCAACCTCTCCGATCTCAATGGTCAAAATGGCTCCTTCCTAAATATTCCAGAAGCCACGGCCTCATTTACTGCTCCGATCGTGAGCGCTTCGATCAATGCAGCCGGGGATATCAATGGTGATGGCTTTGATGACATTATCGTGGGTCTTCCCCTAGCGGATCTGGAACCAGCGAATGATCCTTTTTATGTCGAAGGTGACCCTTCAGAGACTGGAGAGACCTACGTCATTTTTGGCAATGCTCAGGGTTTTAGTCCTAGTGTCGAGGTTAGCCGCTCAAGCATTAACGGCAGTAATGGTTTTGTTCTAAATGGTATTGACAGCTTCGACTACTCTGGCCAAGCAGTGAGCAGTGCAGGAGATTTCAATGGAGATGGCTTTGATGACATCCTCATTAATTCAAAAGGTATAGTCCTCGATAATGGTAATCGTGCTAGCGAAACGTACCTTGTGTTTGGCAGTAATCAAGGCTTCGAATCCAGTCTCGACCTTGCTGAGCTTGACGGTAGCAATGGACTTGTCTTCCAAGGTGTTGATGCTACAGGAGTAAGTAACTTTTTTAGTGCAGTGAGTGAGGCTGGGGACATTAACGGTGATGGTTTTGATGACATTATCATTGGAGAATCTTGGGCTACCCCTGATGACAATAATGGAGCTGGCAAAACCTATGTTGTTTTTGGCAGCGGCCAAGCCTTTAATGCCAGCTTTGACCTAGCTGAACTTGAGGGAAGCAATGGCTTTGTCCTCAATGGCATTGATCCAGATGACGCCTCGGGTTCATCGGTGAGCAGTGCAGGAGACTTTAATGGTGACGGATTTGATGACATCCTCATCAGCGCTACTGGTGCTGGCCCCAATGGCAATAGTCGTGCTGGAGAAACTTATGTATTGTTTGGCGGTGGTCAGGGTTTCAATGCAAATATTGACCTCGCTAGCCTCGACGGCAGCAATGGTTTTGTCCTGAATGGCATTGATGCAGGTGATTCGTCAGGATCGTCTGTGAGCAGTGCTGGAGACATTAACAGCGATGGCTTTGACGACATTCTTATTGGTGCGCTAACAGCTGACCCAAACAATAATGACGATGCTGGAGAGACCTATGTCATCTTTGGTCGGCCCAATGAAGCCTCTCTGTTGCTCTACCAACCTGAGCAACAACTGGGCAGCCTTGGATACCTTGCAGGAGGTCAACAGCCAAACAAAATCCTAGATCCTGAAACTGCTCCTCTATGGACTGGTTGGAAACCTGTAGGGAGAGGAGATTTTGACCAAGATGGTCAGACCGATATCGTTATCCAACATGAAGAGAACGATTGGAAGGGCATTCTCTACCTGCAAGGCAGTGGCATCCAGTCTTCCCAAAGCATAGTTGGCTGGGAAGACTGGGACATCATTGGCACTGGCAACTTCGACAATGACGGGGCTCAAGATCTATTAATTCGTCACCAAAGCCAGCCTTGGTATGGCGTCTTAAAGATGGGTGGTGAAAACGGCAATGAAATTACCGGTTCCCAAGGCATTCTCCCTTGGGCAGGCTGGGAAATTAAGGCCACAGGAGACTTCAATAACGATGGGCAGGCTGATCTTGTCATGCAGCATCAAACTGAGAATTGGTTTGGGCTTTTCTATCTAGACGCCAATCAGCAAATTATCGATTCTCAGGGAGTTGCAGGTTGGGCAGACTGGGATGTGATTGGTGCGAGTGATCTAAATAATGATGGCCAAACAGACCTACTCATTGAGCATCAAAGCCAACCTTGGGATGGCGTCTGGTACATGAATGGAAATCAAATTACTGGTTCTCAAGGATTCTCAACTCCATCGGGTTGGGAAATTGTTGCCTAGCCTAGATACATAAGCAGCATTGCGAAATAGAGCTGAATATAGGAGGACTATATTCAGCTCTTTGTCTATGTCCAAGGAGCGGGATACAGGGGGAGGATTAAGGAGAATCCAACAGATCTGTACATCATGGTTACGGATGCTGAACCTTGGTGGGCAGCCAGTCTGTGCTACCGCCTATGGTTCGATGCTTCGCCACTCAAGCCTTGCTTCGTTGCTTTCATACCCTTCCAACTCCCGCTAATCATAGGCATTCATCCGCTGAATCTCTGTCATTACCGGAATCGAAACAATCTCGTGGGTTGTCTTCAATAGCCCTTGGATGTTCGATGAAAGCGTCAGATCCACCCCACCGTGAATCTCCACCAGCAGATCATGCCTCAATCACCGCACCTTGCTCATCGTGTTTAACTGGACGTGCGCGCATCTTTCTAGGTAACGTCAGTTCTGGATAAGGAAAGGAAGAGGAGTTTAGGCTGAGACTAACCAAAGACCTCATCCCTCCTCTCCCCATGCCTAGCTTAGAAGAGCTGTTCTGTGACGTCGATGACTTCTGCCAAGTGTTCGAACCCAAG
>CALECT010000182.1 GCA_937949725.1 uncultured Pseudanabaenaceae cyanobacterium
GCCTCGCTTATAAATAAAATTTTAGGTAGAAGCGCGATCGCTGCTTAACCTAGTTTTTTAGATTATCGTCGCTACGCAATTAGTCGAGGTAGCCCATCAAGATTTTAGGTTCCTCATCAACGATGTTAGGGCCAACGGGACGAGCACCATAGGAGTTTTCGATGCGAGCCACGGGCATAGTGGTGTTGCCAATGGGGCGAGGACCAGACATGTTCTCAATGCGAATGACTTCAAAATCATTGGCAATGATGGGACGACTTTCGGGGTCGCGGAAGCTCTTCACTACTTCAATGCTGCTGGCTTCAATGGGGCGCTTGACGCTACCGCCAAACGTACCAGCGACTTCCAGACTGCTGGTCCCTACGGGGCGGTGCTCAGGCAAGGGAGCTGCGCCTTTATAGAGGGTTAGGCCTGCTGCAGAAGCAGTGCTGTTCGCTGCCTTGGTTGCCACTGCTTTGGTGGAAGTTGTTTTCTTTGTTGCCGTTTTTGTGGTGCGGCGGCGAGTGGAGGTTTTAGGAGCCATGGTGGAAGATTCCGGTGTAGAGGTGGATGAAGCTGATGCAGCCAGGCGGCTTGCTTTACGAGCTGCTGCCGAGGTTTTTTTCGTTGCAGTCGCCCTGCGAGGACTTGCCGCAGGGGGGGCCGCTGCCTTCTTGCTACTGCGTTTAGCAGTTGTACTCTTGGTGGCTGCCGCTTTTGACGCCATTGCTTTGGTTGTAGTCTTAGCTGCTGCCGCTTTTGGAGCTGCTGCTTTGCTAGAAGCCTTGGCTGACGGTGCTGTGGCCTTCGTCAAGGCTTTCTTGGTGCGAGTCGTTGTGGCCTTGGCTTTGGTGGTAGCAGCCTTGGTCGTTGCCTTCGCTACTGTTGTTTTTGCGGCAGCCGGTTTTGCTGAGGTCTTTCGCTTGGAAGTGCTAGCCTTCGCGACACTGGCTTTTGCGACTGCTTTTTTAGAAGCACTGGTTAGCTTTCTTGTGGATGTGGTCTTTTTGGCGGATGTCGCCTTGGCTTTAGGCGTAGGGGCTGGCTTCGATTTAATAGTAGTGTCTGGTGCACTTTTGCTGGTATCAGCTAAGGCTTTGGGGGATTCACTAGGCTTAGACTCTGCTTGAGTGGCAGCCAAAATGCGTTCTGCAGCCTTCACAACTTTGGCATCTTCGCCTGTTGCTGGATTGTCAGATTTTGGGGTTGTAGAGCTAACTGAAGTGGATTCAACTGAGCTTGTAACTTCAGTACTTACTGATTTGGCTTCATCTGGTGCAGAGCTTTTTGCGGGGAGAGTCGTCTTTTCTGCCGTCCCGTCAGATCCAGCAGAGCTAGCCGCCGAGCTGCGTTTTCTTGTTCTAGCGGCAGTGCGGCGTACCGGCATCTGCTTCCTCCAGCCTAAATATGAGTTCGCTGATCAATGACTATGAGTGAAACGTATCTACTAATTGAATAGTTTCAATACGAATAGACTTAGATTGATTTCATTCCCTTAACTTTATCATTTCTGATCCCCAGTGATGTTGGGTACATTGATTTGCATCTTTTATTGGGGCGATTTTGAGGAATTAAGCTCGATGAGCCGATTGGCTAGCGGTAGCTAGGAGTTGGGAGCGCCATTGGGTGTCGGTTTTGCGATTTGTTTGGAGCTCTAACAGGCGAATTCCCTCTTTGGGCAAGGCATTGACTCTGTTTTTGAGCTGCTCCCAGCTTGTTATTTGTTCGTAGCTTGCGCCGTAGGTGTGGCATAGCGCTGCGAAGTTGATGGTTTGGGGGGTGGCGAAGAACTTTTCAAAGGGGGGCTCAAACTTGGCGATGGGTAGCAGCTCGAAAATGCCGCCGCCATTGTTGTTAATCAGGATGATTGTGAGATGTCCTTGCAAGTGACTGCTTGAGAGCCAACCATTTGTGTCGTGGAGCAGAGCGAGATCGCCGGTAACCATTACGCTAGGTCGATTGCCCTGGGCAATGCCGAGGGCCGTAGAGAGGGTCCCGTCGATACCGTTGGCTCCGCGATTGAAGTAAGGGAGAAGGTTGCGATCGCTCCTCTGCCAAAACCATTCCATGTCGCGAATGGGGGTGCTATTGGCAATAAACAGTGGCGTTTGCTCGGGCAAGGTTTGGGAGAGCAGCCAGGGCAGCTTGGGCTCGCGTAGTTCTGTGAGGCGAAGCATGGCTTGATCAACGTTAGCCTGGGTTTGGTTCTCTAGCTGCTGCCATCTGTAGTTGTAGCGTTGGGACTGGGGCGAAGCTGGGACAGCTTGTTCTACAAGCTGTCTGGCTAGTTGGGGGAGACTACAACGGAGGTGCTGAGTGGGACCGTGGAGGGGGTCAAAGTTGCCGGGGCGATTGCTAAGAACCCATTGCCTGCAATCTAATTTGCTCAGCCACTGTCGCAACACCTTACTGGTTGGCAGTTCTCCCAAGCGCAACACGGCCTCTGGACGAAGGGATTGCTGATGTTCAGGCTGGCGCAGGATGAGGTCGTATTGGCAAATTAGGTTCGGTAGCTGAGATTGTCGACTGCGTAGGGGATTGAGGGCATCAGCTAGGACTGGCCAGCCCAGGCTTTCGGAGAGTTGGGCGATCGCCTGAACATAATCCTCTGTGGCTTGGGGCTGGGCTAAGCCAATAATGATGATGCCCTTCTCAATCTTTTGCCAGGGCGGAAGTGCTATCAACGCTCCGGCCAAAACAGAAGGTTCTGAGGTGAGATGGGCGAAGAAGTTTTGACTGTTGAAGCTCTCTTCTAACGCCTCAACGTTTGGGTCACTCAGGGGAGCTAGGGGTTCTCGCAGTGGAATGTTGAGATGGACTGGACCCCGCTGGGGAAAATAGGTCTGTTCCCAGCTAAAGCTCACCGTTTGGCGCAGGTATGCCAGCGATTCTGAAGCAGCATTGGGCAATCGTAATTCTGTTTGCCAGGTTGGATATTGGCCGAATAGTTTGACTTGGTCGATCGCTTGGCCCGCATGGCAGTGGCGTAGCTCAGGTGGGCGATCTGCGGTTAACACGAGCAGGGGAACCTGGCTTTCCCTCGCCTCAATGACGGCGGGATAAAAATTTGCTCCAGCAGTGCCCGATGTGCAAACGAGGGCCGTGGCGCGATGATGTTGCCGCGCTAGACCCAGGGCAAAGAAGCTCGCTGAGCGTTCATCCAGGACCGGAATGGCCTCAATGCCAGGATGTTGCGCAAAGGCGATCGTTAGCGGTGCACTGCGCGAACCAGGACAAATCACAGCATGACGAAGCCCTAGCCGATAGAGGCTCTCCACCAAGATCGATGCCCAAAGCTGATTGACGTTACGGAAGTCTAGGCAAAAATCTGAGTTCATGGCCGAGGGCATGGGCGATCTGGGTGGCGCAAACGAGACAGCATCATGGCGCAGAAGCTCAGCTGTCAAGATATGCTCATTGAGAGAACAAAGCAATTGCGCCTGACAGATTTTATGGCCTCAGACCCATCCCAGCCGGACGCTACAAAGCCAGACGGTATGCAGTCGGAAGCGGTTCAACAATCAGCCATGCCTGAACCGCAGCAGATTGAACTTGATGCAGGGGGAGATGCGAGGACAGATGCTCCTCTGGCTGAAACGGAAACAAAACCCAGCTGGTGGAAGCAGTTCTGGCAGGGGCAGCGGGAAAATGTGGTTTTGTTGGGGATTGCGCTTAGCCTGGCGATCGCCATTCGCATGTTTGTTGCGGAGCCACGCTTTATTCCGTCGGATTCAATGGTGCCGACCCTGGAAGTGGGCGATCGCCTCGTGGTGGAAAAAGTCTCTTTTCGTTTTCGTCAGCCCAAACGAGGGGAAGTGGTCATTTTTGAGCCCCCTCGCCAACTACAAGCGCTGGGCTATGGCAACGGTCAAGTGTTCATCAAGCGGGTGATTGGTAAGCCAGGGCAAGATGTTGCTGTGCAGGATGGCAGCGTCTTTGTAGACGGCAAGGCCTTAGTGGAGCCCTACATTGCAGAACCCCCAGCCTATGACTGGGGGCCCTATACCGTCCCGGAGAATGCGCTGCTAGTGATGGGCGACAACCGCAATAACAGCAACGACTCCCATGTCTGGGGATTTTTACCCCAGCAAAACTTGAGAGGCCGTGCACTCTTCCGCTTTTGGCCCCTCAATCGGGTTGGTTGGGTTTAGAACGCTCTAGGCTGCGTTCTCCCGATACCATTCCACCGTACGCTTGAGCCCTTCGCGGAATTCCATATTGGCCTTGAAGCCAAAGTAGTCTTCTGCGCGCTGGGTATCGAGACAGCGACGAGGCTGACCGTTGGGCTTATCCGTTTCCCAAATGAGCTCACCTTCGTAGCCCATGACATCACAAATCGTAGTGACGAGTTCCTTGATGGAAATCTCACGGTTGGTGCCTAGATTAACTGGCTCATCGCCGCTGTAGCTCTGGGCCGCCATGACTATGCCGCGAGCTGCATCTTCGGAATAGAGGAATTCGCGGGTGGGGCTGCCATCGCCCCAAACGGGGATTTGCTTATCGCCTCGCTCCTGAGCTTCATGAACCTTGCGAATCAACGCAGGGATAACATGGGAGCTGCTGGGATCAAAGTTATCCTCAGGACCGTAGAGATTCACAGGCAGCAGGTAAACCCCATCAAAGCCATACTGCTGGCGATAGGCCTGAAGCTGTACCAGTAAAGCTTTCTTGGCAATACCGTAGGGAGCATTGGTTTCTTCGGGATAACCATTCCAAAGATCTGCTTCTTTGAAAGGCACTGGTGTGAACTTGGGATAGGCGCAAATTGTGCCGACACAGACGAACTTCTCTACGCCTGCTTCATAGGCGCTGTGAATGAGTTGAGTGCCCATCATCAAATTGTCGTAGAACAACTCGGCGGGTTTCTCTCGGTTGAGGCCAATGCCTCCCACATGGGCAGCTAAGTGAATCACAATGTCTTGCTGGTCCACAGCATCTTGGCAGACGCTGAGTTTTCGTAAGTCTGCCTCTTGGGAGCGGGGAATGGTGATTTGACTTGGCTGTGCTCCTGCTTTACAGAGCTGTCGCACAACTTGTTTCCCGAGAAAACCGCTGCCGCCAGTTACAAGGATGCGCTTTGTTGAAAGATCTGCTGATTCACTAGATGATCTTTCGCCTGCCGTGGATAGAGACTGATTGCTTAGGGTTGGATCTAATGATGTTGTTGCCATAGTGATTAAGAATAAAAAGGGATAGCTAGCCGCAGATTCTATGAATTCTTTGGCATTTACACAGAAATTTAAACATAGAGAGAAAAATGTGAGGTCGCTCTGCTGGAAACCTCATACTTTCAGTATCTCTCTATGTTAAATGCGTAAATAAAATCACAGAGTCCCACCCGCTAAAAGATGGGTCTCTGTGTTAACGGCTGAAACAGAAATGTTCCCTAGATCATGCCGGTGGTGATGCGATCGCGTACAACCGCTGCATCTTTCACTAGTTCACCAGGGGACTCTAGGCCCAGCGCCTGAAGATCCGCATCAACCATCTTTTGCACTAGCTCATTAAAGGTCACGCTGGGTTTCCAGTTGAGCTTGGATTGCGCCTTTGCAGGGTCACCAATGAGTAGGTCGACCTCAGTGGGGCGGAGATAGCGCTCATCAAAGGCGACATACTTGTTCCAATCTAGATTGACATGACTAAAGGCAATCTCTAAGAACTCCTTCACTGAGTGGGTTTCACCTGTGGCGACGACGTAGTCATCAGCCTTCTCTTGCTGGAGCATGAGCCACATTGCTTCGACATAGTCTTTGGCATAGCCCCAGTCGCGCTTGGCGTCCAGGTTGCCCATGTAGATCTTGTCTTGGGTGCCTGCGACGATGCGGGCAACTGCACGGGTGATTTTACGGGTTACGAAGGTCTCACCACGACGAGGGGACTCATGGTTAAACAAGATACCGTTGCAAGCAAACAAGTCGTAGGACTCGCGATAGTTGACGGTTTGCCAGTGAGCAAAGACCTTCGCGCAGGCATAGGGGCTGCGAGGGTAAAAAGGGGTTTCCTCAGATTGAGGAACGGCCTTGACCTTGCCATACATCTCGGAAGAGCCAGCCTGGTAGAAGCGGACTTCATTGCCTGTGCGTTGCTGATAGTCGCGGATGGCTTCCAGGATACGTAAGGCTCCCATGCCGACACAATCAGAAGTGTACTCAGGGGAGTCGAAGCTCACGCGCACGTGGGATTGAGCACCCAGGTTGTAGATTTCGTGGGGCTTTACATCCTCAATTATGCGGCGGATCGTCGTGCCATCGGTTAGGTCGCCGTAATGGAGGAAGAGACTAGCGCCTTCTTTGTGAGGATCAACGTAGATGTGATCGATTCGATCAGTGTTGAAGGTGGAGGTGCGACGAATGATGCCATGGACTTCATAGCCTTTCTCCAGGAGCAGTTCGCTGATGTAGGAACCATCTTGGCCGGTAATGCCGGTAACTAGGGCGCGCTTCTTCTCGGTCATGCCTGCCTTTTCTCTTGAATCGAAATGTTCTGTATGAAAATTCTGATGGGACAACGCTTCGGTTTGTATCGTAACGAATGCCCAAACGCCTAGAGATGATTATCTAAAGAGTTTGAACAGCGAGCGATCGCAAGACCAGCAGAAGTCCTCACTATTAAATGTTGCCCAAATAAATTAATTCACCATCGGTTTTTCCTCAGCATAAAGTCGGGAAGTTTGAGGTGAAAGATAGAATTTTCAGTAGCCAACCAATAAAATACACTGCCAGCGGCAGAGTTCCCTAGTTAGTAGGCACCATTATTTTAGTAGGCACCATTATTGCTAGGCAGCAAGACCACGCCGATAGTGCGAATGATGATCCATAGGTCTAACTGAAAGGTTCGGCAGCGGCTGTACCAAGCATCCATATAGACACGGCGAGCATAGGGGATGTCGTTGCGACCAGAGACTTGCCAAAGGCCGGTGATGCCTGGACGAGCAGACAAAACGGTGGGGATAGAGTCGCCGTAGCGAGGGAGTTCCTCTGGTACTAATGGCCGGGGACCAACGACGCTCATGTCGCCTTTTAGAACATTCCAAAACTGTGGAAACTCATCTAAGCTTGTAACCCGTAAAAAATTACCAATTGCGGTGATGCGAGGATCTTTCTTTAGCTTGTAGTTTTCGGCAAATTCTTGTTGAAGGTCTGGGCAAGAAGCCACAAGCTCTGCCAGCATTGCATCTGCATTGACCACCATTGTTCGGAATTTGATGCAGCGAAAGCGACGACCGGACTGACCTACTCGTTCTTGAACGAAGAAGATTGGGCCTGATGAGGTGAAGCGAATCAGCAGGGCAATCACGCTATACAGCGGTGCACAAATAATTAGAACTGCCAGTGAGAAGGCGATATCAAAACCGCGTTTGAACGTTGCGCTATCAAAGTGCCGGAGCCAACCAGAGCTTCTACGCTTAGAGAAGCGTGGGAGTTCGTAATTTGGTTTTGGCTGCGATCGTGTGCGGTACTTTGCCAGTACCTGCCTTTCGCCATTCATGCCTGTTGGTTCCGTTCACACCACGATCCCATCATAGGGCGACCTTCTAAAATCGACTGTTACCCCATGTCCACCTTTTTATGAGTGGCACAACCCCACCATCAGCTCTGCTTGATTAGCCAAATGCTGTGTAATCAACACTTGTCCCGAGGGGCTAGTGCTCATATTAGGAATGATTGCGTGGTCTTGGCACATGCGCGGGTCATGCTGTACCAAACTTTAGTCTGGATGATGGTTGTGCAAATGTAAAACTTGCACTCGCACTGCTCGAAACTGCTTTTTTCGCAACCTAGAAAATCTGATGGCATCCTGCTGCTATGGATTATCGATGCCTAGGTTGTGCCGGGATATATCGCTGTCAGAATCAAAGTAATGCTCTTGGGAGAGCCCCTTTCTGGCATTTCGGGTTCCTAGGGGAAATGCTTCTGCAGGAAGCGGGCTTGGCATTGGTTGAGGTAGTTGTGGAAGCGATCGCGAAACACATCTTCGCTAAAGCCCTCGGCATGGCGACGGATCACGTCCGACTTGAGTTCGGACTTCTGTAACTCAAAAGCTTCTACAGTCTGCACCAGGGAATCCACGGTTTGCTCCCCAAACAACATCCCCGTGCCCTGGTTGCCGTGATGACGAATATCTTTGACTGTCTCTGCTGCACCGCCTTCGCCATAGGCAATTACGGGTGTTCCACAGGCTTGGGCTTCCACTAGGGTGATGCCAAAGTCTTCGCAGGCCCCGTAGACAAAAGCTTTAGCATCGGCCATGTATTGCTCCACAACTGCATTGGATTGTTTGCCCATTACTCGAATATTTGATTGGGCGATCGCCTCAATCTCCTCTAACTCTGGCCCACTTCCAATGACCACCAAGGGAAGTTTGAGCTGATTAAAAGCCTTGACGATGAGGGGCACCTGCTTGTAACTCACCAGGCGAGCCACGACTAAGTAAAAGTCTTTCTTATCGACTTGGAGCTGGAAGCGGTCTACATTGACCGGTGGATAAATCACTTCTGCCTCCCGCCGATAGCAGCGCCAAATGCGCCGAGCAGTATGGCGAGAATTGGCGACGAAGTAGTCTACCCGATTGGCCGAGAGGGCATCCCACAGTCTCAATCGGTGGAGTAAGTATCTTGTTGCAATACCGGGTAAGCCTTTGCCTGCACGACTGCGAGCCAGGTAGTCAAACATTAAATCCCAGGCGTAGCGCATGGGGGTGTGGCAATAACAGACATGGAGCTGGTGAGGCGCAGCTAAAACTCCTTTGGCGACGGCATGGGATGAAGAGACCAGCACATCGTATTGGCGAAGGTCTAGTTGCTCGATCGCTAGGGGCAAAAAGGGTAAATACTTCTGTACCCCATTGCTGGCTCCAGGGAAATGCTGTAAGAACGTCGTGCCAATCTCTCTGCCATAGAGATAGCTCTCTGCATTGGTCGATTCAAAATCGATCAGGGCATATAGGTCTGCATCTAGGAACTGCAAGACCTGCTCTACGACTAATTCAGAGCCACCCGTGGCTTTGGGAGTCAGCCATTCATGGATCAGGGCGTAGGACGTAGATTCAGCCTGGGTATGACTCAATTGCCTTGGATTCAATTGTTAGAACGGAGAGAGGGGGATTCGAACCCCCGATAGGTTTCCCTATACTTGTTTTCGAGACAAGCGCATTCAACCACTCTGCCATCTCTCCTGGCGCTAGCGCTCACCAATGATAACGGTTTCTGCTCGCTTGGGAAACCGATGCCAATTTGCCTCCAATTTGCCAGCTTCTCAGGCTAGGAGCTTCTGCTGGATTGTGCTTAACCATGGCGCGGTCGCTGAGGTCATTGCCCTTAAAGCGGGCTGGTATCAATCTCCAGGGATTCCCGGCTAGGCCTAACGGAGTCTGCGGGGGAACCACCGGAAGGAGACCATTGCACTGCGCCGTCTCGCCCCGTCCAGTAGACATCGACTTTTTGTTCTGCCATGAGGCGTAGGGTATCTGGATCCAGCGTTCGGGAGGCGGCGATCGCGGCTTTGGGTTGAGCTTGTTTGAGGAGATTCGCAGCGATGGATTCCCCAGACCACCACATCAAATCGACTGGCTCTAAAGGGTTTTCTTTCGCTAACACTTCCTGGCGGCTGAGGTCCAGTTGGAATAGCCAGAGCCAGTCCAGGTCGTTGCGTCGGTAATGCCAGAGGCGATCGCTAGTGGTATCCAAAGAAATCACTGCATCGCCAGCATTGAAGCTTTGACCGGCTTGTAACGTGCTGTAGGAAGACTTTTGTCTAATCAGCGCTGCTTCTAGCTGCTGCCGAATCCAGGGCTTGGCAAGATTCGGTGGGGAGGCTGTTGAATTGCTTTTATTTGCTGTATCTGACCTAGTCGTAATGTCACTTGAAAGGTTACTCGTGGATGAGGAACCAGATGCTCCTCCGCTAGAAATGGCTTGAGTCACCTTGGGTTGGGCGATGGGAGCGGCGGTCATGGCATCGTAGAACTGTGCCACTGGCATTTGCTCTAGAAGTCGGAGCCAGCCCTCACTACTACTTGTATCAGCCTGGGTAGAAGCAACCCAATCGAGCCGATTGATTCCTTGGTGTTGCAAAAATGGAATGACTTGCCCTCTTACTGTGGCCTCATTGCCGCAATTTACCAGTCCCACTTTTCCCTTATCTTGAACGACCAATACTGGTGGACTCTCGGTGAGTACGGTGAGCTGGACGCGGCCCAGCTGATTGAGCTGTAGAGGTAGCACAATCACGATCGCCATGAGCCCTGCCACAATCCACCACTGCTGCTGAAGCGTCTTAATTAAACGCACTGATAGCAACAGACCGTAAAACACTAAAACTTGTAGCAGGGTGAGCTTGCCCAAAGAAAAATTGGCCCCTGGCATTTGAGCAAAGAGCTTTGCCACACCGTCCATGCCTGCTACGCCCAAACCTATGGCATTCGCTGCAAATTCTCCTAGAGGTGACCAAATCAACGCTAATGCTGCACTGATAAACCCGCCCAGGGTTGTCACCATCACCATTGGTGTAACTAGTAAATTGACGAGAATTCCGTAGGGAGCCGTTACACCAAAGTGAAAGAGTTGGAGCGGTAAGGTCCATAGTGTTGCTGCTACGGGAATCGCGATCGCCCCCGCAAAAATCGTCGGCATCCAGTCCAGCCGTCGCATCAGCGCAGGCACCGTCACTAGCAATCCCAGCGTGGCTAAGAAACTCAGCTGAAACCCTAAATCCCAAATCCACAGCGGGTTGAACAGCAGTAGCAACACCGCCGTTAAAATCAGGGCCCCCAGTGGTTTTGTTTTTCGCCGCATTACTAGGGCTGTCATCGCACCCAACCCCATCACCACTGCTCGCAAAACTGAAGGTTGAAGACCCGTCAGAACCAGTAAACCTAATAGGGTTCCACTGCCGACCAAAAACTGAAAGCGAGCAGATAGGCGCCGCGTCAACTGGAGAACGACCCCTAAAACCAGAGCGACGTGAAACCCCGAGACTGCAATGACATGGGATAGGCCAACTGTTCGAAACCGATCTTTCACATCAAATGGCAAATCAACGCTGCGGCTGCCAACGACCATGGCACTGAGCAGCGGACCATTGGGACTGCCTAAGGCTTGAGCTTGAGCACGAATTATTTTTTGACGCAGCTTCCAACCCAAAGGAGGACTGGCATTTTGAGCGGTTCCCGTTAATTGATAGGCCTTAAGCCCTGCAAATCCACCCTGGCGCGCTAGATATTTGGAAAAATCAAAGCCACTTTCATAGGCTGCACCCTTCGGTTTGTAAAGGGTCCCGGTGACATCCACGACCTGTCTAGGAAATAGCCCACTGCCTTGGAGCATTGGCACTGTTACGTAAAGTCTTCCAGTCGCAGCATCTGTCGTTTGTTCAGCTTCGGTCTGGCCGCTCAGTTCAACAATTCGTCGAGATTTAAGCCAAAACTGCACGCGATCGCTTCTCGTCAACCTAGGCGTACTGTCAATTTCCCCTCGCACTGTGACAACTGGCAGAGAAGTGCCAGTGCCTTCGGGCGGAATCAGCTTGCTCACATCCCCAGGCTGGGGCACTGGCATTCTCAGTCCGTAATAGATGGTGGCGAATAGGGCGATCGCCCCCATCAAAATCCATTGCCTTGGCATAGGTCCGCGCCGCCACAGCCGAGGCATCACCAAACTCGCCAATCCACAGGCACAGAAAAGCGTCCCGCCAGCTAGCGGAACGCCATTCCAATTCCAAGGAAGAGCCGTTGCCAATAATCCAGCAACGTAGGCCAGTAATAGTAGCCAACCCGCCCAAGGGCTCATGTCGTTTTGTCCTTTTTACACTTAGATGCTCAGACCCAAATTGAGTCCAAAAGCTGCATGGGCAAACAATAGCACCATCGCTGCGCTACCAATTAATGCGTGGGCCTGGCGCAAGCTACCGTTTTCGCCACCAAACTTCGTCGCAGCCAAAATGCCATTGATGGCAAATAGACCGATGGCGATCGTGCCAGTAATGAAATGAGGGCTCTCAAAAATGGGTTGGTCCTGCATCACCAAAGACAGCACACCACCGGTGTAGCCCAAGGTAATAAATAGGAACACCGCCGGAGCCAGCTTGGCATGCATCGATTTACTCTCAGCTGCCACAGCCTCATCGGTCGCAGTGCGGCCCTTCCAGCCTGAGTAGGCCATATAGCCACCCATAACAAAAACCACAATGCCCATCATGGCGGGGTGTCCCCAGTGGGTAATGGGTTCGGGAATGCCCAGGCTGCCAAACCAGCCTGCCAAAGGCTCCAACGTTGCACGAATATTCATTGCGTTCTCTCTAACTGCGTCTATCAAGGCAAGGCCTCGCATTCTATTAAGACGCAATCAATTCCGTTAAGCAATGTAACGATAAGGCATGCTTGCCATCCCTCACTCTGTCGCAGCTCGGCAAAGTCGTCTAAGAGACTTCTGCTGCTTCGACTTTAGTCTCTTCCTGCTTGAGTAATGGAAAGCCTAGTGCTTCTCGCTGTTGGTAATACAGCTCGGCTACTTTCCGGGCCAGGCTGCGTACCTGTCTTATATAGCGAGTTCGTTCAGTCACTGAAATCACGCCACGGGCATCTAGCAAGTTGAAGGTATGGGAGCACTTGAGGACATAGTCATAAGCGGGGAGGACCAGCGATCGCTCCATCAACTGCTCGGCTTCCGCCTGATATAGCTCAAACAATTTGAACAGCAGCTCTGCGTTCGAAGCCTCGAAGTTATAAGTCGAACTTTCAATCTCTCCCTGCAAGAAGACATCCCCATAGGTCAGCTTGTCATTCCACTTCAAATCAAAGATCGAATCCACCTCCTGCAAGTACATGCATAGGCGCTCCAAACCATAGGTCATCTCAATCGACACCGGCTTACAGTCCAAGCCACCACACTGCTGGAAATACGTGAACTGCGTAACCTCCATTCCATCCAGCCAAACTTCCCAGCCCACACCCCAGGCACCCACCGCTGCATCTTCCCAGTTGTCTTCCACAAACCGGATGTCATGGTCTTCTGGCTTAATCCCTAAAGCCCGCAGCGAATCTAAATAGATCTCTTGAATATTGTCTGGCGAAGGCTTAATCAACACTTGGTACTGGTAATAGTGCTGCACCCGATTTGGGTTCTGCCCATACCGCCCATCCGCAGGCCGTCGACAGGGCTCCGCATAAGCCACCGCCCAAGGCTCCGGTCCAATCGCCCGCAAAAATGTATGGGGACTCTTAGTTCCAGCCCCCTTCTCGGTGTCATAGGGTTGAGCCACCAAGCACCCTCGTTCAGACCAAAACTGATTCAGCGTGGCAATGACAGATTGGAAGTTCACGACGGGCCTCAACATCTATATAGATAAATCCAAAGAACAGGCTACCGCACATTTATATTTGTCAAACACCTAACCTCCTGATGTTGGGATAGATAGATTTTCCATCGCCAACACAGGCAGCTCCACCCTGTGTATGGCCGGAAGCTAGTTGTGTTCTTTTGAATCTGGAAACTAGGGAGAATAGTCTGGTCGAACCGTGAGTCATGAATATGCCGATGCACCGTGAAACTGAATCGGCATATTCATGACTCACGTCCTCCTCAAAATGCACACCAGATCGCCTCAAACCCTTGATAATCTGAGGCCCTAAAAAACTTTCAAGAAAGTGTTGACACGAATCCCCAATCGAAGTTACTTTAGTAAAGCGCCAAACGGAGTTCGCCTCCGGCCTTGGTCGCCAGAACCTAGACAGAGCAATAGATTGAAAGCTTAAAGCCAAAGTTCTCGTCAAAGAACTAAGCTTAGATTTTGTCACCATTCGGCGACATTTTCGAAGCTATTCTGGATACGAAATCGGATTGAAGAGATCCGGCTAGGAAGCACCATTCACTTGTCAGTTTCACGATTGACTAGTGTGATTGATGTTTTCTTTCTATTAGCCTCTTAATTGAGGTCACAATGGAGAGTTTGATCCTGGCTCAGGATGAACGC
>CALECT010000183.1 GCA_937949725.1 uncultured Pseudanabaenaceae cyanobacterium
GTGAATCGGGTGTCACTGAAGCGGATTGGGTATGAGCACTCGATACGGACGGGAGAAGACTAAGCTGCCTGGCTGGGCCAGCGCTCTGCGGGGTCGCCACCGATCCAGCGGGGCCATTCGCAGCAGGGACCAATGGGCTGATACTTGTCTTGCCAAGCGGCTTCGGCGTTGGCGGCGGCTAGGGTTTCGACGGGAACGGCGGTCAGGGTAGTCGTTTTCATAGGGGTAGCGCCGATTCATCAGGCGCGATGACAGCAGGGGGATGCTCCTCTGTGTCTAAGATGCCCAAAATACTGGGAAGTGACGAGGGTGGAATTGCGGCGATCGGGTGGGGGTAGCAGTACCTAGATGAACATCTGGAATAGCTACCGCCCTGCCACTTCCAATGTCCAATCCCGCACCAACGGATCCACCACCTCCGGTGCCTCATCCTGGGGGCAGTGCCCCAACCCCGGCAAACTCACAAACTGCTCCACCATGGGGTATTTCCCATAGGCGCGCCCCTGTTCCACCGGCTCCCAAGGATCTTCCTCCCCCCACAACATCAACACCGGGCAACGCATCTGGGGCAGCAAATCCTCCGCCAGTGGCCCGTGGTCATACTGAATAAACTGCAAAAACACATCCACCGCCCCCGGTTCAAATGCCGGGCCTAACAGTAGTTCCAGCAACTCGTCCGTAATTGCTTCCTTTCGTCCATATGCCTGACTTAACACCGTCCGCAACGTCTTCGGCGTTGCCAAGCGTGAAAAGAAGAATGGTCCAATCGGCGTATTCGCCAATAGTTTCATCATCAGCGGCGCAGGCGCACTGCGATAGAACGGCAGCAAATGCTTTTTCCGTATATGCAACAACCGCAGCGAGCAATTCAGCATCACTACGCCCTGGCAAAGCAGTTCTTGCTCAGCTTGAGTTTGTTCAGCAACCTCGTCTAACAAGCCATTTGCATAGGCCGCTGCTTGAAGCGCCACCACACAACCAATGGAATTGCCGACGAAAAAAGCTGGACCGCCTACAACTTCTCGGCAAAAATCAACGACGAGCTGGCCCCAAGTCTCAAAGGTGTATTGGACCTCTTCACCGGGCGTGGGCTTGGCCGATCGCCCGTACCCTAATAAATCAATCGCAAAAGCTCGATGGGTTTGGCCAAAGTCCGGCAGATTCTTCCGCCAATGGTCACTCGACGCTCCAAAACCATGGATCAGCACCAGCGCAGGTCCAGCATCCCCGCATTGCTGATAGCGAATGGAATGGCCCCGCCAGGTCCAAAATTCTGCCTTCGTTTCTGCTGCTACAGCCTGCACCATCACTCAAACGTTCCTAAAAAATCAGCCGTAACCGCGTGCTTATGAATTAGCCCCAATAGACTGAGCCCTAACTTTGCGTCTCGCTCGCCTTCGCCTTAGCCCGCTTCAACGCATTGCGAAAACCCAACACCACTAACACATTGGTCAGCGTCAAAAATGACTCCGCACTGCCATGGAGCCAATCCACATTGGCCAGCTCCTCACCGTAATGAACCTTGGCATAAATCCCCGCTGGAATTGTGATTGCTACAAATACCAGCAAGACATAAAAGCCAATCAGCGCCAGCTTTGGAACCAGCTTTGACTTCGTCAAAAACCAAAGAAATCCCAAGTAGGGAAACAGGGAGATGGCAAACAGCGTTTCTTTATCCATGGTGCTAAATCCCTACTCCTAAGCCTTTTTTCCAGCTAGGGACGATCGCCAAACCATCCAGCCCCCGCCCATCATCGTGAAATTCCCCAGCACCGTCGTTGCAGCCTGAAGCGTCACCAGCCAATTCAACGCCACCGAATTATCGAAAAAGTGCCAGGTGCAAGCGCACATGGCACTCACCAGAGACGGCAACATCCCCAAAGACAGCCAATACCAGGCTTCGTTACCCGTCACTTCGCCATAGCGCCAAATAATCCAAATGGCTGCCGTCCACTCCAGCACGCTCGATACGTGAATAATCCAAGTGGGAATCGAAAGGGCGTGCATCGCAATCCTTAACCTTTTCTTCGTAATCTCGGCTTGGGTAAAAAATACGACATGGTCTGGCCATTGCCGCGTCCATCACTCAACTTGAGCTGAGCCCCTGACGGTATTGTAGTGGGGTTGCCCAACCCAATCCACGTCATTAAGAGATCTATGCGAGCAGTTCTGTGTGGTTACTACGGCAAGGGCAATAGCGGTGATGAGGCACTCCTTGCGACCCTCCTGCAAATGTTGCCTGAGAGCGTGACGCCGGTTGTTTTGAGTGGAGATCCTGAGCGGACCAAAAAGCAATATGGCGTTGAGGTGTGCGATCGCAACAATAGCCTTGCCATCCTTTCCACTTTCCAAACTGCCAACGCCTTTATCTTCGGCGGTGGCAGTTTGATTCAAGACAGTACTAGCGCCCTAAGCCCCATCTACTATGCGGGCCTGATGGGCTTGGCCCAACAAATGGGTCTCACGACGATCGCCTGGTCCCAGGGAATTGGCCCCCTCAAGCGCCCCTTCACCCGCTGGATGGCTCGCCAAACCTTCGCAGGCTGTAGTGATGTCAGCGTGCGAGATGGTGGCTCTGCCCAACAGCTCAAAGATTGGAACGTCGATTGCCTGCTGGCTCCCGATCCAGTTTGGGCCTTGGATGCCATTCCCTATGAGCCCTTAGAACTGCCTGGGCCTCGCATCGCCGTTTGCCTGCGCCCCCACCCCAGCCTCACCCCGGAACGACTGAGTCGCATTGGTGATGCCTTAGTGAGTCTTCAGGAGAGTAGTGGAGCTTCAATATTGCTGCTGCCCTTCCAGCCTGTGCAGGACCGGGCGATCGCCCAGCAGCTCAAAGCGCAACTGACCGGCCCCTGTCAAATCATCGAAGTCGAAGATCCCCGTTATCTCAAGGGCATTTTCCAACAAGTTGATATGACCATCTCCATGCGCCTCCATGGCCTGATCATGGCTGCTGCCGAGGGCAACCGTTGCTACGCCCTCAGCTATGACCCCAAGGTCAATCGCCTTATGGAAGAAACCGGCATTCCTGGCTGGGACCTAGCCGCACTCCCGGACTCCTTTGCAGAGATTGCTCAGGTCTGGCAGGAGCAGTTTGATGAAGGTAAGGCGCTGAGTCAGCAGCAGATTCAGTCCTTGCGCGATCGCGCCCTCATGCATCGAGATTTGCTTCACCAAACGCTGTCTTAGGGAATTCCGTAAAAAGGTGCTGGAGGTCACTTCCTTTTGAGCTGCGATGGGTTTGCTCAGCAACAGAGTTAGAAGCTGAGCCCGTCACTTGATTTGATCAGGTTTCAAAACTACCCATCACGGCCTTACAAATAGCCATTATTTGTGGGTTCTTGAGTAGTTCTTTTGTTCTTGCTTGTTCGATTTTAATTCATGCAGCAGTCGAGTCTTTGACAACCTGTGTATATGCCTTCTGTCCTGCGAGGTTTGTTACCCCCTCGAAGGACGTAAAGATTTGATGCTACAACCGTTCCAGTTCGCCGAGCTTGCGGCAAATTATATCGATGTTGCCCCAGAGACAACTCTGTCTCTGCCAGATGAATTGCGTATCTTCGCGCACAAAATCTGGCATGGGTTTGGCGGTTTAATACGGAGAAGAACGGTTTACAAAATTTGAGCTTCCTGCAAGCATGGTTCGAGTCAGTAATTCAACGGTCGTTTCCTCAAAGACGCATCCTTCATTTGGCTGGTTTCTACTTAGCAGAGCCAAGAATGAAATTTAGGTGGAATTACGGCTCAACATTGTACTGCTCCTGCGATTAGCTAGTAGTTGTCTGAACATCTCGTTCTGAGTTGGTTCAACACCTCTGACAGGAGAAGGCGGTTCAAATAGCCTCCCTAAAGCTGTTCTACAGCTTTTTAAACCACTCTCTAAAGCGTTGTCGATGGGGTTTCCCTAGACAACTCGGTCGAATCGGTTTCACATATTTGACGTGGGTGAGCAGCAATGAGCGATAAAGCGACATTCCAAGATAGTTCAAAGGGCAACTCTGATAATGGAGCAGATGCTTCGGATGTTGCTTTGTCCTCTACTGGCATGGTCAGTACCGGTGAAACGCCCACGCTTGCTTCGGCTTCATTGGTGGTTTATGGTCCAGCCCCAAAGCCCGTGACTCAACCGGTCATTTTCGACCAGATTTATCAGTCTTCTGTTGCAGCATCTGCTGCTGTCTCATCTACGTCTGGTTCGCCGTCCTTTAATCTCTCTGCCCAGAGCAGGGCTTCTACTCCAGTGAATACTGTGTCATTTCAGTCAGGAAATCACGGGGAGCAGCCCTTACCTAAGCCCACTACAGATAGTTCAGTGACAGAGTCATTCCAGAGTGATGAAGCGGTAACGGACGAGACAACGACGATTTTGATTGATTCCCATTGTGATAGCCCGAGTCTGGATGACCTTACGGAGATGGACATCTCTGAGGCTAGCCGTGAAGAGCTTATGGTCTATCACAGCGAGCTCATGGGCTGGATTCGAGAGCTTGAGTCTGCATTACAAGATTGCCAGTCTGATTTCAAGGCCCATCTGCAACAGTACGGTCAACAGGAACATCTGCTGGAGCAACGCACCCAAGAGCTATTGGCTCTTAAAGAACGTCATGGGACGCTGAACCAAGAGGTTGATATCCAGCAGAAAGCTCACCAGCGGCAAACCATTCTTGTGGAAACCCTGCAAGAGCAGTTGGATAGTAGCCAAGAGCGTGTGGCTCAAATGGAGCGAGACTTCAGCCAAGTTCAGCGCCGCTGTTCTGACCAGGCTCAGCAGTTGCTCCAGGCTGAGGGGTTATGTCGCGACCTCAAGAGTCGTCTGAGTCGTCAGCAGCGCCACACGATGCAGTTCAAGGCGGCTTTGGAAAAGAGTCTGGCTGTCTCTGTGAATGACAGCGACTACGACCTAGGCGATGTTGATATGGAGTCCATGGATAGCTCAGGTGAGCTTTTCCCTCGACCGAAGCCTGTTCAACCCTGGTCTAATCAGCTAGATGAAGCCGCTTTGAGTCAAGCACTAAATGGTTTGGACCAGGAGCAGGCAGGGGAGTTGGAACAACCAGGTGTGACCAAGGGCCTTAATTTGCAGCTTGCCTTTGAGAATCCAGAGGCGGCTGACCTCAAAGCGGCTCAAACCAAAGCAGCCTCCAAGGCGCAGATGGCCTACGGGACTGCGGCGATGGGCTTAGCAGCCTCTCAAGCGCTTGCTTCCGGTGAATCTGCTGAGCAAGTGTTTGACCCTGAGCAGGCAGCGGACTTGGAAGCAACACTCAAGCAGGAAAGTGAGTCTATTCTCCAAGGCGAATTATTGGGGAGTCCTTCTATAGGTCTTACGGAGGATAGCGACAATGCTCGCCAGACTCCTTTGGTGAACAATCACACTGTTGCCTTTGTGCCGCCGATTACACCGGTTCTGCCGGAAGAGGTTGCGGAGCAATCCGGAGCTGTCCATGGAGCTGAATCTTTGAAAGAGGAAGTCGCTGTTGTTCAGGCTGGGGGCGATGACTCTGATACCGCTGTGACAACAGAGAATAAGCGAATGACCTTGGCTGGGATCAGCTTGCCTAGTTTCCCGAAATTCTAAGTCATTTGGCTGGATGCTGGATTAGACCTTCGTCCTATATCCTTTGATTACCCAAGGCTCTGCTAATATTTGCGGAGCCTTGTTACGTTTAAAAAGCATTGGCCAGGGCCCTGCGATCGCAGTTCCTGCCCGTTAGCTCTGCCCTACCTCGCTTGTTCTCATGGCAAACCAACCCCCCAGGCCACCGGGCCGCTCTCCCCAAGGTCCTAGGCCTGCTGCACCCCGGGCAAATCGAAATCCGGCGCGTCAAGCCGTTCCGCCTAGGCCAGTGGGTCGCCAGCCAGGGACTGGACAGAGGCCTTCTGGCCCTTTGCCGACCCCCCAGCTCCGGGATCACAATCCCCGTCCCAATGGCAGATTCCTGTATTTGATTGGGGCAATTCTGTTGGGGGTGTTGGGGCTCAAATTTCTACTTCAGCGCCTGCCCAGTAGCAGTGAAGGAAGTGGATCTTCCAATACTGGGGGATCGCTAATTCCTCAAATCTTGACGCCCAAGGCCCCTGAACCGCCTCCTTTTCAGCCCTTGGCAGTGGATGAGTCCAACCTGGATCCTGCTGTGCAGGCTGTGGTAGATAGCTATGTGAATCGTTTGGGTGGCGTGGGTTTTGATCAGGCTCAGCAGGGAGTTTGGGTACAGCGGGGCGATCGCCTCTTGGCCCAGCATGAAGGTAAAACCCGTCTGCCTGCTGCTTCTCTGACGAAGCTGGCAACGACGCTCCTCTCCGTAGATCGCTGGGAGCCAGGCTATAAATTCATTACTCGCATTGGGGTCAATGGTCCTGTGGAAGCAGGGGTGGTCAAGGGAGACTTGATTGTTGTAGGCGGTGGTGATCCCTTGTTTGTTTGGGAATCTGCCATTGCCATTGGCAACAGCCTCAATCAGCTGGGCATCACCAAGGTGGAAGGCAATTTGATTGTGGGGGGCGTGTTTGTGATGAACTTTGAGCGCGATCGCCCCTACGCTGGCAACCTGTTCCGCGAGGGCATGGATTCTGCCAATTGGTCCTGGCCCCCTGCCGAGCAGTTCAAAATGTTCCCCGAAGGCACGCCCCAGCCCCAAGTCACCATCGCTGGGCAAACCCTCGTGGTTGAATCTGTTGATCCAGCCAGCGTTGAAATCTTGGCTGAGCATCATTCCCTGCCCATGCAGGAGCTGCTCAAGCGCATGAATATGTACAGCAACAACATCATGGCGGAGCTGTTGGCAGATCTTCTCGGAGGCGCTCCTGCTTTAGTCGAAAAGACAGTTGCTCTCACAGGCGTAGCAGCTGATGAAGTTCAATTCATCAATGGTTCAGGCTTGGGTCGCGAAAACCAGCTTTCTCCTCGAACATCTTGTCGAATGTTGGATGTGATTGGTCAAAAGCTGGAGCCCCACGGCCTTGGTCTCAAAGACGTCCTGCCCATCGTGCCGGAGGACAAGGGCACCTTGGAAGACCGGCGTTTGCCCAATGGCCTCATTGGCAAAACGGGCACGCTCTCTGATGTGAGTAACTTGGCCGGAATGCTACCCGTGGCAGGGCTACCTGTGATGTACCTGGATGAGCCCCAAGCGGTCTGCTTTGCAGTTCAGAATCGAGGTACGGATTTGAATTATTTTTACGATCAGCAGGAAGTGGTCATTGGGGAGCTCAAGGGCGTGACAGAAGGCCAGGGTCCCAGTGCCGCTTTAGTCACACCATGAGTCGACTCGGCGGATGACAGCACCGCAATTCCTGCTGATTTTTGTCGATGGTCTGGGCTTGGGAGCTGCTGGGGGTGAGAACCCGTTGGCGGATGCCCAAACCATGCCCTACTTGACTGAGCTATTGGGTGCGCCGCTTCTAGCGGGACTGACGGTTTCTAAGCCTGAGCTGCTGTTTAAGCCCATTGATGCTTGCTTGGGAGTCACCGGCCTTCCCCAAAGCGCCACGGGGCAAACGACGCTTTATACCGGCCACAATGCAGCGCAATTTCGCGGACAGCATCAGTCTGCCTTTGCCAATGGCAGCTTGAGGCAGCTGATTGAGCCCTATGGGATCTTTCGTCAGGTGATGGATTTGGGATTAACGGCGACCCAGGCCAATGCCTATATGCCGGGGTATTTTGAGGCGATCGCGAATCGCCGTCGCCGCTATGCCGTGGGAGCTTTACTCAATCTGACTGCTCCAATTCCATTCCGCACCATCGAGGATTATCGCCAGGGAAAAGCAGTGTACTGGGACATTACTGGCGATATCGTTGAACGCTATTACGATGCTCCTGCTATTTCAGCTGAGGTCGCGGGTAAACGGCTGATTCAGCTGGCCCAATCCCACAGTTTTACTCTGTTTGAGACTTTCTTGCCTGATTACGCTGGGCACCACCAGAGCCGAGAAGAGGCGCTCGCAGCTCTCCAGCGCATTGATGCTCTCCTATCCACTCTGGTTCAAGCAAGGCCTGAAAACTTGACGCTGATTCTCTCCAGCGACCACGGCAACGTGGAAGATTTATCCACCTCTCACCACACCCTGAATTCTGTGCCTCTGTTAGCCATCGGTCCTGCCATCTCACTGTTTGCTGGGGTCACCGACCTGACCGGAGTGACGCCTGCTATCCTTAGCAGTTTTGACGAAAAAATTGATACAGTCTAGTCTCCGTAAGAAATCTAGGCTTTCCAACCTCGTTTAGAGAGAGGCTTTCCAGGTAAAACACCCGGAAACCGTTTGAGAGCGGTAGGATTAAGCCCAATGAAGCCCTCGGTTGTCAGACCGTCTAAAGATTGCTCTACGTAGAGCAATTGCTTCAAACCGACCTGTTTGTTCGCCCCGATTTGACCGACGTTTCATCAACGCCGCTAGCATGACTTCTGTTGACCCCCAGCAAACTTCACTCTCTGATTCGACCGCTGCTGCGGTAGATAGCCCGACGGCAGAGCCGCTGGCACCGATGTCAGGCGACGCAGAGCAAGAAGCGATAGACCTAGCTTCTCAAGCTGATGCCAGCGCCTCGGAGAGCATCGCTGCGGAGATGACCGTTGTTGTGCCAGACCAACCCGAGATCTCCGTGGGCGAAGCGGAGGCGATTGCCCCAGGGGGAACTGCTGTGGCGGTCAAAGACGCCCCTGAAAAGATAGCTGAAGCTTCTGGCAAAAAAGCCTTGCCTCAGCGTCTCCAACAAAATATTAAAGCGGCTGCTCAAACCTCCCTCAATCGTTTGAAGCATCGCCCCACTCAGCTGTTCTTACTGGGCACTGTGGCGACCTTTGCCCTGGGTGGGGCGACGAGTTACTTTTTGCGTCGTCCTGCCAATGGACCTTCCAGTCTAGAGTCTGCTGTGGCTTTGGTCCCTAATTCTGCTGTGGCGAGCCTTACCCTCAATCCTAAGAGTGAACCCTGGCAAGAGCTGCGTCAGCTGGGCACGCCAAATTTGCAGCAGGGGTTAGGGGAATGGTTGGCGGTGGGCCGCGATCGCATTGTCAGCTTGGGGTACGGCGATCTCAGCGTGATCCAGCAGCAGCTAGCCGGTCCTCCGGTTATGGCACTGATTCCAGTGGCTCCCATTACCCAACCCCTTCCGGGCCAGCCTCCCCAAGCCAATGCTTCGGATGTCCTCCTCGTTGCTCCCCTTAAGAATCCTCAAGGCGTCGCTCGTAGCTTCGATGAGCGTCAGCCCCCCGAAGGATTCGAAAACAGTACCTCTAGCCATCGCGGCATCAAGATCTGGGATCTCCAGGTGGATTTGGTGCAGCGTCAAAGTGTTGCGATCTTTGGCAGCTTTGGTTTGCTGGCCTCCAATCGCACGACCCTAGAGCGCGCCATTGATAGTTATCAGGAAGGCACCGCCCTCGCCGACCTCAATGAATACGAGGATGCCCAGCGGCGCTTAGGGGCGGCTGACTTCAACTCCGTGGATGGTGTCTTGATGTCTTTTTACATCAACGGTCCCGCTGCGGTGATGAGTAATCAAGCAGCAGGACGCCTTCTCCCTCTGCCTGCTGAACTTCAGGGCCTTGTGAGTCAGGTGCGAGTGACCGAAGGCGATGAGGTAGACCTGAATACCGTCACTTGGGACCAGGCTGCGAATGGCCTGGGCGTACTGGCTCAACAGGCACCCAGCTTGGGAGATAAGCCCAAGGCCATGGTGGCCTTGGGCGATCGTTTCCCCGCCTCCACTTCCTTTCTCCTCAGCGGTAGTAGCCTCCAGGAAGCCTGGCGCAGTTTTAGCCAGGGACCCGTCAGCGGTAATTCTCTTCTCAGTCCCAGTGTTCTCCAGGAACAAGTCCAGGCCGTCACGAGTATGGACTTGCAAAAGGACTGGCTCTCCTGGATGGACGGCCCCTACAGTGTGGGTATCCTGCCCATCCCCACCCAGGCCAATTCCCGCTTCCAGACCGGCCTCACCGTCATGGCCCAAACCAGCAACCGACGCCTGGCAGAACGCTCCCTGCAAAAGCTAGATGCCCTAATGGTCAACAAATATGGCCTGCGGCTCAGTACCAGTAAGCTGGACGGTCAGCCCGTGGTGAACTGGGCTAATGCTCAGGGCGAGGCCGTCGTCACCCATGGTTGGCTTGAAGGTAATGTTGCTTTTCTAATTGTGGGTGCACCGGGAGCCAATCTGCTCTTGCCCCAGCCCCGTGCCACCCTCGCTGCCAGTCGTCTTTATCGAGAAGGAATGCCCCGCGCAGCATCCCAGGATCCGGCTGGGGTTTTATTTCTGGATGTAGACCGCGTTCTTGATACCCAGCTCCCCTCGCTGTTGCCCCTAACGCCCAGTAGTCGTCCTGTGCTGGAACAGCTCAAGTCCATGGGCGTGGAGCGACGTCCCCTGGATGAACGTTTCAGCCGCTATGACCTCAGCCTGAAATTCCTCGCTCGTTCCGCTGGCCCCGCCGTAGAAGCCCCTGCGGCACCCGAATCGACCTCTCCAGAAGTGCCTCCCTCAGAGACAGCATCTCCAGAAGCTGAAGGGACCAGTTCAGAAGAGACCGGCTCAGAAGGGATTGCCTCTGAGGTAACTGTTCCACCTGCTGCCACATCAGCTCCTAGCTCCTCTGCCTCCCAAGCCCCTACAACTGAAGCAGCAGCTCCAGCGGAAATTGCTCCAGAGGAAAGTGTTCCAGAGGCAGCGCCCCAGCCCATTTCCCCTCCGGCGACGAATATAGAAGAGCAATCAGCGCCCGCCCGCCCGCTGGAAGTGAGTCCGAAACTAGGCCCTGAGTTGCCCGAAATACTTCCTGCCTTTGGTCCGCAGTTGCAAGCGACTCCAGAACCCGTTAGTGAAGTCGAGGTTCAACCAGGTGATAACGCCTTGGGGAATGCCGCTATCACCGACAGTGAAGTAACGACTGCATCAGAAGAGGCGACGCCTGACGCTCCCCTGGTTGAGCCCTCTCGTCAGGACGTTGTCATCGATCCCCGCACTGCTATTCAAGTCGGTCCACCCACGCCATCGCGCGATTTTGACTTTGCTCCGCTTGGGCCTAAGTTCCCTCGCCCCGAAGCTCAGCAATGGAGTGATGATTTTACCCAGTCCTCGGATGAATAGAATCCGTTGCTGGATTCTATTCCTTCTTCGTAAGGGAACAGAACAAGTTATCCGACGGTCTGTGGGATTATCTAAGGAACAAGGATTTAATAAAGCCGTTAGGCATCTACCGCAATTGCGGGCATGGCATGCCCCTGAGTAGTATCAGGTCTTATTAAGTTCCATTCCTAAATGTATTCCCTGGTGTTTTGAATCTAATGGTGCGGATGTATCTCTCTGGTCTCTCGCGAAAAGTTGCCCTTCTAATCAGCCTCGGTCTCATCACTAGCCTTGGTGCTCCATCCATAACCAGCGCCCAGATTCCTCAAGTACAGGCTCCTCTGCCTGCTGCTGCTCCTTTTTCTCCAGTGGGCGACATTACCTGGGAGATCGAACCAGCTTTCGACCATGCTTCCCCCTTTTCTGAAGGGTTGGCCCCAGTGCGCGTTAATAATCGCTGGGGCTACATCAATCGCAAAGGCGATATGGTGATTCGCCCTCAATTTGACGAAACTTGGGGCTTCTCTGAAGGGATTGCCCTGGTGAAAGTGGGGGGGAAGCGTAGCTATATCAATACTGATGGCAAAGTTGTTATGCGCATCAGCTCTAGGGTGGGCTTTATTAGCCCAGCCTTTTCAGAAGGCGTTGCTACGTTGGAAGTGGGCGATCGCTGGGGCTACTTCGAGAAAAATGGCAAAATCTTATTTCCTCCCCAGCTAGACAAGGCTAGGGATTTTTCCGAAGGCATGGCCGCCATACAAAAAGATGGGAAATGGGGCTATGTCAATCGCAAAGGCAAGGTCGTTATCAAACCTCAGTTTGATGGCGCTTGGGAGTTTGTGGATGGCTTAGCTGCAATCCTAGTAGATGGAAAACTGGGCTATATCAAACCAAATGGGAAAATTGCGATTTCTCCTCAATTTGAAGATAGCAATGACTTTAAAGAAGGCTTGGCTGCGGTAAGTATTGATGATAAATGGGGCTATATTGATCGCAAAGGAACCGTCGTTATTCAGCCTCAATTTGTGCGAGCCAAGGATTTTTCAGAGGGCTATGCCGCTGTGTTCCTAGATGGAAAATATGGATATATTGATAAGTCAGGAAAGCTTGCTATTGCACCTGTCTATGACGACTTCGTGGGCGTTTTCTCTCAAGGGCTTGCTATGATCCGGGTGGGTCGCCAAGCAGGTTATGTTAGCCAGAGTGGAGAGTTAGCGATCTCCCCTCAGTTCGCCCTCGCAGCTGACTTCTCCGACGGTATTGCACCAGTCAAAGCCGGTGCTAAATGGGGGTATCTTAAGCACCCAAAGCCGTAAGTTATCCTGGCTATTTCACATTGTCTTCCATCTAGAGACTAGATTCTTGGTCTTGAGAAATTGAGTCTATAAGCCTCCTACTGGCTGATGAAAGTCTCACCCCTAAAATCTCATCTCCTGCATCTGAGTGCAGCTTCTGTCCCTAGCTCACGTACCGGATTAGTCTAACTGTAGGGATAGGCTAGGCATCAGACGCTGGAGATTTTTCAAAGACTTCTCTTGCCAAGGTGTATCTTTTGCACCCTGCACAATGACCTTGATGAATTTTTTCTTGCGGATCTTGATCACAAACTTAGATAGCATGTTGATACCTAAGCTATTGAGAAAGTTAAGCTCCTGTAGATTCAGCGTTACACTAGGAGGCTCTGATTCAATGACTTGTTCTAGAAGATTGTTAATACGCTTGTAATCTTCTTCCTGACCATTGAGACGCAATGAGCCCTTGCAGTGGATTGTGGAATCTTCAGGTTGATAGACAATTTGGTAGTTTTCTTGGACAACTTTCATTGCTGTTGTCTCCTTTCCTGCAAGCTCTGATTCAGATGAAATCATAATTTTAAAGTCAATCTTGATGAGAGGTTTGGTCTGAACGAGGATGAATTTGTAAATCTTGACTAGCTGTTATATCTCTAGCTGGACCATCGTAGTTACAGCTATCTCTGTGGAAGATAAATTTTCACCTGCCTGTTCAAACTTCCAGCTCAGCTTTGCTTCATAGTCGTTAATCATAGTCAGTAACCCGAGGCCAGAGCCGTTATTCTCAGATTCGACACTTTCCTCTAAACGGGTAATGTATAGTTCCTGAGGATCTGCTGTGAGCAGCTCGTGAATGTGAGATTGAAAAGTCTCAACCTCTTCAAGATGAACATTGTTTTGCGTTAGGAAGAGGATACAGCTACCATCAAAGTAAAGGTGAATGCGAGTACAAGTTCCTTGGGACTGGTCGCTGTACTTCATGGCATTCTCTAATAGTTCGTTGGCAATGTAGCTGACCGCATCTTTGATTTCAGCTTGCCATCGCCGATCCTTCTCGGTTTCAATTTCGGGCAGACAAGTGACTAGAAAATCTGCTAAAAAATCTGCAGAGCGGCCATTGTTTCGCCATCGCTTGCGTGGAGGAGCTGAACTGGGAGAGAAGTCAAGTGTCAGCTGTTCATGGTAAGGAGGTAGCTCTTCTAAGTAATCTCCAAATGTTTGAGGTAATGATGCTACTAATTCTGGCTTGAGAGTTGTTAGCGTTGTGTTTCTCTGCTGTGCCGAGCTCAAAATAGCCATGTTTAAAATACTCGTTAATGATGAATCGGATTGATAGTATTAGGAAATTCGTTTCATTACTAATAAGGTAATGTCGTCAAAGATCTGATGTTCATCAATGTAGCTAGTTAGATCTGAAACCACAGCATCTCGAATATCTGCTGCACTAGAATGACGATGTTGGGCCGCTGTTTGGGAAAGCCTCTCTATACCGTAAAACTGCCCCTTCAAGTTTTCTGCCTCTGTTATTCCATCCGTATATAAAATTACGATATCTTGAATATTTAGCTTAACTTCAGTTTTCCCTAAAAAATCGGAAATATCATAGTCGAGTCCCATCGGAAAGCCTAAGTTGATTGTATCAATATGTTCAATTTCACCATGGTTACGAATAATGATAACTTCTTCATGCTGCCCACTAATTTGTAAATTTCCATGGGAGTAATGAATGAGGGACAGCGTAGAATTTCGATTGGTTTCCATCCTCTCAGCGTTGCTGAGAATCGTGCGATTGATGATGTCTAAAAACTGCTGGTGATTGCAGCAACCTTGTTCCACGAGTGTACGTACTGCTGTTTGAATCATCAGCATGAGAAGTCCACTTTCTAAGCCATGTCCAGTGACATCACCGATTCCAATAATGATCCCATCATCTCGGTGAATTACGTCATAGTAATCTCCCCCTACTTCATCAGCAGGCTTCATAAAACCAACTATATCAAGCTCTTCAATCTGCTCTAATTCTTTTGAGCGTGGCAGCATCATTTGCTGGATGCGACGAGTCACATCCAGCTCTGAGCTAAGACGGCCATTCTCTACCTGTAATTGATCGTTTAGTTTTGTGATTTTCTCATTGGCGATCGCTAACTGATCTAGATATTGAACCTCCTGATCTCGCATCCGCTTTTTCTCTAAGCAAGCATCAATTCGTGCTTTTAGTAAAGTGGGATTAAAAGGTTTAGATAGATAATCTTCGGCTCCCATCTCAATACACTTGACGATACTATCTAATTCGTCGAGAGAGGAGATCATGATAACTGATAAATGTCGCCATTTGCTCTTCCTAATCCATTCGAGCACCTCATAGCCATTCATCTCAGGCATGAGAATATCAAGTAGGATTAAATCATATTCGCCAGTTTTTATTTGACTTACAGCATGTAAGCCACTTGAAGCAGGTGTGACCTTATGCCCTTGGCGAATAATATATCGGCAGAGTAAATCGCAATTAGCACCATTGTCATCTACCACCAATATATTGGCTACTTTGGGAGGAAATGAGCTACTAACAAGACTTGGAGATACATTTTTGACTTTTGCAGAAGAAGTCTGAAGTGCTCTCTCTGAAATGACTTTCAGGGCAACTTTGCTGTCTTGAGATGAGCTAATGGGCTGGATATTTGGAATTGTACTCAAAGGAGAGAGTTTATTCTCAACTTTGTGATGAATGCTCAACTCTTGTGGCTTTTGTAACCACAGTTCACATGGCCATTCTTCAGAAAGTAGAACGGCTTCTATCATGATCTTAAAGTTGCGCGAAGCAATTTCGATTTTTTCAATATCTTCTTTGAGATGAGGAGGCGTAAGGCTAATAAGCTGTATTGATATTTGCTCTAACCCAAAAGATAAGGGTTGTAATTCTTGTCGGAAAGCTCGTTCTTTTAGATCGTGCCAAGAAGTAGACCATATAGCAGTCTCTACTTCTATATTTTCTGAAATTTGAATAGCAGATTGTTCTGCTTTTTCGCAGAGGTTATCTCCACTCATAGATTGGCTAATGAGAGTGAAGATACGTCCTCCTATTTGGTGAAGCTGGATCAGAGATTGAGCAAACTCTCCCTTTTCTAGACCCGCATCCTCCAGCTCTTCTAAGAGCAACTCGCTATAGCCATGAATCGCGTTGAGTGGAGTATACAACTCATGGCGTAGGTGAGCCATCCAAGTTAGATATTCAGATTTGACAGATAGGGCAAGACTATTCATGCTAAAAGTTCCTCAGGCAGCCAAGGGCGTCTCAAGAAGGGCTTTAATTTTGCTCAAGAGTCGCTTAAAATCTACTGGTTTCGTATCGTAGTCGTCACAGCCTGCTGCTAGAGCATTCTCCCGATCTCCAGCCATTGCATGGGCTGTGAGAGCAATGATAGGTAAATGCTTTGTTACCGGATTGAATTTGATATGTCGAGTTGCTTCCCAGCCATCCAATATTGGTAGGCTCATATCCATCAAAATGATATCTGGAGATTCAGATAGACTCATGGTGACGCCTTGAGCTCCATCCCCTGCGATGACAACTTCGTAACCTCGACGGAGTAATCGGCGAGAGAGCATATCTTGATTCATTTCGTTATCTTCGACGAGCAATATTTTAGTCATGAGTTTAATAGCTAATAACCGATACATCAGAGGAATGAGGTGTTATCAGAAGACTGAAGTCAACTCAGGCTTAACAGGAAAAAATTGTCATTTAGGCTGCATCATCATGAGGAAGCTCTTCGATATTCTTTGAGAGCTCTTTTTTGATTTGCTTGTGAAGTCTAGAGAACGGCTTTGATATTTCAGTGTTCACAGGTAGAGAGGTGCTTTTGCCTAGGTTAATAGGCTCTGTCTCTGAGGTTTTTTGGGGCGTGATTTCCGATAGTAAATTTGATTTCTGTACAAGCACTTTAGATGAGAGTTTTGAACTTGGCAATTCAACTTTATTGCTCTGATCTGAAATTGCACTAGATAAGAATTGTTGTAAATTTCCTAAAAGAGTTTGGAGATCGCAGACTCCTTTACAAAATACTTTCTGTACATTGTTCGTTAACTTACCTCGCTCTTCATGAGTTAAATCCTTCGCTGTCATTACGATGACAGGAATATCTTTGTACTCTGGCCTCTGTTGGAGATTGTGGAGAAACTCAAATCCATTCATTGCTGGCATCAGGAGATCTAAAATAATGATGCTCGGGATCGAGTGCTCCATGTGAGCTAATGCTGCAATGCCACTTTCTGCTTCTTGTACTTTATAAGCACTCATTTCCAACTGCTCGCGCATGAGCATGCGAGCCATAGCATCATCATCAACTAATAAAACCTCTCTGCAGGGAGACTTGGAGATATGACGCTGTAATACCTTGCCCAATTGCTGTCGATCTAATGGCTTGGTGAGATAGTCTGATGCTCCCAGGGTATAGCCTAAATTTTGTTCTTGGACGAAAGTCATCATAATGACTGGAATCTCTGCCAAGATTGTATCTGTCTTTAAAGTTGTTAAGACTGACCAACCATCCATGTTTGGCATCATGACATCCAAAATAATGGCAGCGGGTTGGCAGCTTAATGCTTTCTCGATCCCTTCTTTACCATCATGAGCAACTTCGACTTGAAAACCTTGCTTGACTAAGAAGCGCTGCATTAGATCATGAACAACAGGATCATCATCAATGATCAGAACTTTGGGGAGTACTATCGACTCTTCCTGAGTAGATTTGATTGATGAATTTCCCTCATCAATAGATTGCACTTGACGTGGCAAGGTAATGGTAAAAGTGGAACCCTGCCGCAATTGACTTTCAACTGTAATATCTCCTCCCATAAGGCAACAAAACTGTTTGGAAATTGCTAAACCCAATCCAGTGCCACCATATTTTCGAGTCGTGGAGGCATCGGCTTGAGTAAAAGCTTGAAATAGCTTTGCTTGTTGGCTGGCAGACATGCCGATACCAGTATCGCTGACTGAAAATTCAACTTCATCCGTTTTGTCTAAAACTCGAAGTAAAATCTTTCCATTCTCGGTAAATTTACTTGCATTACTCAGCAAGTTGAGAAGACATTGACGTACCTTCGTTAAATCGGCCGACATGCTACCCAGTGAATCATCGCACTCTACAATCAGATTGTTATTGCGTTTCTCTACCAGGGGATGAATAGTGCTTTTTACTTCCTCTACGAGCATACCAATGTCAAAGCTCTCTAGATAGAGGTCCATTCGCCCTGCTTCGACCTTTGATAAGTCGAGGATGTCATTAATCAAGCTTAAGAGATGTTTTCCTGCGCCATGAATTTTCTCGAGATCAGGAGTTAACTCATCGGCTCCAAAGTCCTCCATCTCCTCCTGGAGCATTTCACTGTAGCCAATAATTGCGTTGAGTGGTGTACGCAGTTCATGACTCATATTGGCTAGAAATAAGCTCTTCGATTTATTAGCTTCTTCTGCTGCGGCCTTAGCATATCTCGCTTCTTCTATGCTCTCTGCAAGTTCTGCAGTTCGTTGGGCTACTTTTTGTTCTAAGGTTCGATTGTATTCTGCTAGTGCTTCCTTAGCATTGCTTAGGTCTACTTGGCTGCTTTCTAAGGCCTCCGTTTTGTGTTGCATCATGGTGGCCATGCTGTCGAAAGCCGTGGAAATCATGGCTAGTTCATCAGAGCCTTGTAGTTGGGCACGCACATTCAGGTCACCTTCTGATAGACGGTTACTGGCACTAACTAAGCGTGCAGCTCGGCGAGTGAGAATCTCTTCAAATAGAAACCAAACTCCCGCGCAGAGTAAGGCAAAGACTAGTGTTGATTCAAGAGAACGCTTGAGAGCATCTGAATAGGTTTGTAACCGTAGGCTGGTAAGGTCGTAATCTAAGAATAAAACTCCAATCTTAGAAGGTAAAATTTCTCCCGCATCGGCTTTCAGTGCAACGGGATAGAATGCCTGGACTGACTTGTGATCCGGAGATAGTATGACTTGTCCAGCCTGAAGCTGTCTGACTTTGTCAAAGTAGCTGTGATTGACTTTTGCAGGAGTTTGGTTAACGTCTAGTCCTTTAAGTTCTCTGTGCGTTGTTAGAACAACTTTATCGTCTTCGTCGAACATCATTGCTGACTTAAGATCAATCTCATCTTCCAGCTGACTGATGATTAGATCGGTTCCATCGCCATTAGCACGACGATAGAGATATTCTAGAATTCCTGACGTGTGGTCGCCCAAAAATTGAGTATAGTTGCTAACATTCTGCTCGTTGCGTCGTTCAGCGAGTGCAACTTCTCGCTGAAAGGAATAGACACTAGATAAACCACCGAGCAGTAGAAGCACAATGGGAATGGAAAATCGCAGCGGCGGTGGGAATTTTCGCATGACAGAATATAACAACCCTAGACAATTGGGAAAGACGAGGAGATATCACATTGCTCTCGTCACAGAAGACCTTTTACAACCTGAACTGGTTATTGCAGATCTTCTGTGAGACTCTAGGTCGTTCTTCGAGAGATTGGGACCAGTATTGCTCCCAATCTCTCCGATTGATTTAGAGCTGTTTGTGATGTGGTCTTAAGCTCAGGCACTAGCCAGTCTCTAAAGGCTAGCTTTGACGCTTTCAATAATTGAATTATCTACTAGCTCTTGCGGCTTTACTGCTTGCTTGAGGAGTTGGTTGTCACGCATGATTTTGACTAGTTTCTCAGAACTAGAGACTAGGTCTGAACCTTGAGAAGCAAGCATTTCTTGGTTCTCTTTTAGGCTTGGAATATGCAGACCCTCTAAGGATTCTAGGAATTCACTAGGGGAGATATTGTATTGAGATGCAACCAGTTCAGCTGCATCCATGGGTTCACGCTCTTGGTAGTCTCTCGCACGAAACCAGCCTTGAATGAGAGTTCTAAGTTGAGATTTTTGGCGAGTTAAAACGCTTTCTCGTACCGCTAAAACATCAACAATCTCACCTGGAATTTGACTACTATCGAATAGTTGATTCGCACCATTGGAGAGTAAGCGCGATCGCGTGGGTTCAAAGGTTACCACTGCATCTACTTTCTCTTCATTAAAGCCCTGCTCATGTTCAAAAGCCCCCAGTGGAACAATATCTACATCCTTGGGGGAGAGAGACACTGTTTCCAAAGCACGTGTTAAGAAGAATGCTCCTAAACCAGAAGCCTCAACCCCAACTCGCTTGCCTTCCAATCCCTTTAAAGAATCTAGGGAAGGCTTACCCATAATGACATCAGCACCATTGGAACTATCAATTACTAAAACCAAACGTAGGTCAGGTACAGCTTCTGCCAAGGGTAATGCGTCACTCATTGTGAGAGCAACACCATCAACTTCATTATTTCGGAATGCTTTTGCTAAGGCATCATTAGAGGAGTAATTCGTTAGAAAGACTGAGCCAGGCTTGTAGTAATCAAGCTCCCGTGCTAGGTAGAAGTTGGCATAGCCAGGCCAAGTAATCGTACCAATGCGTAGTGCTGCATTATTCACCTGAAAGCAAGCTGGTAAGGAAACTGCGCAAAATGCTGCGATAGCGATTAGGGCTAAGCTCCTGAGCTTCCAAGTCCGGATAAGATGACGCCAATTGGGTAGCTTTAATGTTGTTCGGACAGTAGACTTAAGCATGGTAGAGGCCTCTGGTGAGATGCAATAAAGAGAAAGCTTAGATAGAGTTGGTTGGACTTAGATGTTAGTCATTCGAAGGCCGATGAGATAGTTGTTCGGATTACCCTTTGAGCTGATTTACAATGCCGTCATCCCAAGCAAGTCTTGGTTTGGAAAATCGATTTAGCAGCTGCTGCTGTTGCAACTGTCTCCCAATGAGTTTCACCTGACGCCGCAGTTCTGGGTCATCGGGTTCTAAGAGCTGTTGGTTCTTGGCTAAGTCAAACGAGTGGAGTGTTTGGCTTACCTGCTTCATTAGCTCGGGTGATAGCTGATGTCGTTTTGCCAAATGTTCCGAGACCTCTCGCTGGTGATGAGAGGCATAGTCGCTTGCTCTCAGACATCCCTGGGATAGCTCTACTAGCCGTTGTCTTTGGGATTTAATTTGTTTTCCATTGACTAAGAGAACGTTGAACATTGCACTATCATTCTCCGTTTCCGGATACACATAATGCCCTCCTGTAGCTAGAAGGGAGGAGCGCACAGGCTCATGGGTGGCGACTGCTGCAACTTGGCCCTGTTCAAAGGCTTCGATTTGCTCTCCCAGGGGAATGGAAACCACTTGAACTTCTTGATTAGAGAGTTTCGCTTGCTCTAGGGCTTGGGCTAACATCAGCCGACTACGGCTAGATGCCTCAATGCCGATGTGTTGTCCTCTTAGGTCTTGTAGACTAGCGATATTCTTATTGGCGACCAGAGCATCTTCTCCGTAGGAGCTGCTCAGCACCAAGAAACCTTTCAGGTCAGGATTTGTTTGAGCCAGAATGAGTGCGTCACTCAGAGGAACCGCTGTGACGTCAACTTGGCGATTACGAAAAGCTCTTAACTGATCGTCAGCAGTTGGATAGTCAATTAAGCGAATATCTTCGCTCTGGTAGTACTTTAGTTTCTCAGCTAAGTAAAGATTGTCAGATACCAGTCCAGCAGTCGTGCCTACCCTCAATGGATGGGTGGTACCTATGCAAGCCGTCAATACCGGTACGAGTAAGCTGATGCAAACTAAGCAAGCTATAGACGACCACTGGTAACGTAATCGACTTACTCCATATAGCTTCTGGCGTATTGATGTCAATGCCGAAGGATTTGTTGGTAGAGAATTGTTCACCCATATATTCCTCATCTATCCTGTGGGTGGAGACTCAATTCACCTACAGTTCAATCGGAGTACGGAATTTAAAAGAACTAGGTCTTAATAAATTTCGTCAGTAGCAATATCATTCCCAAAGATCTATTTAGATCATCAGTAATATTAGGTCTATTAAGGGAAACCTTGCTTTTAGTACTTGCTCTATCTATATTAATTAGACTATGTCTATGTAATTGTGTGCCCGTTGATTTATCTAAGAGGTTGTTTGAGGATTCGGCCAAGCATCAAATTTGAAACCTCAACTAGTAATGAAACGTCGAAATCTCGTTGATTTGCGCAGCATCGTAGGTCATCCTGCTACAGCTAGAGTCTTTTCTCAAACAACCTCTAAGAAGATTCTCTAGGGCAGTACAGTGTTGGAAATTAAATATCGGTATTTGCACTAAAATCCTCCTGCTCTAGATTTTCTATGCTTAGTTTTGATGTGATATTTGATCTGCTTTTAGGTTGCTGAAGCTGATTTGTTTTTCAGGAATTGAGAAAACATTTCTGTATCGCTATATCAGGAAAGCCGATTAGTTTTTATAACAAAATCATAGACTTTCTCTTCTCTTTCAATGCCAGCATCACACTTAAGCTGTTAGGAATTTATGGAAAGGCTTCGCGATATTACACAGCATGAGGTTGAGGCACTCAAACATGACTACAACATGTCTGATGCTCATACCCACCAGTCCCAGTCGCCTACGCAGCGCAATATCGTTGAGCGTCTTCCCGAGCTATGGTACGGCTCCGAGAACTCCCGTCAATATGATTTGGAACAGCGTTTTCTCGAAACTTTTTTCCGCGTACAGGGTCGTCCTGCTGCGATGAAAAATAATAATGCGATGATTGTCTATGCGGCTTCCATTGCCATGGCAATTACAGCAAACTATCTGCGTAAGAAGCGCATGAAAGTGAGCCTGGTTCACCCTTGTTTTGATAACTTGGTGGACTTAATGAAGCATATTGAGGTGCCTTTAGAGGCTTTAGAAGAATCTTGGCTCCATGATCCCAACAAGATTTACGATAACCTCAAGGAAAATGTGACCGGTGATGCCATCTTCCTGGTAGATCCAAACAACCCCACAGGTTTCACGCTGTATCAGCATGGAAAATTGGGTTGGTCAGAGCTGATTCGCTTTGCTCAGGAAAACGATAAGCTCTTAATCTTTGATTTCTGTTTTGCTGCCTTTATGCTGGGCGAAAAGCGTGTAGAGATGTTTGACATCTATGAGATGTTGGAAAGCTCTGGTGTGAGCTACATCGCTATGGAAGACACTGGCAAGACCTGGCCTCTACAGGATGCTAAGGCTTCCATTCTTAAGACGAGCAAGGATATCTATGAAGATGTTTATGATATTCACACTGCGTATCTGCTGAATGTTTCTCCCTTCATCCTCAATGTGGTGACGGAGTATATTCTCGATTCTGAGCAGGATAACTTTGCCTCAGTCCATGGACTGTTACTGCGTAATCGGGCGATCGCCGAGGGTATTCTTAGCGGGTCTATCCTTGAGCCCATGCAGCCTGAGGTTAACGTCAGCGTCATGTGGTGCAAAATCAAGGACTCGAATCTAAAGGCCAGTGAATTAAAAGATTATTTGACCGAGTTTGGCATTCACGTGCTGCCCGGTACCTACTTCTTCTGGGATGAGCCCGAGCGTGGCGAACGCTATATTCGCATTGCTCTCGCCCGCAACACCCAGGTTTTCGAGCCCGCTATCCGTTCCCTTCGCCAAGCTGTTGAACAATATGAAAAGCCTTCACCCCTTGACTGGGCTGCACGGAATCTACGTGCCGCTGATAACGCCCTTTTACAAGCATCAGCTTGATAAGCTCTCCCTGACTGCGTTGATTCGCTCTGTGGAAGATGAGGTTCAGGGCTTTGTGCCTTGCCTCAGCTCCGGTGAAGGTCATTTGCTCAATGATGAGCAATGGTTGGAAGTTGTCCAGGCGACTCGTGCTAGTACGGATAAGCCCGTGTTGGCTGGGGTTAAGCGCGATCGCATCGAAGATAGCATTCGCTTGGTACAGCAGGCGGAAGCCATGGGCTGTGACGGCGTAGTTATGCCTGTCCTCTCCAATGATGGCGATGAGGTGGTGGCTTATTTTGAACAAGTTGCCCAGGCGACTGGCTTGCCCATTGTCCTCTACAACACCGAGACCACAGCGGTGAATAGCCTCAGCGCTATCCGCCGACTGGAAGCCATTGACAACATCATTGGCATTAAGGACTCTTCCATGAACGAAGCGTTCTTCCAGACGATGTGTATGTTGCGCCAGGATGGCGATTTGCGTCTCTCGATTCTGCAAGGGATGGAGCATCAGTTGCTGACTCCTGCGGGCTGCGATGGATATCTCGTGAGCTTGGCTAATGTGGAGCCAGCCCTGTGTCAGCGCATGTATCAGACGCCCAGCGATCGCCTCAATGAAGAAGTCATAGAGATGTTCTGGCGCTATAACTTGGGTGGTGACTGGTTGGTCACGATCAAAGCGATGCTGTTTTGCCGCGAAGTGATTCGCTCTGCGGAGCAGGTGACCCTGGCGATTAAGCCTGCCTTGCCTCAGCTACAAGAACAGTTGGTGTAGTTGTCCTTTCGACGATTGTGCAGAGCTAGAAATTCTATTGTGACTGGCTATTGTTGTAGCGATGGCCTGTCAAAGCTTGAATTTCAATTTGCTCAAAAGACTCGATTAAGTGTGTGCTACGAGTCAGGTAGCGACCAAAGAGAAGATCCGATTGATAGAGAGGCCACGGCCTTTTGGGTCTGAGTCTTTCTGTTAATCCAAGGGCGAGTTCATCGGGACTCGCCCTTTTCTTGTGCCACAATTTTGTGCCTCTGGCTTGCATCACTGAGCTTTCCTCAAAAAAGTGGACAGGATCTCGTTCACGATCTCCCTGGATTCTGAATGAATCGAGGTGCCCTGATGTTATGGACGATGCTCAATAATCTCTGCCTACATATTGTATTCTGGCCTTCAGAATCCATTAGAAATTTCGGTACAAACTCCAAACAATAGGGCTTGGAACTCTATTTAGGGGAGCAGGACAGGGAATGAAGGTTGTGCTGCATCCAATTTCACTGCTGATGCGTAGATAGATTAGATGCAAGCAGCTAGATAGTGATTTACTTGGCTTTAGCTGTTTGCTCTGATGACTGTGACACCTTAATCGGGAGCTTAGACTATTCATGAAACCCTCTAAACAAGCCGCTGCTGTGACCGTAGCTTTGTCTAGTGTTATCGCTTTGGGTCTCCAGACAGTAACGACTCAAGAGGCATTGGCCGGTAAGCCTGGATTTGAGAAATGTGCCGGGATCGTCAAGGCAGGCCTGAATGATTGTGGCACCAGCAAGCATGATTGCTCAGGTAAAGCAACGGTCGATAACGACCCTGAAGAGTGGATTTATGTTGCCGCTGGAACCTGTGAGAAGCTCGTTGGTTCAACCTTGAAAGCTCCTGCTGAGCCTGTAGAAGAAGCGACCGCAGAGTCTTAGGTCTATGAGTGCTCTCTGCATCTGAGCCTTGTATTGACTCAGGTGTAATGTTCCGATCCAGGAGAGATATTCTCTCGGGCTGTCATCCTTTGCTCGAAGAATCTCTCCTGTGATCGTGGAATGGGTCACACCGTTTTGTCCAATGGAATTGAGTATGGGCACAGTTGTAACCTCCCAAGTGGCATCGAGACTTTCCCAAAGCATTCAAGGCGTGGGAATCGGGTTGCGATCGCAACATTATGCCCATATCTTGACCCATCAACCCGATATCCCTTGGTTGGAAGCTCTTTCCGATAATTATTTAGGTGGTGGTCTACCGCTACACCATCTGGAGCAAATTCGAGCAATATACCCCCTGACGCTCCATGGTGTGGGACTTTCTTTAGGGTCTGTTGATCCAATCAATCTAGACTATCTAGCTCGTCTTAAAACTCTGGCGGATCGCATTGAACCCGCTCACATTTCAGATCATCTTTGCTGGAGTTCGGTGCAGGGGAACTACTTTAATGATCTGGCTCCTTTACCCTATACGGAGACAGTACTCGACTACGTGGCTGAGCGGATTCTCCAGGTTCAAGACTTTCTCGGCTGTCGAATTCTGGTTGAAAATCTTTCCCCCTATTTGCAATTTCGCCACAATAGCCTGACAGAATGGGATTTTATTGCTGCTCTTTTGGATAAGGCTGATTGCTATCTACTTCTAGATATCAATAATGTTTATGTTAATGCGACTAACCATGGCTTTGATCCCCTAGATTATCTGCTTGCGATTCCTCCAGAGCGCGTCAAAGAAATTCATTTAGCGGGCTACGAAGATCAAGGGGGATTTCTGTTTGATACCCATGGTTATCCGGTACAGACTGGGGTTTGGCAGCTATATCAAGTTGCCTTAGAACGGTTTGGTTCAGTGCCAACCTTGATTGAATGGGATACCGATATTCCGGCCTTTGAAGTGCTGATGGCTGAGGCAGAGAAGGCTTTAGCTTACTGGCCTCAAGCGTGAGATTTCGGGATTGAAGTTTTGGAATTAAAATTCTAGGGATTGAATTGAACTGGATGCCCCCCAGGGCTTGAAAGACATTAGCAGGGCATTTCGATGGCAACTCCACCGAGCGAATTACGACAACTACAAACCCTGTTCTATCAAGCGATCGCACCTCAACCCAAAGCCTCTAACGGTGCTACACCATCCAATCAGGCTTCATCCAATCAAGACGCAATTGCGCAGCTCGCCGCCCAGATACGAATCCAGGACAAGCTCAGCTTTGAGCAGGGGCTAGCCGCCTATCAGGGCAGTGTGATGGGCAAGCTGACCCGAGCTTTAGAAGAAATCTATCCTGTCTGTTGTTGTTTGGTGGGGGCGGAGTTTTTTGCCGCGATGTCTCGGGTCTATGTGCGCAAGTATTCCTCACATTCACCGGATTTAGGGGATTATGGGGAGCAGCTTCCCAGTTTTCTAGAACAGTTTGAGCCAGCGGCAGCTTTACCCTATTTGCCAGATGTTGCGCGTCTGGAGTGGTCCTGGCATCGGGTTTTCAACGCAATGGATCGACCGGGTCTCGATTTCCCAGCCTTAGCGAACATTCCGCCAGAGCAATGGGAGCAGATCCGATTTGAGCTTCCCCATAACAGTATTTTGCTGGCCTCGCCCTATCCCATCCATCGCATTTGGCAGGTAAATCAGCCCGGTTATGTTGGCTCAGCAGCGGTGAATTTGGAGCAAGGGGGAGCTCAGCTCTTGATTTGGCGCGATCGCCTGGAAACCCGGATTGATCTTCCCAGTGAGGCAGACTGGCAATTACTGCAAGCCTTTGCAGCGGGCCAGTCGTTTGGAGAAATTTGTGCTCAATTCCTCAACCAGGAGCCTGAAATCGATGTGGCTGCCCAACTCCCCATTTGGGTTCAACGGGGATGGATTACAGGATTCTCGATCGCGGAAATGGCTGATCCGTAAAATAGGCGAGCAGCAATAGGTGACCATTGATGATGGGGCAGGACAGTTCGCCTAGCTTCCACTCTCAGTTGGCGAAATATGCTGGCTTGAGTCAGACTGTTACTCCCAGTCTTGGATTCAGATCCTGAATTCAGGTCATCATCCCAGTTATTGACTCCAAGCCCCATGATTGATGCTCAGCTTAGTCGCCGGAATGCTTTACTCGTGCTGCTGCTTACGGTGCCAGCGAGCACCATTGGGGTTTTGATCTCAACCATCATCGCTCCCGGTAGTCTGGGCCAGGGACTTTTTTCGATGCTGAAGTTTTGGCTGGTGGCCTTGCCAGTCTATTGGACGCTAAAGGTTGATCGACAGCGCTTACGCCTACCCAAACCGACGTTGCCCCAGGTGGGTTGGGGAATTGGGATTGGCCTGCTGATGTTTGGCATCATCTTGGGAGTCTACGGTTTATTTGGAGTTCAGTGGATTGACCTGGCCGAGATTCGGGTGAAGGCGACGGAAGTGGGAATTGTTAGTCCCTTCGTCTTGTTCGTGGGCGCGGTGTATTGGTGTTTGGTGAATTCGTTTATTGAAGAGGCGGTTTGGCGCAGCTTTATCTTCCGCAAATGGGCGGTGTTGGTTCCAGCCAGTGCTGCGGTTTGGCTGATGGGCCTCTGTTTTACGCTGCATCACACCTTGGCTCTGTGGGTCTATACCCAGGATCTGCGGGCGACGGTGTTGGGATCGATTGGGGTGTTTAGCGCCAGTATTATTTGGTCGATCTGCTATCGCCGTAGCAATAGTCTTTGGCCTGGGTATATCAGCCATATTTTGGCGGATGTGGCGATCGTGATCGTTGGGTATGACTTGTTATTTAGCTGAGCCACTCTGTGATTTTAGAGGCCGCTTAATTCTGTTCAGTAGATCGACAACCTCATACAGGTTATGGGAGAACGACTGTACAGAGCTGAGGAAAATGTCGTTCAACGGCATGAGCCAAGAACTACAGCATGGTTCTGAGACGCCAAAATGAGGTGTCCTCCCCGACGAGTTCGGCTGATACCAAGTCCTGAATTCATGCCCCCTATTCCCTAAGAAGCTGAAAGCCTTGCCTTCAATGAATTCTGGGATTTTAGGTATCAGGTCTTTACCAAAAGGATTTGGTATGAGATGTGACCATAGCCCATAGACCCGGAGATTGACGAGCACAAGGTCAAGAGTCGCAAACAGCCGGTAGAGACTGGGCTTCTGGATAGTGGAGCGGATGCGGCAATGATGTTTGATGCGCTTGCTGGTTTCGATGCCAAAGTGGTTGGAGCTTTGCATCCTATGCATCGGCGATCCGGCTCGCTTCTTGAACCGACCCGCTGCTTGTCCGCCCCGCTCCCATGCTTCGAAAATTTGTCTAACCTACAACCAATTCCCCACCATTACATAAGAAGCCCAATACAGCGGATGGCGATAAACCGGATCCTCCAACATCGTTAACTGTGCCTGCCGCAAAGCTGCCGCACGACTCATCCCCGGTTGCGCCAGCGCCTCATAAAAGCGCTCCATCAATGCAGAAGTCCCCGCATCATTCACACTCCACAACGTTGCCAGAGTACTCCTCGCTCCCGCCTGAATCGCCAAACCGGCCAATCCCAGCATGGCTTGATTATCGCCTGCAGCGGTTTCGCAAGCGCTAAGCACCAGCAGCTCAATGGCTTGCTCCTGGGAAATTGCGCGGGTTTGGAGTAGCTGATCAATTTGCTTGACATTGACTGATTGGTCCCAGGCCAGGATAAAGGTGTCCTCTGGGCGAGAGCCAAACTGACCATGGGTCGCGATATGGACAATGGGGGCTTTGTTTTTAGCGATGCGATCGCGCAAAGCCTCTTGCGTAAACTCTTCATCCACTAGCGCCGTAGTCGCAGCAATACGCTGTTGGATATTATTGATTTCTTCCTCCACAAAGGGCAACGCAGAGAAGCCCTGGCGCGCTTGACTCAGCCCCGCCGCCAAAACAGAGATTTCGCCATTGTTCAATGGCTTGGGCTCAAACAAATCCAAGCTGGGACTTAAGGCAATTTGGTAGCGCTCAACCAAAAACTGGTCACCGTCATGGAGAGCCGCCATCGGGACACCCTGGAAAATGCCATCTGGCGAAAACACAAGCGTCTCAATGCCCTCCAGCTCTTGCTCTAAGGGACGAATCATCCAGTCATAGAGCTTTCGGGATAGGGGCAAATAGCGACGACGACTCCGCACCACCAAGTAGTAGCGCAATTCCTTGACGAGGGATTCCACTTCCGCTTGGGGGACAGGCACTGTGAAATGCCGCATGGATTTGCCCGGCAGGTTGAGCAGGATTTCCAGGCGATCTTTGAGCACAATGGGAGAAATCACTGCCGCTGTGGGATCGATTTGACCAATGGAAACCGACTGACTTGATGCATCGGGGAGGCAATCAGCGCCCAGGAAATTCGTCATTTCCGACAGGCGTAGGCTACGGGCGGCTCCCTGGGCCTGGGACAGATAGCTCTGGCTCACCACCTGAACTTGCTCTAGCTTTTGCTGTTTGTCTTGCCCCGCCTGGCTATCTGCCTGGAGCAGCATGTCCACATAGCCTCGATAAATCGGTTCAATATCCTCGCGGAAGGAGAACAGAATATCTGGGTTGAGGGCCACTAAATCCCCCTGCAAATCCTGAAGGGTTGCGACGGCTTCGCCACAATGGGCGATCGCCTCATCGATATGGCCCTGCTCCATTTGAATTTGGCTTAGGGTCCATTGCCAGCGATAAGTCATCTCCCTCGCCGAGAGTCTCTGGGCAAGAACGAGCGCTTGCCTGGCCTGGGCCTCTGCTTCATGGAGGCGACTTTGTTTGTAATAGGCTTTGGCCAAGTTACCTCGGGCATGGGACTCGGCTTGGGGGTCACCCAAGGCCTGCGCTTCAGCCAGGGTCGTTTGCAGCAAACTATCAATGACAGTCCAGTCCAGGCTGGAACGGTCCAATTCTTTGAGGGTGATCAGCTGGGTTGCTAATGCAATACGCTGATAACTGTTTTGATGGCTGCTAGGCAGGCTTTGAAGCTCAGTTTGAATTTGGGGCCACAATTGCTGAGCAGCAGCCATATCTTTCTGTTGCATCAGCAAGCTCAATTTAGCCAGCTGAATAGGGCTACGGCTCTGGGCTCTGAGAGGCAGGGCGAGGGCGCGGTTGTAGTAAGCCAAGGCCTGGTCTGGTTCGCGACTGGTTTGGGCTAAGGCTCCCAGATTCATTAACGCCTGGGCTGTTTCGCTAGCTTGACCGAGGCGATCGCCAAGCTCCAGAGCCGATTCCAGATGCTTTTTAGCTTGATGCGTATCCCCAGCCAAGCGCAACAGTTCCCCTGCCTGGGTCAAAGCAGCAACCTTCAGCGGTGTTTCCGACAGGCCCAGGAACTGAGGCTCCAACTGCTCCATTTGCTCCAGAGCACGACGATAAAACCCCAAGCTACGCAGGGCTTGAATTTGATTTAGTTGGCTACGCACCAATCCAGACTCGTCGGGAAGCTGGGCATAGGCTTTTTCAGCTAGTTTCCAGCTCTCTAGGGCTAATCGCGTTTGTCCTTTGGCTAGGCGAAGCTGTCCCTGGGTATTCAGCGCCTGGGCTGCAATGGCAGGCGATTGGCTTGGGGCGAGTTGGAGGGCCTGGGTGATCGCAGCCTCTGCTTCACGCCATTGGCCCAAGGCTTGATGGGCCAAAGATAAATTACTCAAACTCCGGGCTTGTCCAGCCACCTCAGATTGCTGCTGATAGCCTTGGACAGCTTGTTGCCACAGCTGGGCTGCTAGGTCATAGGCTCCGGCTTGATAGGCAATATTGCCACGCTGTTCTGCTTCACTAGGATTGCTAAGGTTGGTGCTCGTGCCCAGCACCAATTGCTCCAAACGACTCTGGGACTGACTTGCCACCGCGCTCTTCAGTAGCAACAGATTGGGCAAGAAACTCAGGCAAAAACCCAACAACAAACAGAACGCTATCCATTGATGGCGCTGCTTCAACCAAGGTGTGATCGCATTCTTTAACCCGGAAAATTTCATAGCTGAATCTAAATAAGAGCTCGCATGGCATGAACTTGAAGCCCCAGCTAGCAGCTGGACTTGGCCAGAATCCGTAATTTGCTAACCCTTCGTCTCATGCAGCCTGGACTGCTCCCCCGCCTCCATACGATTATTCCCAACTTGGGCCTGCCAGTGCCCCGTAAATTCCCCTCTAAGCTGTGTTCTAGCCCATAGGTATATTGTTCTTTACAAGTTAACTAAATTCTCTACTTCATGAGTCTCATTGCCTTGTGCAAAAATAGGCCCAATAAATTGAATGCAACTTGAGCCGTCCCCTTAGGATTCTTGGTGAAACAGCTCCTCTAATGCAGAGATTGGCAGCGATGACTGCTGGGTTGAGCTAGGGCAGAATTGGATGGGGCAATAAGGTTGATTCTTCCTTGCTGATCTTTCTGCCAAGCCTCAGCTTCGAGCAAACTTTGATCTGGAATAGAAAACTGAGCAGCAAGAGTAGAGGAATAGGCCACAGTGGAAGACCCCATATCTCCATCTAATTGTCCCAGGTCAGCCAAAGCAGTGCTGCTACCACTCAGGCTAGAAGGAATACGACGAATGCCGCCACGGCCAGTGATTTTCCAATAACTTGCACCTACTCTAGAACAGCCCCAGGCCTTCGCACCGTTTGAGGAGGAGGCTGGGCCATAAAACTGCAACATTCTTTCTAATGCGAGTACGTTTTCTGCTTGGCTAGAGAGATACTTAAATGCAGAATAAGTTGGGGGAGCATTATTGTCAGTTTCGGGTGGAGGGGGGGTGCTCGTTGGCGTCTCCAGAGGTTCCACGATTGAATGATTGATAGGGGGGGAATCAATCACTGGGAGAGCTAGGCTTGGTGGTGTTGGTGGAGTGGGTAGTGCTGGTGGATTGGATTGTGCTGGAGCAAAGAGAGGAGCCGGTAGCAGCTCACTGTTAGCATTGGTTAGAATTACTTGGGTTGCGAATAGATCAAAGCCCGTCACATCTTCAGGTAGCAATAAGTTAGTCAACGTACCTTGCTCTAGCAGGACGTCATTATTTTCACCAATACCATTGCTTCGAAACGCACTAGCTGAAACCATGAGATTGCCCCCCGTACCCGATGAATTAATCAGAATAGAGCTACCATTCTGCAATTCGACTTCTCCCGGTGTTTCGAATGTCACATTGCCGCCAGTATTAGTCGCTTGATGTCTGAGGCTTGAATCAATCAGTGAGATTCCAGCTGACTGAGAAGTGAAGCGAAGATTGCCAACATGACCCGCTCCACTGCTCGAACTAGGCTCTATGACGCTTTTTTGTTCAAATCGAATTGAGCCAGTTGCATTGACCTCAATATTACCGCCAGGTTGATCTGTCTCAGACAGCAATAAGCCGTTACTGAACAAGACTTCGTTGGCAGAAATATCTATGTTGCCAGCAGTTCCTGTTGAGGCATAGAGCTTCGCAAGAATTTCGCTCTCCTCCCCGAGCCCCCCTAGTCCTAGGACAGACAAGTCTCCAGTTAATTTGAGGTCAATATTACCTTGGCCCGCAGCTGTCGCAGTGAGTATACCAGAATCACCGTTTAGTGTTAGGTCAACAGCCCGAACCTCAATATTGCCTGAACTCCCTTGAAGTCCATCACCATTTCCGTCTTGGAATAATGCTGATATTTGTGCTTGATCACTGAGATTTATATCACTATTACTAGTGAGGCTAATATTGCCACCACCAGACTCAGTCAGGCTTAATATCTCACTATTTTGACCATCAATATTGATATCTTCACCGGCATCTATAGTAATATCCCCAGCAATAAAATTAGATATTCCAATACCAAATGTGGCCACTCTCCCATCATTCTCAATATTCAAGTCGCCCGTTAAACCAATATCAATATTTCCAGAGGTAAATCCATTTAAACCGCTCGCGATTTCACTCGAATTCTGAATTGCTAGTGAGTCTGCATTGAGGGTGATATTGCCAGCGATCGCTGAGCCATCCAGTGCAGCAGTAGAAATGCGACTGGAATTATCAACTTGAACCTCACCACCCGTGATAGTCAGGTGGACTTCCCCTCCTCCTGAATGGGTCTGCGTTGAGATTTCATTTTGATCAAGCAGTCTTACATTGGAAGCACCAATCTCAACATTGCCCGCGCTGGCAGCAGATGTCGTTGCGCGGCTAGTAATTTGACTCTGACTATTCAGTACCAGCTGTCCACCAGCAGTTAGGTTTATGTCGCTATCGCTTACGACTGCAGATCCTGAAGAGGTAGAAATATAGCCAGCAGTTCCTGGAGTTCCTAGGATGCCTAAGGAAACATCTCCAGTAATCGCCAGATCGATCTCTCCCCCTCCGGCATTAGAATTCGTTTCAATTCTACTCTGCTCAACAATGTTCAAAGAATCTGCTGAAATATCAATATTCCCAGCATCAGCCGTCGCTGCTATTGATTGAGTAAAAATTCTACTTCCATTTTGCAATCTTGCTCCCCGAGAATGAAGTTCAATATTGCCTCCACTTCCTGCTGTAGAACTACTGATTTGGCTATTGTCAAAAAGTTCCAGATCACCAAAACCATCGATCAATATTTTCCCAGCGACACCTGACATCGTACTTGCTTGGGTTGATATTTTGCTGGCATCATATAGCCTGACATGGACATCTGCTCCTAGCTCAATATTTCCTCCTTGGAGAAGAGTAGTTGTATTGATTTCACTATTCTCTCTGAGGCGCAAATCTTCCCCAAAGACTTTTATATTCCCTGCATCATCTAAACTAGATAAAGAAGTTGCTAAAATCAATGAATTAGTTAGCTCAACGTCATCTCTTAGGATTGTACGGCGAGCAGGAAAAATAATTTCAGAGGTTGAAGGAGAAAGACTGACAGTTTGATTATCATTTACTGAAAGGAGATTCAAATCACCCGGCGTTGAAATCTCAACATTATCAAAATTTATTTTGTCACCAACAACAGTAAATTGATGACGGGTTTTAGGAAGATCAATACTCTCCCGGCTAAATGGATTGCTGTTTGAGAAATTAATTGGTCCTGCAGAATCTCCCATCTGTAGTGCAACAGGCAGATTCCCAAAGTTAGATAGCGTCAATAGATTGACAGTTTTCGCATCAAAAATTGCACCACCCCCAAAGTCCAGCTTTTCTGCCGTGCTAAAGAAGACATTACTTGGATAAGCTAGTCGAGCATTGTGACCAATATCAATCCCCTGGGGACTGAGAAAAAAGACATTGGGTGATCTGACAAAATTCTGACTAACAGACAGGTTTCCATCAATTCCAGCCGCATTAGGTCCAGTAACACGAATAAAAATATTTTCTACATTAGGAAAAAATGTTGGCAGAATAGATAGAGGTGGTACTCCTAAATAAACATTCTCACCTGCATTAATCGTGAATTGACTAAAACTATGGAAGAGATTATCACCTTCTAACTGGCCTCCCCTGATAGCGGTGCAGTTGGGGATAATTGTGCAGTTAGGTAAGTGAAAGATGAAATCTAGAGGATTGTCATAAACTTGGCTATTAACTGATCCATCTGAAGTGATTTGAGCCAAGCTGGATGACGTGCCAGAACATAGCGTCCCCAACCCCACAAATATTGAGCCCCCTCGTATAAGCCAGCGCTGACCGAAACTATGATGAGCTCTCTTACGGCGCAAGAGTGAAGTGAGTGTTCCTGGAACAGACATGGGAAAAATCGCTGAAATCGGCTTGCTGTAGCTGCATTCCCTTTCTCACTTAGATGACCAGCCCACCAGACTGGTTCAACTTCACAAAGACTCACCCTCAGGATTCCCAAGTCTATAGGGAGGGGAACCCGGAGCAGAGGGCGGACTATTCCTGGCCAACTACTTATTCATAATGTCAACCAGGAGTAGCAGAGTCCCCAATATATGGGGGATGCAAGGAAAAGTACTGCATGAAAGCCGGTATGCTTAGAGCCTTGCTCAATAACACAGCCTGATAACAAATTGGTGAAACGATGACATGCCAGGAATCACCAGTGGCTGAAAAAAACGCGATACACTCAAGACCAGATTTCGATAAGCCCTACTCCATGACTACCCAACCTTCCGAAGCTACTGTTCAAGACGAGAAGCCAAGCTCTGGCGTATTGCCTGACTCAGCTGAAGCAACTGAAACTGAAGACGATGCGCCTTCCTTTGGTTGGAATGACTATGCAGAGCGCCTCAATGGCCGCTTTGCCATGCTGGGTTTCGCGGCATTACTGCTCACCCAACTCTTTACCCGCCAAGATTTCTGGACCTGGATTGGTCTCTAGCCTCTATGGGAAATACTGGCTATCACTGTGGGCATCACTCCGGAGATTGGTCTTCACCTTGTCGGCGATGGAGCCAAAAGCTTGGGGCTCTCTGTCTACCCAATGGCAATGGGGTTTGAGACTTCAATGAGATTGCCATCGGGGTCGCGAAAATAAATTGAGCATATGGGGCCAGTCGCGCCAGTTCGATGAATAGGCCCTTCAAGGAGCAGAACCTTAGCCTGACTCAGTTGTTCTACGAGAGCAGTCACTGGACTGCTGCTAATAAAGCAAAGATCGGCAGAGCCAGGGATGGGGCGCTGGGCCTTGGGCTCAAACTCCTGACCTGTTTGGTGCAAGTTGATTTTGCACTGACCAAAGTGAAGTGCCCAGCGCTGTTCTCCCGTCGCAGTACAAAAGACTCGAGCTTCCATGCCCAAGACTTGCTGGTAAAAGGCTAGGGTTTTAGGGATATCTGTAACTGTGAGGACAAGATGGTCTAGGGATGTGATGGCCATTGATTCTGAGATGAGCTTTTATTGTTGTTGCGATCGCCTGCAATGGATTCTTCTACGTTAGAAAAACGAACTGAGATCTCGCCAACAGAGAACAATGGTGTGGCCAATGCTGAACCTGAAGTTTCCTTGCGCAGCGCCACCTGGGCGAGTTGGTTATTTTTGGCTGGCTCACTGATTTTTGTTGTAGATGCAATTTTAGAGAATTTGGCGGCAGTCACGCTTGCATCTTGTTTACACCTAGGGGGAAGCTTACTGTTTGCATTCGGCTCGGTTCTATTGATTCCGAGTCGTCCCCGTTAAGACGTTATGCCTGATTGACTGAGGGAGCTTTGAGCAAAGGCGATCGCCTCAGCGACCTTACTAGTCTGGGCCGGATAATTCACAGCAGGCCGCTGAATCAAGCAAAGCTGAACCCCTAGCTCTGCTGCGATCGCCCGCTTGATATTTTCCCCACCCGCTTTCCCAGAGCATTTCGCAATGACTTTGGTGATGCCCCATTGCTGCCAAAGGGCGCGCTCCAAATCAGTAGAAATGGGAGGGCGTAACGCAATTAAGCGATCGCTGGTAAAGCCCGCTGCCAATGCCGCATCCAAAGCGGTTTGAGACGGAAGAATGCGGGCGAAGAGAGTGCTTTGTTCTTGCCATGCCTGAAAGTCGGGCAACATCCGATAGCCCAGGACCAAAAGGACTCGCTGTCCCACTAGGTGCTCAGGCTTGAGCAGCACCGCTAGGTTCGGGACCAAGGTGACGTTGTCCGTCGAACGATCTGATTGCGAGGCTTCGCTTAATTCCCATGGCTGAACCTCAGTTCGCTCAAAGCGCAGATAGGGGAGCTGAGCTTGCGTAGTGGCCGCGATCGCCCCGGCAGAGACCGCTGTGGCAAAGGGATGGCTGGCATCAATCACGCCAACAATGCCTTGGCTAAGTAGCCAACCTGCCATGGAATCTGAAGCAATAGGACCCACGTGAACTTTAGCCTGGGGCCATTTTTCTAAAGCCGAGGCGTACATCGCCCGAGCAGCATCCGTGGTGACTGTCACAACAAAGGGAATTTCGGCTTCTGCCAAAGCGATCGCCAATACAGCACTTTCCTGAGTCCCACCAATCAACCAAATCCTAGGAACCATACCAAAATTCGATTGTGCTTCTTGCCTCAACTCCCCCTCGCAGGAGGCTTCGGGGTGAGTCCGCCTTGCTCCTTTCCCGCTCAAAGCCTGGCGCTCCCTATTAGCCTGCTGATTAGCCCTAAAACTTCACCTTAAACAATCTGAACAGGTCATTACTGCGCTGCTTCACCGTTTTCCCACCCATGGCCTTAATCAGCGCATCCCAATCAGACAGCGGGTGATCAATCACCTCAGCCCCCATATAGGTTTCCAGAATTTGCCAGTTCTCCGCCAGGGGAGCATCGGGATCAATGGCATCAAAGACAAAGAAACCATCGGGCTTGAGCAACGGCTTCACCGCCGTCATCACGCTCTTCCAATAGTCCAAGGAGTAATAGCAACTCACCCCCGTGGCAATCACCAAGTCGAACTGGACATCTTCATAGTCCAGCAGGTGGGCTGGTCCCTTTTTAATACCGTTAAACAGCTTGGAATTGAGCTGCGGTCCCCGTGCCTTAAGGGCATCAACGGCTACGCTGCTGATGTCCTGGCCATAAAACCGGGCATTCCAATCTCGCCAGGGATAAACCAAGAAGCTCAGGCCGCAGCCCAAGTCCAAACAAAGCTGATTTTTCTTCGGCTTCGCCACTTCCCAAAATTGAGAAGCCACCTTAGCCTGCAAGGAACCCGCAGCCCAGTCTTGAAAGACCGGCATGGCCTCCACTTCCTCAGGCAAATCAAAGGGCTTACCCTCATACTCCTGGTTAAAGCGCTGGGCCACGGCCGAAAGCTGTTCGGGCAGGCGATCGGCTTCGCTGAATCCATCGGGCAAATTCCAGGCGGTCATGGCGATTTAACCCTTTAAGGCTTTTTGGAAGTTTTGACGGTAGGAGCGGTTCGCAATGACCAAAGCGGGCCACATGGCGGTGAGGATCAGTCGATTGCTCGTGAAATTTGTCCGGCGAAAACCAGCCCAAAACTTAGATGCGCCCCAGAAGTAAACGCCGACACCAATAAATAAGGCTATGTATCCCATAATTTTCTGTCGTGACTAACTGCAATTACGAAGGCTCGCAAGAATGCTGCGGCTATATCCTAGCGTCTAGCGTTGATCCTGCCGGAGTTACCAAACTTATCCACAGAATTGCTATGAACCTTGGACTGCATAACCCAAATCGGTCTCTCGCAGCTTAGCCAGATATGGCCTGGCTTGGGCTATTTGAATTTTACGATTTGTACGCGGTCTCTGGAGAGTTGTAACAGCTACGTGACATCCCAATACGCTCAGTCGCTACTGCCCTAGGCCTAGGTTAGGCTGAGACGGACGGTTACTGGACCGTGCCCGGTTTCCATCGATTCAGGATCTAGTCGGTATGCGCGCAGTGTTAATGGCAGGAGGCTCTGGAACGCGCTTGCGTCCGTTGACCTATGACTTGCCCAAGCCCATGGTGCCGATTCTCAACCGGCCCATCGCTCACCACATCATTGAACTGCTCAAGCGCCACAACATTACCGAGATCATCACAACGCTGCATTTCCTGCCGGGGGTGCTCCAGGAATATTTTCAAAATGGTCAGGACTTAGGCGTACAGATCACCTATGAGGTGGAGGACGAGCATCCTCTGGGAACGGCGGGCTGCGTGAAAAATTGTTCAGAGCTGCTGACTGATACCTTTGTGGTGATTAGTGGCGATAGCCTGACGGACTTTGACTTGAGTGCAGCGATCGCCTTCCACCGTGAGAAAAAGTCCAAAGCCACCCTGATCCTCACCCGCGTCCCGGACCCCACCGAATTTGGCGTCGTTATTACCGACAAAGACGGTCGCATCTATCGCTTTCTGGAGAAGCCCTCCACCAGTGAAGTCTTCTCCGACACTGCCAATACCGGCGTCTATATCCTGGAACCCGAAGTGCTGGATTACCTGCCTGAGGGGAGAGCCAGTGATTTTTCAACGGATCTCTTCCCTCGCCTATTAGCTGAAGGAGAACCCATCTATGGCTATATCTCCGATGGCTATTGGTGCGATGTGGGCAACTTGGAGTCCTATCGCCAGGCCCAGTACGACTGCCTTTCCGGAGCCATGGTGGCCGATGCGGGCTACGAGCAGCGGCGAGCTGGGGTTTGGGTGGGCAAGGACACCTACATTGATGACACTGCCCGGATCGAGGCTCCCGTCTTAATTGGTAATAACTGCCGCATTGGTCCCCGCGTGGTGGTCTCGGCCCATACCGTCATGGGGGACAACGTCACTGTGGGAGCGGATGCCCATTTGTCCCGGCCCATCATTTGGAATGGCGTTCGGGTGGGGGAAGAGGCCAGTCTGGAAGCCTGCATTGTGGCCAGGGGGGCTCACATTGAGCGGCGGGCTCATGTGTTGGAAGGCGTTGTCGTTGGGTCGCTATCCACGGTGGGAGAAGAAGCGCAAATCAGTCCCAATGTGCGCATTTGGCCCAGCAAGCAGGTGGAGTCTGGGGCAACACTGAATATCAATCTCATCTGGGGCCATACGGCCTATCGCAATCTCTTTAGCCAGCGGGGGGTGTCCGGCCTAGCCAATGTGGACATCACGCCGGAATTCGCTGTCAAGCTAGGCGCAGCTTTTGGTTCGACCCTAGCGCCGGGCTCTCAAGTAGCTGTGTCTCGGGATCAGCGCAGTATTTCTCGCATGTTGCTGCGATCGCTCATCGCTGGCCTCATGTCCGTGGGCATCAACATCCAAGACCTCGAATCCACTGCGATTCCCATTGCCCGCACCTTTGTCTCCCGACTAGATGCAGAGGGAGGAATCCATGTACGGATCCACCCGGATCGCCCGGATCATTTGCTGATCGAATTTTTTGATAGCCAAGGGATCAACCTCTCTAAAAGCCGCGAGAAGAAAATTGAGGGGGCTTTCTTCAAGGAAGATCTGCGGCGGGTGCAAATCCACGAAATTGGGGACATTCTTTACCCCAGCCAGGTAATTGATACCTATAGCGCGACCTTTGAATCCCATTTGAATACCAACGCGATCGCCAGTAGCCGTGCCAAGGTCGTGATTGACTATGCCTACTCCGTTTCCGGTGCCGTCTTGCCCCTGCTCTTGGCTAAATTCGGCGGTGATGCAGTGGTGCTCAACGCTAGCCTTCAGCAAACCGTCCTTTCCGAACTAGAACGGGAGACTTTACTAGGGCAGCTGGGCCATGTGGTGGAAGCCCTGCGAGCCAATTTTGGCGTCCAGGTCTCTGCCAATGGTGAACAGTTGATCCTGGTCGATGAATCAGGTGTGGCGATTCGAGGTGAACAGCTTACTGCCCTGATGGTTCACACCATTCTCACCGCGCGTCCCCGAGGCACGGTGGTCGTGCCGGTCAACGCCTCCAGTGCCATTGAGCAGATCGCTCGCCGCCACGATGGTCAAGTCATTCGCACCAAGGCCAATCCCACTGCCCTAATGGAAGCCTGCAACAGCCATCCCAATGTGGTTCTGGGGGGCAGTGGCGAAATGGGATTTATTTTCCCCCAACTCCATCCCGGCTTTGACTCCATGTTCTGCATTGCCAAATTGATGGAAATGCTAACGATTCAGGAGCGTAACCTGGGCCAAATCCGTTCGGAGTTGCCCACCATTTTCCATCGGCGCTATCCCCTGCGCTGCCCCTGGAATGCCAAGGGTCGCTTGATGCGACACCTAATCGAAATTACGCCCCCAGAAAAGGTCGAGCTGATTGATGGCGTCAAAATAGTGGACTATCCCAACGATCGCTGGGTGCTGATTCTTCCCGATGCCGGGGAACCCCTCGTGCATATCTATGCGGATGGCGATGATCGCGACTGGGTAGACCGCAGCCTGCAGGACTATCGCAGCAAAATCCAAGCCTTCATTGACCTGAGCCATGAGATTCGCTGAGAATAGCAACCCTTGGTTTAATCGCCATGGTGCAATTGCCATTGTGACAATCCCGGACCAGGGTGACCCTGCGTTGTAAGATCACCTGTATTAGACAGACTCAACTGCCTGCTTCCTTCGTGCTATGAACCAATGCATTTTGATGGCTGAAGTGGTTCAGCCCGCCCAAACCCGCTATACCCCCGACCAAACCGCGATCGCTGAAGCCGTGGTGCAATACCCCGGCCTTCGTCCAGACGATCCGGCAGGCACCCTCAAGATCGTGGGCTGGGGCAACATGGCCCAGGAAGTGCAGGATCGCTGTCAGCCGGGTCAGCGGTTTGTCTTTGAAGGTCGCCTGCGCATGAACACCTTTGAAAACCCCGCAGGCTATAAGGAAAAGCTGGTGGAATTGAACATCAGCAAAATCCATGCCATGGGGGCTGGAGCCGAGATGGGTTCCCCCATGCAAGCTCCTCCCGCTGCTGCACCGCGCACTGCACCGGCTCCTGCTCCTCAGCAGCGTTCTGCGCCAGCCCCGGCGGCTCCAGCAGCTCCTGAACCGGATTATGATGATATCCCGTTCTAAACGGTCTGTTTTTTATCGCTCCCAGCGCTGGGAAGTCTTATCTATGACAGCTCTGCTACTTCTGTTTGAAGCGGTGGAGCTTTGCTGTTTTGACCATTAATTGACTGTTCCAGTAACGCTTCGTCACAGGCTTCATCACAAATATTGCGGACTCTACCCGAGTGCTGTTCTAGGCTTCAAACCTTGCCGTAGAATATGGGTCTGTCAATGGTTTCTATTCCGTTGGCAATTGTGATTTCAGAGCTTTATACCCTCTGAAATCAAGACCGAAGGGCGGCCCCCTCAAAACGCTTGCATCGCGATCGCACCACCATGAAACATACTCTTTCCGTCCTAGTCCAAGATGAGGCTGGAGTTCTCTCCCGAATCGCTGGACTTTTTTCCCGTAGAGGCTTCAACATCGAAAGCCTGGCTGTGGGAAATGCTGAGCAGTCCGGCATTGCTCGCATCACCATGGTGGTCAACTGCGAAGAGCAGATTATTGAGCAAATTGTTAAGCAGCTCTACAAGCTGATTCCGGTGCTTAAAGTCAATGACATCACCAATGCTCCCTCCGTGGAGCGAGAGTTGATGTTAGTGAAGCTGAATGCGGATACTGCTAGCCGACCTGAGATTATGCAGTTTGTGCAGATCTTTCGCGCCCGCATCGTTGATATCGCTGACGATGCACTCACAATCGAAGTCGTGGGCGACCCCGGCAAAATGGTGGCTATTCTCAACGTGCTTCAGCGCTTTGGCATTCGCGAGATTGCTCGCACCGGCAAAATTGCTTTGACCCGTGCTTCTGGCGTCAATACAGAGTTGCTGAAGTCGCGTCAGTCGGAAGTCAGTCAGTTTCTGACCTAGGCCACGCAAGTTTCTGGACCCACAGGCCCAGTCTAACGAAGGTTCGACGAGGCTCTGCTCTCGTTCACTGTCCTGTGGGAGCAGCCCTGCAAAGGCTAAGCCCAAAGTTCGATAGGGCTTATGCCTAGCCAACATTTCCCGTGAGGCATTGAGTCCATGAGATCTGCTTTTCCCAGCCCTGCCGATTGAGAAAAGTCCGCCAATGCTGCATGATCGCCAGGGAGATTTGGGACGCAAGGAGCGTGATTGCCATGACCAATGCAAAACAGCTAGATGGACAGGTCGCCGTCGTAACGGGAGCTTCTCGGGGCATTGGCAAGGCGATCGCCCTGGCCTTGGCCAGTGAAGGGGCCAAGCTAGTGATCAACTATGCCCGCTCCAGCGAAGCTGCGGATGCCGTGGTCAAGGAAATTGAAGCGATGGGAGGAGAAGCGATCGCCCTCCAAGCCGATGTTTCCCAGGAAGACCAAGTGGATGCCCTTGTAAAAGGCACTAAAGAAAAGTTTGACCGCATCGACATCCTCGTCAACAACGCAGGCATCACCAAAGACGGCTTGCTCCTGCGCATGAAGCCTGATGCCTGGAACGCAGTGATTGACCTCAACCTCACCGGTGTTTATCTCTGCACCAGGGCCATCAGCAAGCTAATGCTGAAGCAACGCTCTGGTCGTATTGTCAATATTTCCTCCATCGTTGGCGAGATGGGCAACCCTGGCCAAGCTAACTATGCAGCGGCAAAAGCAGGCGTGATTGGCTTCACCAAAGCAGTAGCCAAGGAAGTGGCGAGTCGAGGCATTACCGTCAATGCAGTTGCCCCTGGCTTTATCGAAACGGATATGACCCATGGCCTCGATTCCGAGGAGTTGCTCAAGTTCATCCCCCTCAGTCGCTTAGGTCAGGCCGATGAAGTGGCGGGTGCAGTGCGCTTCCTCGCTGCGGATCCCGCTGCGGCCTATATCACCGGTCAAGTACTGAACGTGGATGGCGGCATGGTGATGGCGTAATGCTCAAGGCTTGATGCTTCAGACATCAGGTGTTTCCCAAACACCTGATGTCTGGCTTAGATAGAAGAGATTTGCTATGACTGCCGCCCAACTAGAAGCCATCTATCGTTACGGCAACTACGTTGAGGCGGCAGTTTGGTTTTTATTTGCGCTTCGCTATGCCTTACAGGCCAAACGCAAGTCCCTGCCTCTGTTGCTGCGCCGTTGGAACTGGATTGCCGTGGGGCTATTTATTCTATTTGGCTTCTCGGATGTGGTGGAAGTGCAAACGGGAGGATGGTGGAAGCCCTGGTGGTTGCTGCTCTGGAAAGGCTCTTGCGTCGTTGGCTTAGCGATTTGGGCTGGGGTGAACTTGCGGTATCGGCGCGATCGTTAGTCTCTAACAAAGCTTGGCCTATTGCATCAGATTCGACTTACTCCTCACCCATTAGCAGCTGTTCTGCTGTCACGGCTAGTTCCGCAAACGTCGGTGACTGAATCACCTCACCCCCTCGATATATTGCCGTGTCATAAAAACCTTCCACCAACGTGCAAATCGTCACCTCAGCCTTCAGCGGATCCACAATCCAATATTCCTCAATTCCCAGAACGCCATACTCAGAGCGCTTGGCACGATAATCCGTCGTTTTAGTCGATTCACTCACCACCTCAACCACCAAAATTGGGGGCGGCTCATTCAGGCGGATAACCGCTTCCTTCTGACGCAACCCACGCCACTGCTCTTTCGGGAGCACGGTCAC
>CALECT010000184.1 GCA_937949725.1 uncultured Pseudanabaenaceae cyanobacterium
AGACTTGGGGACGAGGTCTACCTGACTCCACAGCTTCTATCACTTTTCGTCGTAGGTCTTGACTGTAAGGGGCTCCCATCTCATTCGACTCGGTCACTACACCTCATAGTCTGCACTATCCTTTCCGAGGATTGCTATAGCTGGAATAACAAGCCCAATGACCTCATGAATTTTCTAAAGAGAACTGAAAAAAGATGGGCCCTAATATATATGAAAAATCTGATGTATTTTCAATTTTTCTCGACTTAAAAAGGTTCTTAAAATTATTTTCTTAGGGAATGTGCGAGATTTGCATTGACTAGTTTGAATCCCCATACAGACGCCAAGCCCATGACGCTCTACTCTTCACAGCTAACTCAACCATTTCCATGAAAAGAATTTCCACTCTCGCTCTTGTCGCTGTTGTCGGTCTCTTCCAAACCGGTTGCTTTAACAGCACCGCCGACAACAATCAGCCCCAAGAAGCTCAGGCCGCTGCCATTGCCGCACCCGCCGCTGCTCCAGCTGCTGCTCCAGCTGCTGCACCTGCTGCTCCAGTTCAAGCTGCTCCTCCTGTGGCTGCCGCTCCAGTTGCTGCTGCACCCGCCGCAGTCGCTCCCGTCCCCGTTGCCCCAGCCCCAGTTGCAGCTGCCCCGGCTCCGATGCAGGTGAATGCGAATTCTTACTTTGTGAGCACCAATGACGGTGGTCCGCTGAACGTACGGGCAAGTACGAGCACTCAGGCTCAGGTCGTTGGCTCATTGCCCCAGGGAACGCAGGTGCTAATGCATCTGAGCGATCGCAGCGGCGAATGGTTTGAAGTTTCTGCGGCTGGCGTTCGCGGCTGGGTCGCAGCGGCCTATCTAATTGACCCCAATGGCTACCGCGCAGCCAGCTCTGTCCCCGCTAAAGTAGCACCTGCTCCAGCACCCGCCCCAGCTCCCCAGGCTTACTACGGGGACCACTACGATCTGCAAGTCCAGACTATGGATGGTGACTCACTCAACCTTCGTTCAGGTCCCACCAGAGAAGCAGGTGTGGTTCGGTCGGTTCCCAATGGCGGTTCCTTGATTTATTTGGACGAAGTGGGTCGCTGGACCCAGGTGCAAACACCTGATGGTGTTGTGGGTTTTGTCGCCACGGATTACTTGATTTATCGCTAAACCATTGCCACTTGGCCCTATGGGATCACATTTGGGCCAACCGTGATTACTTAGAGGTTGTTTGAGAAAGGCATCTCGCTGTAGCAGGATGACCTATGATGCTGCCAAAGTTAACGAAATCCCGACGTTTCATTGCTAGTCGAGGTTTCAAATTTGACGCTTGGCCGAATTCTCAAACAACCTCTTAGACTAGGTCAACCCAGTTTTGAACCACAGTGGGTAGAAACTGGGTTTTCCTTGTTGTAAGTTTGTGTGGATTGCCTATTGAACTGTTGTTTCAGTTTCTTGATTAAACACTTCGGGACGAGAGTTAAATTAAACTCTTAGTTATCTGTTGAGGTTGGGCGCATGATACGACCTATGGGCGTCTCACGTCTTCTTTAATTGCCATGTCTGAGTCAGGGCGAGGCTGTTCCATTGGTTCAATCCCGGCATAAGCCGTTCGTTCTGTGCACCACGCTTTGACTATTTTGATGAAGAGAATTTCCATACTCACGTTAGTCATTATTTCAAGCTTCTTACAGACCGGTTGCCTGAAAAAATCTAATGTGACTGAGGCCAGCTTGCCGGTGGTGAGCCAGCCTGCGGCGTTGGAAGAGCCGAAAGTGGATATACCTGCTGATGGCTTTCTTGAAAATGTTGAGCAAGCAACTCCTTCTGCTGCCCTACCAGCAACGCTTCCTGCAACCCTGCCAGCCGATGCGATCGCCCTTGATGCTGTACCTGACCTGATTCCCCTTCCAGAGGGAAGCACCGTTCCAGTTCAGCTCGATATGGTTTCTTTCACGGTCAGCACCAAAGATGGTGAGCCTTTAAATGTGAGGTCTCGTAATAGTACCGAAGCTGCAATTGTTGGCATTCTTGCTCAAGGTTCCTCTGTGCAACTTCTAGAGACTGACCCTGACGGAACTTGGGGCAGGATTCGCTCAGCAGCAGGGCCTGATGGCTGGGTGGCGGTCGCTCACCTCGTGAACAGTCAGAATGGTTTCAGGACGACAGATCGCTTGCCGGTAGATGCAGCAGTTGCCCCAGATAACCCAGCCCTCCCAGGCCCCGATGGTGAGCTATCGGAGCCCGTGCCGGTGGATGCAGCAGTTACTCCAGTTAACAGCCCCCAGAGTGAACCAGATGATTATAGTCCTCCCTTCCGCATCAATACTCGTGATGGTGAGTCGTTGAATGTTTTGGCTGATCCGGGAATAACTGCATCTGTGATTGCCACCTTGCCGGATGGTGCAGTGGTCTATCAGGTGGAAGTGGTGAACAGTGTTTGGAGCCAAGTCGCCACGCCAAACGGTGAGGTGACGGGCTATGTGGCGACTGACTTTTTAGAACTAATCGAGTAAACCTCTTGCATCGGGTCTGGCCTCTTCCCATCGTTTCTCATGTCTTTTTTCCACGTTTGGGACATGGAGGCAGATGTGCATTCGTGCAATTGCTCTGGTAAAGAAGGATGCTTGCCCATACCAAATCTGGTTCGGTGACCCCCGATTCCCGTCAGTTTATCTGTAGGGGCGCGAACCGCTGTTCGCCCGCAGAGAGTTTAGGGGGACAGCTATGAGGATTTTGTGTCATATAGTTGCTGACACAAGAGAATAGACTGCGGAATTGGATCGGGGCTTAAGCTGCAACTGCTTGCCAGAGCAAGTCGCCGTGGCCTCCCACCGAACGCATCAGTCCCCAGCGCACATCATTGGGGGCTTTGCCAAACATGCCCACCATGGCCCCGACCAGTTCTTGGGTGGTCAAAGTATCAGCTAAGAAGCCGGACCAGTCTGATTTTGGCAGGCTGAAGAAGGTGGAGAAATGATGGTTGAGTCGCTCTTCTTCGAAGCCCATCAAGGCGTTGAGGCCGAAGAGGTAGAGATAATGTTTGCGGAGGCGATCGCGGTTCCACAGGGCATCCCAACCCTGGCGAGCGATGGCTTTGGGAGAAGCATTCCTGTCTTGGAGGGCTTGGGCGATCGCTGCCCCCAGCTCCGGTCCGCGCCGCAACATTGCCCCCACCATATAGCCCGAAGCCGGGTGAACCATGCTAGATGCGCCGCCAAATGCAATTAAGGATTGACTGCGATCTGGCAGCGCTAGATTCATCGGAAATAGGCAATGCTCAATGTGCTGCTCTTCCAAAATCTCGATGCCTCGCGCTGCTAGCCGTTTCTCCATGCGCCTCTTAAGTACATCAAACTCAATGGCAGGTGCATAGGCCAGGGAAGTCTCTTCCACAAAGTGAATGCCATTGCCCAGGTCCATTTCATAGGAAAAGGTGGGAGGCTGCTGGCGTTCAGTCTCAGTCAAATGTTCGGCGCGAAAGTCCATCAGCACAAACTGCCCTGGCTCCACGGGGGGCTTGGAGAATTTCCCAACTACGCCGTAGGCCGCTTGGTAAGCAACATCAGATTTTTTAGGGCGCTGGGACAGGGCTGGAAAATGGCCACTGGCATCAATGACGATACGGGCGGTTAGCTCAGTGCCACTGTCGGTTTTTACAACGGAATGGCTGGTTAAATGCTCAATGCCCCGGGCTTTGCCCTGATGCCAGGTCGTAGTCGCGCAGCGTTGAAGCAGATAGTTTTGGAATGTGGCCTTATCGAAGAGGCCGTAGTCGCGCTGGTGCTGGGTGGCGTTGGGGCCAAAGTAGGAAACGCAGTTGCGCCAGTGATGCTCTAGCAAGTCCGTGGGTAAGTTGAGGCTTTCCAGCTCATCGACCCAAATGCCGTAGGTGTTGGGCCAGGGGGAGGTGGCATCTGTGGGGGCTAGGTTGGCGACCGTGAGGCCGCGATCGCATAATTCCGCTGCGATAATCAGTCCCGCTGGACCCACTCCAACCACTAATGCATCAAAAATAGATTGTGCTTCAGACGCCATCTCGTTTCCCATCACCACTGCTGAGCCCAAGTTTTCCTGGGTCATTGACTCTCTTTAAAGTAGCGGATGACAGTCCAGGGTGCGATTGGGTAACTCTACAGGGTGGATAAAATGCTTGCTGGATTGCCTTCGTGGTCATTCTTGCACTCCTGCCAATTGAGAAACTGGTCCTGGCTCCGGGAGATCACCAGGAAAGTCCTGGCTCCATATTGGAGATAGAGGTAGGTAACCCGCAGCTAGGCAATTTGCCTCGCTATCCCCAAAGGAGCCATCCCATGAGAAGAATGCCAATTTTGATTGCCTGTGCTGCGACCCTGGCAGCGGCTTGTGGGGTGGGCGTGGGGATTAGCCGACCTGGGAATTCTGGGGAGCTGGCTACCAATGCACCCGCTGCGATTGCTTCGCCAGCATCCGAAGAAGTGGTCTCAACTCCCGCTTCATCTGAGGACACAACGGCACCATTAGGCCGTAATGCCAACCCTGGCGAAATTGCGGCGACGAATCAGCCCGCCCCCTCTGCCAAAGCTCCTGCGCCGCGAACTCCTGCGCCTGTGGCGCCGACGCCAACAGCCTCTGCTCCGACTGCCTCTGCTCCTTTGCCGGATGTCATTCGCCGTTTGGCCCTCCAAGCCCAGGCTGAACCGGCTCAGCCTTATAAGCCTCAGTCCGTGGCAATCCGTGATGAGATTGCACCGGGTAGTGATTTTGATCGCTTTCGGAATCAGTTGCGTGGGGCTGTGCGCGATCGCGATGCAGATTTCCTACGCCAAGTCGCTGATGAGCAGATCAACCTTTCCTTTGGCCGTGGCCTCACCTTGGAGAAGCGCTTGGCAGAACCTAATGCTGCCTTATGGAAAGAACTAGAACGAGCTATTGGGGGGGATTGTGCACCAGATGGAAACGCTCCTAATGCTGACTACTGGGCCTGTCCAGCTTCATTTGTTGTTGATGCCTACCATCCCGATATTGACCCCTACATGACGGTTTATGTGGATGGGACTGATGTGGCGGTTCGCCAGTTGCCCAGCACCGATAGTCCTGTGCTGACCCGAATTTCCAATAGCATTTTGCAATCTGCTACTTTGCCCTGGAACGAGTCATTGTCTGAGGCTGAGGATGCCCAGCTAAGTGCTTGGTATCAGGCGTCAGAGACATCGGAGGGTTGGAAGTTTGTCAGCCTGCCCGATGGCCGCAAGGGCTTTGTTTCCAGTCGCTATGCTTACGGCAGCTTGGGCTATCGTGCAATTTTCCAACGTCAGGATGCAGGAGCCTGGGTTATGACTGCTTTTATTGCGGGAGATTAGGGCTGGCTGTCACACCTGGAAATCAGAAATACTTGAGCTGAATACAAATCTCTAGACAACCGTTGTCCACGGTGATGGCGGCTCGTTTAAAGCTGGGTGCGCCCATGAGGAGTTTGGGATTTTGGGAAAAGCCGAAGCCCTCCCTGGGAATGCCCATGAGGCCGCGATTGAGCACGCCATCTCCGTTGACGTCATGGAAAACGGCTACGGCATATTGGCCGGGCTGAAGGTTCTCAAACGTGAAGGTGGGGGTGGCATCTGCGGCGCTGGTGCTGCCTTTGGCGATCGCCTGTTCTCCACCACCGGGAAACCCCTGGGCGCTATTAAATAAGCTGAAGCGGACTTGGCCTTGGCTATTTTTTAAGCCTGCGATCGCCACGTTGAGGCTACAGGTCATTGTTCTGACGTCCATGCTCACCATCGATTTACGCTGGGTACCCGAGAATTTGCGGATATATTAACCAGCGATGGCCAAAATGGCTTGTTTTGCAGCAAAAGTATTCAGCTGCTTATGTCGCGACTGTAGGACTTGTAGCCTTAAAAAACGATGTTTTGAGCAACCGCGAGAGATGGTTCTCTCGCTAGGCTTTCTTGGCTAGTAATGGCGCAGCACCCAGGAGCTGTTGGGTGTAGGGATGTTCTGGGGCATCGAAGAGACGCTGGGTGGGGCCGATTTCGACGATTTTGCCACCGTTCATGACGGCGATGCGATCGCAAAAGAATCTGGCCACCCAGAGGTCATGGGTAATAAACAAATAGGTCAGTTCGAACTCTCGCTTCAGTTCTAGCATTAGCTCCAGTACTTGAGCCTGGACCGTCGCATCGAGCATGCTCACGGGCTCATCGCAGATGACCAGTTTGGGGCGGGTGATTAGGGCACGGGCGATCGCCACCCTTTGCTGTTGGCCACCGGAGAGTTGACTGGGAAAACGGTCGGCAAAGTTCTCGGGTGGAGTGAGGCCGACGCGCTCCATCATCATGGCGACTTTCTGCTTGGCTTCCGCTGGGCTGGCGACCAGCTTGTGGATCAGCAGGGGGTCGGCGATGCTCTGGCCGATGGTCATCAGCGGGTTGAGACAGGCGTTGGGGTCCTGGAAGATCATTTGGATGTCCCGCCGCCGTTTGCGCATGGCGGATTTGGACAGGGCGGCGATGTTTTCGCCCAGGAATTCGACCCGGCCTGAGGTGGGCTTGAGCAGTTGCAGGATGGTGCGGGAGAGGGTGCTTTTGCCGCAGCCGGATTCGCCGACGAGGCCGACGGTTTCGCCCGGTTGTATATCAAACGTGATGCCATCAACGGCTTTGATGCTGTTGTCCTTGGCGTTGCCGAAGAGCTTCTCCAGAGGATTGCTGCCTAGGGTGAAATGCTGCTTGACGGTGTCGAGACGCAGGATCGGTTTAGCATCACCCTGCGGTGATGTTAGAACAGCCGATTCTTCATCTTTGACGGCGTTCTTTTGTAGCAGCAGGGCAGAGTTGAGCAGGGACTGGGTGTAGGGGTGTTGAGGGTTGGAGATGAGGCTGTTGGTTTCGCCTAGCTCGACCAGCTTGCCTTCGTACATGACAGCGATGCGATCGCAATATTCCCCCACCAGCGCAAGGTCATGGGAAATCATCACCAGGCCCATGTTGCGCTCGGTGCAGAGGCGGGTGAGTTCGTCGAGGATTTGGGCGGAGACGGTGACGTCGAGGCTGGTGGTGGGTTCGTCGGCGACGATCAGTTTGGGGTTGAGCAGGAGGGCTAGGGCGATCGCCACGCGCTGCCGCATGCCGCCGCTAAATTCATGGGGGTATTGCTTCCAGCGATCTGCAGGAATGTTGACGGCGGCCAGGCATTCTAGCGAGCGCTCCTTCGCCTGGCGCTTTGTCATCTCAGGGCGATGGGACAGCAATGTCTCAACGCAGTGGTCGCCGATGGTCATCAGCGGATCGAGGCGGGTCATGGGGTCCTGGAAAATCAGGCCCACAGCCTCGCCGCGAAACTTTCGCAACTGCTTGTCATCCAGATTTGGGATGTTGTAATCCGCCACTTGAAGCTTGCCTTCGACGCGACTCCCTTCTGGGAGCAGCTTGAGAATCGTGCGGCCCAGGGTGCTTTTGCCGCAGCCCGATTCTCCGACCAGGCCGAGGCGTTGGCCTGGCTCTAGGGTAAAGCCAATGTTTTCCAAGGCCCAGTCCGGGGCGTTGGGGTCGTGGGCGCTGCCGTCGCGACTGCGGGGATAGGCGACGTGAAGGCCATCAACGGTGAGGATGGGGGCGGCTGATTGCTCAGTGGTGGGCTCGGTGGAGGCGTTGACAGACACGATGATTCCCTGACTGGTTTGGGGTGGGTCTAGGCGTTTGCGAAGGCAATTATTCTGATTGTTTATCGTAACAGCCCAGACTCCTCGCTCTGGTGGTAGTTGCTATGCCCAACTCTTGTCGTCATCTAAGCGAATTGAAGGTGCTAGGGCGAGCAAGTTTGTGCATTGAAAAAGTGAGTCCTGGCAACTACCAGGACTCACGGGTGTTTGAGGATTGCTCAGAAGCTGAATACAGAGTAGCCCAAGCTAAACCAGCTCAGCAGAGCAATGAGTAGCCCAAGGAAGATCCACAGTGGTATTGATTTCTCCCAGTTTATCCAGGGTTGTTCAACTTGATCTGATGAGTCAACTCGGGATTGGTTGTCCTTAACTGGAGATGGATCTATGGGCTCATTGGTTGGTGGATGTGGATTGGTGTTGTTACGGGGGGGCGGGATTACAGAGGCGATTTCAGTACTAGGTGGCCTAGCAGGAGGCCGATAGGCTGCAACTAATGGCCGCTTGAGATCGTGGCACTTTTGTGGCTGGGTCGCAGCTCGCCCTCGGAGGGGCGGCTGAAACCGAGCCGGTTTTCTAGGTAAAGATTTCATCGGCGGCCAATCCGAACGACTTCACCATCAAAGGTGGGTAAGGAGAGTACAAATGGATCTGTGGAATAGGTGAGGGCCTGTTCTTCTAGAATTCCAATTGCAATTTTTTCGCCCATGCGCAAGCTGTCGTAGTAGTCACTAAAGAAGTGAACGCCTGCCATATCGCGGCCAATGGAGATGTTTGCAGCTAGCTTGTTGAGTTCTCCTTCTAGGGTTAGAAACTTGTTCGGTGTGTAGGAGGTAAGACTCGCAGGCTGAGTGGGATTGGCTGGATCCATTGGCACTCCTTCGCCTGTTCCTGGTGTATCTAAATCAGGTGCTCTAAATGCGATTGGTGTATCTCCAGAGATTTGACGACGGAAAGATGTTCCCTGGGGTGTATTCGTGGCTAGAACTGTACCTGTGTCAAAAAAGGCTTTTAGGATAGTGACGCATGCTCCAGCAACTGTGGCATGCCCAGCTCCATAGGCAGGGTGCATGGGAGAACCTTCAGGGAAGGCCATCGGTAAGAAATAAGTGCCTTGACCAATTCCTTTACCTTTACCTTTCATTTTAGAGTCAGGTCCATCTTTGATTACGTCTAAGGTTTCTGTTAGAGCATCTTTGAGCTGTTCTACATCTGAGAGGAGTGATGGAGGTGAAGCTTTCCGTGCATCACTACTATTTAGTATCTCTAGCCTCGCAGCAAGAGCCTCCGGACGTAGGCGAATGTGGTTGTTGAATTTTTGAAAGCGCACTGCCTTGAGCGCACGAGTTGCAACCTCCGTCACTAGGGTAAGAATGTGGGGGCCTCCATAGAGCGCAAATCCACCTGCATTTCGACCTTCGCCGGAACCAACCCCTGAGAGATGATCAAAGCCTGGATCGAAAGGAGTCCCCATACCTAAAAGAATGAGGCAAGCATTGAGATAGGCCTCATAGAGGGCGTCGTAGTGGACGTAGGTTGCTAAATCGCGAGGGGTAGAAATGAAGCGGCGTGCTGCTCGTTCATCTTTCTCCTGAGAAATATAGTTTTCTGGATTCTTGGGTTTGATTCCTCTCTGCACGGATACATAGTCTTCCATCTTGACCATGTAGTCTTCATGCGGCTTTGCGATAGGTACCTTTTGGTCAATTTGTAATACACCATAGGCAATCTTTCCATCAGCAATGCTGCCTTTGCCATTGCGGTCCACGTTACCAATTAGTAAAAACTGAGACAGATAAGGACCAATTTCGACGCCAGGAGAGGAACCTCTAAAGACATTTTGGTGATCTAATTTTTTCTCTTCTGAAAGTTTTCGTGGTCGCCCAAACTGCTGGCAACAAACATCTTCGTAGTTCTTAATGTAATCCAGTGCGTTCAGTCGATCTAGTGATGTTGTTATGGGATGAGTAGTGCCCTGTGTATTCTCAAAATCATTCAGAGATACGTCTCTGAGAATCGCTAACTCATAGACTTCTGCCATTTCAAAAGCGAGCTCGGAGTTGACGACACCTGGAGCTTTCATTAGCGGTGGAGCAGGTGGCATCGTCACTGCCTGAGCATCAGGGCCTTCAAGGTCAAATGCTAATCCTGCTGTGGGTGCTTCCCATTGCCTGAAGTTTCCTGCATCAGTAATGTCTTGCTTGGCAGTCTGGAGTGCTTGTTCTGCATTATCTTTCTCCTCTGACTCTTCCTCAGCATCCTCCACACGTTTTTGGGCTGCCTCAATGACTCCAGGTCTTAGTACATCCTCTACGTCTCCTTTGGAATTTACTTTATAGCGAGCACCATGGCGCACGCGGTCTGTAAATGGATCGATAAAGCCATCGTCGATCGCCCGACGAAACGCAACAAAATCGGCAGGGTCTTCTAGTAAGCCAGTCTCAGGATTGTGAGGCAGTCCCTTGGTAAAAGACATGAAATACTTCGCGTCTGCATAGCGCTGTTCATCCCCGTTTGCTTTGTGGGTTTCATGATCACGGCTGCGGGCAAGCTCGGCTGCTTCGAGGCGAACAGCATAGGCATCTTGGCGACGGTCAGTCATGGAATATTCCCTAGATATTTGGTTCTGAATGGCAAAGGCAAACTGTCAAATGTTTCGCAGTTAACGCCGGATCTAAGTGCTGGATCATCCATTAGAGGCATGATGCTAGCGTCGAGAACCGATGTAGGTCACTATCTCAATCTAGAGTCTCGACTCACCAGGATCTGAGGAATGCTACAAAAGTTCCCAAAGTAGGTTTGGTCAAGATACAAGTTGCAACGTTCTGACCTCCTGCATGACTGGGAAATTGCGATCGCGACGGCTAGAAGGCGCATTGATTCACATCTATTGGTGAATAGGGAGATGACCTGCATGCATTTCGCCCATTATCTTTAAAGCGCAGGCTCCTGATGGATACAGGTGTTTGAAGGAAGTCCCCTATGAACGCGATCGCCACAAAACTCATCGGTCAATGGTCTCTCTGGCGCTTGCTGCGTTTGTTTGTGTTGGCCTACGGAACTTTTTGCGTTTACGGCTGGTTCTTTTCCAATAAGCAGATGTTCTTCCCTCAGCCTGTTAGTTACAGCGAGGCAGATATTTCGCTGAAGCTGCCAGTGACGGCAGATCGGAAAATTGCGGTGCTGTCGCTGCCCAACCCCGAGGTGAAGCTGACGATCCTCTACAGCCATGGCAATGCTGAAGACTTGGGCGATGGTCGCCCGAAGCTGGAGCGGATCCGAGAGAGCGGCTATAGCGTGGTGGCCTATGACTATGAGGGGTACGGGCTGAGTGATGGTGCTCCAGGGGAACGGCGCACCTATCGCGATATTGAGGCGGTGTATCGCTATGTGGTGGATGAGCTGAAGGTGCCACCGGAGCAAATTGTGGTTTATGGGCGATCCATTGGTGGTGGGCCGAGCCTGTATTTGGCTTCGCGGGAGCCAGTGGGTGGGCTGATTGTGGAGAGTTCGTTTGTTAGCGCCTTTCGGGTGCTGACTCAGGTGCCGCTGGTGCCGTTCGATAAGTTTCCCAGTTTGCGCCGGATGAAGCAGGTGGATGTGCCGGTGCTAATCATGCATGGCGAGGCGGATGAGCTGATTCCGTTGTGGCATGGGCAAAAGCTTTATGAGGCAGCGCCGGAGCCTAAGCAGGCGCTGTGGGTTGAGGGGGCGGGGCATAACGATTTTTTGTGGGTTGCGGGCGATCGCTTCGACCAGGCTTTGCAGGATTTTGCTAGCTTGGTGGAGAGTCGATAGATCTTGTTATCTATCACGAATTCACGATGCTGCTCTCCATAGCCTCAAAGCATTTATGACCGCTTCCTTTCCCCAATGGACTGGCCTCGCTGCAGCGCTAGTTGAGAGTGAGCGCTACCGCCCCCTCCAGCGCCTAGGCAAGAAAGCTGGGCGGCAAACGCTGCTTTGTGAGGACAGGGAAACTGGCCAGCGCGTGGTGATTAAGCTGCTGAGCTTCGGTGAGGATTTTGCTTGGGATGATTTGAAGCTGTTTGAGCGGGAGGCGGAGACCTTACGTTCTCTAGATCATCCCGCGATTCCCAAATACCTCGATTACTTTGATCTGGAAACGCCACGGACCAAAGGTTTTGCTCTCGTTCAAAGCCATATTGAAGCTCAATCTCTAGAGCAGCAGCTGAAGGCGGGACGGAGTTTTAGCGAGGCTGAGATTCAGCAAATTGGTGAAGATTTACTCAACATCCTTGAATACTTGCACGGTCGTCAGCCGCCTGTGATTCATAGAGATATTAAGCCTAGCAATATCTTGTTGGGCGATCGCTCGGCCCATTCCCCAGGCCAGGTCTACCTCGTAGACTTTGGCTCTGTGCAAACCCTGGCAGCCAGGGAAGGCAGCACCATTACCGTGGTGGGAACCTATGGCTATATGCCGCCGGAGCAGTTTGGCGGGCGGGCGGTGCCTGCATCAGATTTATACAGTCTGGGGGCAACGCTGATTTATTTGGCTAGCGGGATGCACCCAGCAGATTTACCCCAAAAGGAGCTACGGATTCAATTTGAAGACAAAGTGCAGTTGACACCCCAGGCGATCGCCTGGCTCCAGTCGTTTACAGAACCTAGTCTGGATCGACGGACCACTTCTGCTGCTCAAGCCCATTTGAGCCATAGCAGGCCCAGTAGTTATAGCCAGTCAAAATTCTTAGCGCCTCGTACTGACATTGGGGGCAACGCTTCTGTCGCCCTTGGCTTAAAGCCTTCTTTTAGCCAAATTGAAGCGCGTTATCTGCCTACTGGTGAGCTAGAGATTAAGTTGCCATCCAAGCAAGTGAGTATGAGCCATGTTAGAGAACCATTGGTTCAAAAGACCGTTGATGATAATGATGGCTGTTTTGCAGGGATCGTAATTGGCATCATTGCTTTTATTGGACTTCCAACGTATGGACATCTACTTAGAATGCCTAGCTTTTTCTGGACAGTTTGGCTTTTGGTTGTCCTTCCCTGTCTAATAATCTGGGGACCACGGTGGTATCTGACTCTTCGTCCTGCCTGGGCGATTTTAGTCATGAATAAAAATATGCTTCAGATTCGCCTTCCCTTTAAAGCAGCACAGCAATTTAACCGTAATCGGGCTTGGAGACTTTTGCCGGCACCTCAGCTGTGGCTCTCTCTTGGGAGCCATTCATTGTCCTTTGATGGTTCTAGCGCAGAATTGCATTGGCTGGAGCGGGTTTTTCGAGATGAGCTTGAGCTACCTGCTGAGTAGAGCAGGGGCTGCGGCACAAGCTGCTAAATCGTCTTTGAGTTCAATATTGCAGGATCATAGAGCTATTGCTTTCTTGCATCGACTTTGAATATCCCTGACCTTAAGCCCTCCCAAGCCCTGCGCCGCAGTCTCCTTATGGTGGCAAAAGCTGCGCCGAGAGAGCTGAGCCAGATTGCCTTTTTCAATGTGATGACCGGGGCGGGGCCAGCAGTGACGCTGTACCTCAGCAAGCTGGTCATTGATGAGCTGTCGCTGTTGGTGCAGCAGGGGCCGGTGGCGGATTGGCGCAGCGTGATTACGACGGATAGCACGCTGCTCTGGGCCTTGGCGGGGACGGTGGGGCTTCGGCTGCTGGTGGAGATTACCTCTACGGTGGATATTTTGCTGTTTGCTTCGCTGCGCGATCGCGTCCAGGGCGCAGTCCAGGGCCAAGTCCTGGAAAAAATTGCTACCTTCAACGACATCGCCCTGTTCGAAAGCCCCGACCTGCTCAACATCGTCCAGCTCACCCAAAAGGGGGTGGGCCGAGTGCAGCGGCTCTCCTTTATGCTCTCCGGCACCCTCAAGGGACTGCTGACTTTCTTGCCCTCAGTGCTGCTAGCCGCCTCCCTAGACTGGTGGATTCCGCTGCTGCTGATCGGCATTACAGCCCCGTCCATTTGGGTGGAGATGCGCCACCGCCGCCGCAGTTGGCGGGTGGAGACGACCCAGGCAGAAACCTCTCGCAATATGGACATCTACGGGCGGCTGATTCGGGGTGAGAACTTTGCGAAGGAGATTCGTCTGTTCTCGTTGCAACAGATTATGGTGTCTCGTTGGAAGAACTTTTATTTTCAACGTTTCAGGGCAATGGCCGAGGTGCGGAAGGAAGGGGCGATCGCTATGGCCTTCTGGTCTTGTATCAGCAACCTGGGTGCAGCTCTGCCCTATGTCTTTGTTGTTGTGGGTGTGGTCGAGGGTCGCTTTACCCTAGGCGATATTGCCCTTTACACCGGCATCATTGCCCAAATGCAGGGCGGTCTCCAACGGCTGATCGCCAACTTTGGTGAACTCTATGATGTGACCCTGGCGACGAAGCCGATTTTTCAGTTGTTGGATCTACAACCCGAGTTGACCTCGCCTCCCCAAAAGCAGGCCGCAGATATCTGGAAATCTGATGCTGATCAAACGGGCATCGAAGTCCAGGATGTCGTCTTTGCCTATCCCGGGAGCGATGTGCCAATTCTTAAGGGCGTCAATTTTCAGATCAGGCCCAACGAGATGGTGGCCTTGGTGGGCGAAAACGGTGCGGGGAAGACGACCCTGGGCAAGTTGCTGTGCCGACTCTATGATCCAACTCAAGGTTCGATCTATTGGAATGGCAAGGATTATCGGGAGCTGGAGTTGAGGGAACTGCGCGATCGCATCGCCGTGGTTATGCAGGACTACGCCCGCTTCCCCACCACCCTGCGAGAGAACGTCGGCTGGGGCTATCAGCCCAGTCTGGATGAGGATAATGCGATTCAAGAGGTCTTAGAGGAAGCCGGGGTGGCACGGCTGGTGAAGAACTATGAGCTGGGCCTGGAGACGCCCCTGGGGAAAGAGCTGGAGGATGGGGTGGACTTATCGGGCGGGCAGTGGCAGCGGGTGGCCATTGCGCGATCGCTCCTGCGCATGGGCACAGCAGACCTGATGGTGTTTGATGAACCCACGGCAGCGCTAGACCCCAAAAATGAACAGGAAATCTACGATATTTTCCGCAACGTAGCGCGGGGGCGGATGGCGGTAGTGGTCAGCCACAGGCTAGCCCTGGCGAAGATGGCAGATCGCATTGTGGTGCTGGAACATGGTGGGGTGATTGAGGAGGGCAGCCATGATGAGTTGATGGCGTTGGATGGGGTCTATGCGGATATGTTTACGCGGCAGGCGAGTAGTTATGTGTGAAGTCGCGGCAGATGTTTGGGAGTCTGTGTAGACTTGAAATAGTGAGTGCTAATGTCCATGACTGCTGCTGAATCTTCTTTTGGTTTTCGACCTTTGTCTGAGCTTCGGCATATCGTTTTGCCTGAGCAGCAGATTGTGGCGTTTTGCGATCGCTGGCAAGTGGCAACATTATCCCTGTTTGGTTCAGTACTGCGCGATGACTTCTGTCCCGAGAGTGATATCGATGTAATGGTAGAGTTCCTTTCCACTGCCCGTCCTAGCTTCGCGAGCTTGGACAGCATGAAAGCAGAGCTAGAAATTTTGTTTGAAAGAGACGTTGATCTGATGACTCGCCGAGGCATTCAATCTAGCCAGAACTACTTGCGTCGTAACGAAATTCTTTCTTCTGCCCAGGTTATTTATGAATCGGGATCTTCAGTACCTGCTTGATATGCTGCAATCGGCTGAGCTGGTTGTTCGTTATACGGCAAACTGTTCTAAAGCTCAGTTTCTAAATGATATTCAGCTTCAAGACTCTGTCATTCGGCGGCTTCTGGTACTTGCTGAGGCTGCCAAACGAACGTCAGAAGAAACGCTGGAGCAATTCCCTGGGATTGCATGGCGGGAGATTAATGGCATGCGAAATCGACTAGTGCATGAGTATGACGATATTGACCTAGAAATCGTTTGGGAGGTAGTACAAACAGAGCTCCCTATGCTGATCCGCGAATTGAAGCCACGCATTCCACCTGAGGCTTAAGGCTTTGCCTAAAATTGTAGAAACCTAGCTGCGTAGGTGATTCTGCAGGATACTGGCTATGCCATCGTGCAAGGTGTGCTTTGAAGCCGTCTCACCTCGCTCCTCATAACTCTGCAAAAGGTTGCGATCGCGCCCTGGGTCAGAGACCGTTCTTATTAAAGAGAGACTGTCAGAAAAAACTGAGTCGATGGCCGGGAATGTAAATAAATGTAAAATGGGTTAAGTGGGTTTGGGAGCCTTCCAGGTGATGTATTGCTTCCTCAGCCTCTTGGAACCCCTTAATCCCATAACGCAATGAACTTGGAACAGATCGAAGCTTTCCTAGACAGTCCCAATCCTCAGAACAGGATGAAAGCGCTGACCGAACTACGTAAGTTTGATGCAGACCTCGTCGTCCCGCTGCTGAAGCAGAGGCTCGATGATAAACAGTTTATCTGTCGCTCTTTTATCGCCACGGGCTTAGGTGTTAAGCGCAACGAAGAAGCCTACGAAGCATTGCTAGAAATGCTGCACAGAGAAAAGGATCACAATGTTATTTCAGAGATTGCCAACTCCCTCTCCAAATATGGAGAGCAATCTTTGCCCCAGCTCGTGGAGATTTTCGAACAACAGTCCCACTGGCTGATTCGCCGGAGTATCTTGGCAACGATGGAAGACTTCGATTGCCCCGAGACCATTCTGAAACTCTGCCGTCTGGGGATTTGCAATGAAGCAGACTTAACCGTGAAGCGCTCTGCAGTTAGCTTACTGGGGCGACTCAAGGAGACGTCCTTCCAAGCAGCAGCTCTTGAGCTTCTTCTCCAAGCCGCCGAGGATGCCAGTGCCTATATTCGGATAGGAGCAGCGCGTCAATTACGGCAATATGACGATGCCTCTGCCCAGGCTGCTGTCGCGAAGCTACGTCAAGATTCAGACCATCGTGTTGTAGGCGCAGTACTAGAAGGACTTTTACCCCAGAGCGATCAAGCAGCGAATGAAGCAGAGCAATAACTGACGCTCCCACCGTCTTCGAAGCGTTGCATCGACAAAACGTCGCACGGTGCAGCCCCTAAATACGCTAGTTAGAGCTTCCATGCGCCATGCCTAAACGCTCAAACAAACTCAGCTCGAAAGATCTCAGCGGCGATGCCTTGGTTAAAGAAACCAACCGCCGCATCCGCGTCGCCATGGCCTACTGGAAAGCCCACAACAATCGCGCCTGCCGAGGCGAACGAGACAAAGCCCTCCTTCTCTACAATCAGCTCACCCAAGCGCAAAAAAATAAAATCCCCCAACAACTCCGCATCTGGCTCCGCTACCGCAGCGAGAAATACTTCGGCGAACAGCGCACCGCCCCCGGTACAAAACAAGGCAAAGCGAAATCCCCTAAAACAGCTGCGAAGTCAGAAAATTCCTCCACATCCTCCCCCAAGCGGCTACCCCACCAGCACAAACCTAGCCCAGGCCGCAAAAAGAAACGTAATTCGAAGCAAGGTTAAGAAGATCGCCGCCGCATTACATCAGGAACATAACTTTGGTGCAGTTTCCTTGCGCCCCGTCCCCACTTTCAAAATGCCTGCGGAACACTGATAGCTAAGTTTCTATCAGCCTGCGCTATCGATATTTATGGTCACTACTAGCAACCTCACCCACACCCATACCGACGCCCTCCATACTGATCCTGAGGCAGGTAATAAAGTCGCCGTTCTCCTGATGGGCTATGGCGAAGTCGAAAGCTACGAGGACTTTGCTAACTACAACGAACAGGCGCTCAACCTCCTCACTGCCAAGTTTGCTCCTGTGCCCCTCTGGCTCTATCCTCCCCTGGCCAAGCTGCTAGCAATCTTTGACCTCCATGAGTGGAGCCATCAGCACGGCAACTTCGTCTCTCCCCACAACGAGATTTTTGAAGCTCAGCGCGCGGGCATTGAGAGCAATTTGAAAGACCGTTGGGGCGATCGCGTCAAAGTCTTCAAAGCTTTTAACTTCTGCGCGCCTCACCTCCCCGAGCAAGTGCTCGCCCAGGTCAAAGCCGAAGGCTACAGCAAAGTCTTGATCTATCCCCTCCTGGTTGTCGATTCCATCTTCACCAGTGGTATTGCCGTTGAGCAGGTCAACAACGCCCTTAACAAGCTCAGCACCGAAGCCGAGCATTGGGTCAAAGGCATTCGGTACATCCCCTCCTTCTTCGATCGCCCCGACTACATTAAGTTGCTAGCTCAACAGGTCGTCGACAACGTCGAGAAGAAACTGGCAGTAGCCCACCTGCCTTCCCAGACCGGCATCTTGCTCATGAACCACGGCTGTCCCCACAAAGCCAAAGGCTTTACCTCCGGCATCGACGAAAGCCAAGAGTTGTATGAGCTAGTACGCAAGGAGCTGATGTACCGCTATCCCCTTATCAGCATTGGCTGGCTCAACCATGACACCCCCATGATTGAATGGACCCAGCCCGACGTCACCACCGCCTCCAAGAACCTGATGGACTTGGGTGCAACGGCCTTGGTTTATATGCCCATCGGCTTCGCCACCGAAAACCATGAGACCCTGCTGGACGTAGACCACATCATTGAAGGCCTTCGCAAGAAGCGCCCTGATGTCACCTATCTACGCCTGGACTGCGTCAACGAGCATCCCGAATT
>CALECT010000185.1 GCA_937949725.1 uncultured Pseudanabaenaceae cyanobacterium
TTGCCCTCAAACACACCACCACGAATTTCAGTTTTCTTGGTCGCTTTTTGGAATTTCTGGTAGGCCTTAACAGCACTACCCACATCACCCTTAGCTAGCAATAGAGCATTGGTACCCTTGAGCATGTCGCCCAATTCAGACCACTCATCATTGCCTTCAATTGCTTTCTTCACCAAGGTGTTCTTGGCGATTGTGCACTTGGCATCAGATTCAGCGAGACCATCACGTAGCTGAGTAATTTCAGCAACGCTCAAGCCTTTGTAATCCATAACCAAAACCATATCGGCTCCGGCCAGACCTTCAGTAATTTCAGCAACTAGCTGTTCTTTACTTGCGCGTGTTCTTCCCATTCAATCTCACCTCCTTTTTCTGGGTTAGAGACAACAAGCTTGATCAATCAATCGAATCAAAATCCTTTAAGCACCCCATCCAACACCCATCAAAAAACCCTGACCACTAGGAGTCAGGGTTCTAAGCATGCACAGGAAAACCTGGGGCAAACGCTCATCTCTCTGGCCTCGGCAGGTTTTATCTCCGCTAAGCGGGGAACCGGCTGTCTCTGGTGGAGGGTATGAAGTTGTTGCGTTGTGCCCTAGGCTCTCTCCGTTGACGATAAAACTTTGTTCAAAACCGAGTTCAGCGACTCAACGTAACCAGTAGCAAATCAGAAGCCTAAGCTTCCTCTTCACCCATCTTCATGTCACGCAGGCTGCTGATGTCGATTTCAATCGAGGGACCCATTGTAGCAGAAACATACAAACTGCGCCAGTAGCGACCTTTTGCACCGGAAGGGCGATTGCGGTCGATGCATTCTTGGAGAGCCTTGATGTTCTCTAGAAGATCCTCAGCGCTGAAGTCCGCCTTGCCAAAGGAAAGGTGAACAATACCGGAGCGATCGGCACGGAATTCCAGCTTACCTGCCTTAAATTCCTTGATTGCCTTGCCCAGCTCAGTGGTGACACTGCCGCCTTTAGGAGAAGGCATCAGGCCACGGGGACCGAGCACACGACCCAGACGAGCCACCTTAGGCATCATGTCAGGCGTAGCAATGAGGAGGTCGAAGTCCATACGACCCTTACCAATCTCATCAATCAGCTCCTCGGAACCGGCGATGTCAGCACCGGCGGCTTCAGCTTCGGCCACCTTCTCACCGCGAGCCACAACGGCAACGCGAATTTCCTGACCGGTGCCCTTGGGCAGCGCCACGGTGGTCCGCAACTGCTGGTCAGTGTACTTGGGGTCAATACCCAGGCGAATGTGGGCTTCGGCAGACTCAGGAAACTTAGCCGTAGCGGTTTCCTTGAGGAGCTTCAAAGCTTCCAAAGGTTCGTAGACGCGCTTCTCTACCTTGCCTTGGAGCTCGGTTACGCGACGGGATGTTTTTCTTGCCATATTGTCTTGGGGTGCGATCGAGGTTCAGCCTCTCCCCCGGTTATTGGTGTGTAAATCAGATCAACGAATCAGGCGACAGACTTAAAAGTCTGCAACTGAACTAGGCAAAGTCGCCTAGTCAGCCATGGTGACGCCCATATTGCGAGCGGTGCCTTCAACAATTTTCATCGCGGCTTCGATGTCGCGCGCGTTGAGGTCAGGCATTTTGGTCTCAGCAATCTCTTTGAGCTGAGCCCGAGTGATCGAACCCACTTTTTGAGTTTTGGGTTGACCGGAGCCCTTCTCAATACCAGCGGCCTTCTTGATCAAGACAGACGCAGGCGGTGTCTTGAGGATGAAGGTGAAACTGCGATCTTCAAAGACCGAAATTTCAACTGGAATGATGAAACCTGCCTTGTCGGAGGTCTTGGCGTTGTATTCCTTACAGAACGCCATGATGTTCACACCATGTTGACCCAGAGCGGGGCCAACGGGTGGAGCTGGGTTTGCCTTCCCGGCGGGAAGAGCCAGCTTAATCAGTGCTACTACCTTTTTGGCCATTTAATTAACGCTGTACGTAACAACTGCTGTACGGTTCGCGCTGGAAATTACTTTCCATCACGATGATTTGCGTAGATGAACTGCTCTTGCGATCGCAGTCCGAAAACAGCCCAGCAAGTCGCCACTCACTTGGGCTGGGGGACTCAACTAGACACACCCGAAGGGTTTCTAGAGAAGTCACAGGGTCATAACCCAGTCTGCCAAAAGGCAAACGGGCATGCCCCAAACCTGTTAGCCCTGCTTTTCAACCTGATTGAATTCCAATTCAACCGGGGTACCACGGCCAAAAATTGAAAGGAGTGCGCGCAGCTTGCCACGCTCTGCACTGACCTCGACCACCTCGCCTTCGAAGTCCTTGAAGGGACCAGAAAGAACGAGAATCTGATCGCCCTCGGCCACATTGACCTTGATTTCGGGCTTCTTCTCCTCGGTGCGCTTGAAGATGCGTTGCACCTCAGAGCGGCTGAGGGGCAAAGGCTTGACGTGGCCACGGCCACGGCCCTGACCCACGGCACGCTTTTGCTCAGCCCCCACGAAGTTAATGACGTTGGGGGTGTTTTTCACCACCTGCCAGCAATCATCATCTAGGGCCATGCGAATCAAAACATACCCAGGGAAAACCTTCTCCTCTGCAGTAGAGCGAGAGCCATCCTTACGGGTCTTGACGATAGGCGTCTGGGGAATCTCCACCTGGAGAATACGAGAAGCCACGTCCAGGGTTTGAAGGCGCTGTTCCAAGGTGATTTTCACACGCTTCTCACAGCCAGATGCCACCTGCACGGCATACCAGCGGGCTTTCTTCTGAATTTCCGCTTCGCTGAGGTTGGCATTACTTATGGCCGCCCCTTCCTGTTGGTCCGTGCCTTCGTTTAGCGCTTCGTCGTATTCGCTCACAGTTCTCTAGTCCCAATACCTGCCGACAATCTGTTCAAGCCCAAGGCGCTGTTTGAATCAAAAGCGAAGGGGCTAGCCGAAGACCTGGGTGGAAGCCCAGCTCAGTGCTTTATCTGTGAAGTAAATAACTCCAGCGGAGACACTCACCATCAACAACACCGCAGCGGATTCGCTGAGGAGCTGTTGGCGGCTAGGCCAGACAACCTTACTGAGTTCATCCTTAGCGCTCAGGGCAAACTCAACGGGGTTAAAGCTTCCACTCTCGGTCGCAGCCGCTGCAGATGTTTTTTTCGCCTCTGCAGGTTTCTTCCCGGCTCCTTTTTTATCTTTAGCTGCCTCTTTCTTGGCCACGAGCTACCTCTTCTAATTCCGCTAGGAGACTACAAATTGAAAGCGTTAGGGCTGAGCAAGATGAACCCAAGGTAAGGCTCAATTCACACAGGGATCTAGAATAGCTGATCTCGCAGGCTTTTCCACAGCATTCTGTTCAGTGCTTGGGTGGATGACCTCTTGGCTGCGGCTAAGCAACCTCGCTCGCTGGGGCGATCGCCGGGAC
>CALECT010000186.1 GCA_937949725.1 uncultured Pseudanabaenaceae cyanobacterium
GCCGGTTCGGTGCATGTACAAGTGCTTGTACTTCTCTTCTTTAATGATTTCTGCTTTGTCGCCCTTGAGCAGGCCTAGCTCTAGGAAACCCTCGACGAGGGTGCTGACAGCGGCATCGTGGTAGCTGCTGAAGTTGTTGGCAGGTTTGACAGCAGCGATCGCCGCTTTCTGGGCGTCCAAAACCAGCTCATATAAAACCCGCTGCTCCTCGCTAAACTTACCGGTAATGGGAAAGGTACGAGTGATATCGGCGTTGTAGTAGTCGACGCAACAGCCTGCATCAATTAAGAGCAAATCGCCATCCTGCATTTGGCGATCGTTCTCGACGTAATGGAGGATGCAGGCGTTATCTCCACTGGCGACGATGGAGGGGTAGGCCGGTCCCATGGCCCCCTGTTTGCGGAAGTGGTGTTCCATTTCAGCCTGGATCTGGTACTCATACAGGCCAGGCTTGGCCATGTCCATGGCCAGGTTGTGAGCTTCGGCAGAGATGGCGATCGCCCGCCGCATTTTCTCCAGCTCGGATTCGCTCTTGATCAAACGCAGGCTATCGAGGAGCTGGCCTGAATGTTCCAGGGCCATGGGGCCAACGCCGTGCTTTTGAAAGCCTGCCATGGCTTTACGCCATTGGCGGATGACCGTACCGTTGAAGGCTTCGTCATGGCCTAGGCGGTAGTAGATGCGATCGGCTTTCTTGAGGTAGCCGGGCAGCTTTGCATTGAGTTCGTTGATGGGAAAGACTTCGTCGAAATCGTAAAGCTCCTTAGCCCGATCTACGCCGGTACGTCTGCCACTCCAGGTCTCAGCCTTGGTGTCCTTGGGCCGCACGAACAAAATGCTCTTGTGCTCTTCGTGATGGGGGGCGAGGACAAGGACCGAGCCGGGTTCATTGAAGCCGGTGAGGTAGTAGAAGTCGCTGTTTTGGCGGAAGTTATATTCCACATCGTTGTGCATGACGGCGTGGGGAGCACTGTTGAAGATGGCAGTGCTGTTACCCAGCTTTTCCAGCAGTTGGGCACGGCGTTGGGCATATTCAGCCCGAACGGAAGTTTTCATCGGGAGCGGCTATTGGCAAGACTCTGTTAAGGATAGCGCCATGGCAGGACGGATGCGGGGGGCGGTTTTAGAAACGAGTTGTGAAGGATGCTGAGACCAGTAGAACGTCAGAACTACAATAAACCTACTCTTCCACTGCTCACTGCGATCGCCCAGTCAGCTTCCTCTGGAATTGCACCCTTGGGCCATTGTTCAGTCGAGTTCTATCAACATGCTGAAGCTGTACCAGTTTGATCCCGTTTGGGGCATTCCCAATCCCAGTCCTTTTTGTATGCGGATGGAGACCTATCTGCGGATGACGGGGCAGCCCTTTGAGGTCTATACGGGGGTTCAATATTTGAGCAAGGCCCCGAAGAAGAAGCTGCCTTACATTGAAGACAACGGTCAGACATTGGCGGATTCTGCGCTGATTATTGACTCCCTAAAGGCGACCTATGGCAAGAATCTAGACGATGGCATGACTACGGAAGAATGCGCCATTGCAACGGCCTTTGAGCAGCTGATGGCGGAGAGTCTTTACTGGACAACCTTTTGTATTCGCTGGCGTGAGCATTGGCCTCTTGTGAAGGATGTCTTCTTTGGAGATTTACCGCCTGTGATTAAGCAAATCTTGCCGGGACAAATTCGACGCAAGACCCTGAAGCGGTTTAAGGAGCAGGGCATTGGTTTACACAGCCCGGCGGAGATTCATCAAATGGGGATTCGCGATTTGGGAGCGATCGCTGATTTCCTAGCTGATAAGCCTTTCCTTATGGGAGAGCACCCCCGCACGGTGGATGCCATGACCTATGGCATGTTGGTCAATCTAATCGAAGTTCCAGTGGAGTCGCCTGTGAAAGCCTATGGGCAGAGTCGAGGGAATTTGCAGGCTTACTGCGATCGAATGAAGGCGCGTTATTACGCTGGTTAGGTTGTTTGCGACCCAACAACGGTTTCATTTGTTGCTCATTCCCAACAACTCAAAACCCAAAAAACCGAGAGTCAGGCAATGCCCAAACTCTCGGCTTTTTAAGATGCGGATAGCGAGAATCGAACTCGCAAGGCATAAGCCACACGCCCCTCAAGCGTGCGTGTCTACCAGTTCCACCATATCCGCATGATTTTTGGCAGTTACAAACCAACCCATTAGATGGTTGATTCAACTAACCCATTGCCTTAGAAATATCCCAAGACAACCCGGAGAGGAATCCGGTCAATCAATCCCCTGCTTCGGAAAGCAGTGAATTTTGCCTTAACAGAATAGCTGATTGTGTCACCTTTGCTCTAGTCCTCTAAAAAAAATCCCAAGTTCCCTGGGAGATTCAGTTCTGGTGCAGGCTGGGGCAGCTACCATGATACGATCGCATCCCAATCTGTAAGCGGTCTATGGGCTTCTCGAAAATCCTCATTGCCAACCGCGGGGAAATTGCCCTGCGTATCGTGCGAGCTTGTGAAGAGCTTGGCATTGGCACCATCGCCGTCCATTCCACAGTGGATCGCAGCGCCCTGCATGTGCAGATGGCTGACGAGGCCGTTTGCATTGGTGAAGCGCCCTCTAGCAAGAGTTATCTCAATATTCCGAACATTCTCGGGGCAGCCTTGACCCGAGGTGCCAGCGCGATTCATCCGGGCTACGGCTTCTTGGCAGAGAACGCTAAGTTCGCCCAGATGTGCGCAGAGCATCAGCTGGCCTTCATTGGCCCTCGCCCCGAGTCCATCCGGGATATGGGGGACAAGTCTACGGCGAAGAAGACCGTGACTTCTGTGGGAGTGTCCACGGTTCCCGGTAGCGATGGTTTGGTTGAAGATGAAGTTGAAGCCCTGAAGATTGCTCGTGGCATGGGCTTCCCTGTGATCGTCAAGGCCACAGCTGGGGGCGGTGGCCGAGGGATGCGCCTCGTCCGTCAAGAAGAGGAAATGACCAAGCTGTTCTTCGCAGCCCGTGGCGAAGCAGAAGCTGCTTTTGGTAATCCTGGCCTCTACGTCGAGAAATTCATTGAGCAGCCTCGCCACGTCGAGATTCAGCTCTTGGCTGACAGCCATGGCAATGTGGTGCATTTGGGCGATCGCGATTGCTCTATCCAGCGCCGCCACCAAAAGCTCCTAGAGGAATCCCCTAGCCCTGCCGTCACCCTAGATATGCGTCGTCGCATGGGGGAATCGGCGGTGAAGGTTGCTAAGGCAATTAACTATGTGGGCGCAGGCACCGTCGAATTCCTGGTGGATAAGGACGGCAGTTTCTACTTTATGGAGATGAATACCCGCATTCAGGTGGAGCATCCCGTGACAGAGATGGTGACGGGGGTGGACCTGATTGTGGAGCAAATCCGCATTGCCCAGGGCGAGAAGCTCAGCTTTACCCAAGAAGATATACAGGTGCGCGGTCATGCGATCGAATGTCGCATCAATGCTGAAGATCCCAAGTACAACTTCCGCCCTAGCCCCGGTCGCATTAGCGCTTACTTGGCTCCTGGTGGTCCTGGGGTGCGGGTTGATTCCCATGTCTACACCGACTATGACATTCCGCCCTATTACGATTCGCTGATTGGCAAATTGATTGTCTGGGGGCCAGATCGGAAGACCGCGATCGCTCGAACCAAGCGTGCCTTGCGCGAGTTTGCGATTACGGGTTTACCGACAACGATTGGCTTTCACCAAAAGATTCTGGAAAACCCTGATTTTGTTCGGGGTGATGTCTATACGAATTTTATTGAGACTTGCATGAGCTGAGTGGTTGCTCCGAAAAGCGAAACTCGGCTAAGCCTGGGTTTGACAGCCGACCTCTTTCCCTCGCCCTTACTCCCTTAGGAGTAAGGGAACTTGAGGCAAGAATTATGCTTTTAGTCTTGGCTGGTCTCAGCCAGTTTCAATTCATCTCAACTTTTCACGTTTGACCTGTTTTTTCCCGTCAGTGTAAAGCGGTTGAGTCATAGAAACCTTCGAGGATGGATTGATGTCTAGAAGGTCATTGGCTCGCGATCGCTGATGGAGCGTGAATTTGACATGAGAATTTTGAAGCAAATATTGACTTGGGGCGCGGTCACTCCGGCATTAATCGCTCCAGTATTGATTGCACCAGCGTTGATGATGGCGGGGGCGCTGCCAGGGGAGACGCGGGAGCCTTGTAATCGTCAGCGCTATGAGGAGAAGGCGACGGCGGGGCGCGGAAAGATGTATACCTGTCGCCATGATTTGGAGAATAATGACGACCAAATCAATGAGTTTTATACCTATAGGGCCTGGAATCGCGATGGGTTGAAGTTTCAGCATCAGGATCAGTTTCGTAAGGGGTCGCTGATGGTGAAGCATTACCACGGGATGCGACGGGAAGATGGCTATTGGCAGTGGCAGCAGACGTCGCGGTTTGACAATGGCGATTACAGTCGCGATGGGGTGATTAAGCAGCGGGAGTATGCCCAGCGGCATCCGAATGGGGCTTGGCAGCGGGAGTTGGAGTGGAGGGATTCGGTGAATGGGGCGAGAAACTATTGCTATGTGCAGTCGGCGGTGGGACCGGATGGGGGACGGCGTGAGGCGATCGGATTTTGTGAGGTGGATGGAAAGCGGGTGGCGAAGCCGGGGCTGGTGGCGAAGTTGAAGAATCCGGGGTTTCGCAAGCATCGGGATTGGTAAGGGAAGGCCCTCTCCTCATTTGGCCTGATCAGGGCAAAGCCCGGCCCCTCGTCCCAAGTTTGGGAGAGGGGAGAAGTAGCCAAGGCTAGCGTTTTGCGTTCGGTTCCCCTTCCCCCAGAATTGGGGGTAAGGGGGTAGGGGATGGGGGCGAGCCAGGGTTGAGCAATGACAGCAAGTCTGGGAATGAAATTCCCAGCCTAAGAGCGAAAGCCCGCTGAAGCGGGCTGCGATGCTGTGTTGTGAGGGCTGTTGAGTCCGTTTTGACGGACATGGGCTCAACGCCAACCTACGTCTACTGCATTTGCATGAGCCGATCCAACATCCGTTCGACTTTTGGGGCTTCCCAGGAGCCAATTTGTTGTAGAAGCATCAAAGAGTTTTGAGTCATGGCAATGGCACGGTCAAGCTGACCCTGCTTAGCCAGTAATTGCCCCATCATGACCAAGGTAGCCGCTTTTCCCTGCACATCCCCGATTTGTTCTTTCAGCTCTAAGGACTGCTCGTAGAGGGCGATCGCTTGCTCGACTTTCCCCTGATTGGCGTAGATGCCTGCCATTTGGTGCAAGGTGGCCGCTTTTCCCTGCACATTCCCGATTTGTTCTTCAATCTCAATCGACTGCTCGTAGAGGGCGATCGCGTCATCTACCTGCCCCTGGCTTGAATAGATAACCGCCATTTCATGCAGTATAAATGCTTTCCCCCTATCGTCATTAAGCTGTTCGTATAGCTCCAGCGACGACTGAAAAAGTTGTAACGCTTTATCCAGCTGTCCTTGAATATTTTGAATTTGAGCCAGCCTTTCCAGACTTGCAGATTTCGATTTGGCAAAATTTTCCGTGCTGGGATTTAGCCTTAATGCCTGTTGTAAACAGCGCTCAGAATCCTCAACTTTGCCCAGTGTTTTATATTCCAAACCCAGCTCATTCAAAATTTGAATCTGTGTCTTCAAGTCCTCCTCAGTCGCTTCATCTGCCTTATATTGCGTCAGCAACCGCAACAGCAAATCAACCTTGTTCTGCCGCTCCTCCAATTCCAAGCTGCCGCGAATCCGCTCAGACCGCAGCGACAACTGCTCCGCATCCGCCGCCGTCTCCGGCAAGCTCTTAAACTCAAACACCCCCAACCGCCAAGCCCAAAAATCCGGCGCAAACCGCGCCAGCCGCGACAGCGCACCATCGGGCAACAGCACCAAAATCGGGTGGGGCACCGACCCCGAAAAAGCATCCCGCACATAATTCAAGTCTTGCAGCACCAGCGGATAGTCCCCCACCAGCCCAATCGACTGCTCCAAACCCGTCACTACCAAAATTAGCTTCTTCCCCGACTGCCGCTCCCGCTTTGGCAGCTCCTCCAGCAACGCATCCCTCAAAAATCGCAGCTCCGGATCATCAAACTGGAACCGCTCAAACTGAATATCAGCGCAGCGAGAATCCTGCTCTAAGGCATCTAGCAACAGCGCCTGATCTCGCGCAAAATTCACCGCCACAAATCCCAGCGTCAGCTTCTCCGCCGCAAAGTCCGCAAAAGTCACCAACTGACCAAAAGCATCTTGATTTAGACGCAAAAACTTCTGCTGCCGCGCTGCAAACTCCGCTTGCTCTTGCTCACTCAGTACCGGATTCTGAATTGCTTTGGGATTCTGCATCTTCGACGGCTTGCTTAAAGGCATCGCAATTCTTCACCACCGGATTAACGTAATTCCAACGTTTAGGTTTGTCATACTCCAACACCGAAGTATTAAAAAGCATCTTCTGCCCATCGCCATCCTGCTCCACCCGTTTAAGGTCACACACCTTCACCAACAGCGGATAATGGTGCGCCGGAATCACCCGCTCAAAATTGAACTGCTCTTGGGTAACAGCATAGGCCACATCCTCCGGCAATAGCTGCTCATGCCCCCGCGTCGCCGCCGTCAAGCAAGCCGTCGCCGTCATTTGCATCAACTGCCGAATATGTCCTCCACTGGCAGTGACTAGCTCCAATAGCGATTGTTTCTCCGTAAACAAAGCTTTCACATCCATACGCTGGGCAATCACCTTTGCCAGCGCCTGCACCGCATCCCGGTTATGCTTCAAATCCCGCTGGTCCGCCGCAAACTCATACAGATTCACCATCGGTACAATATTGGGCCGCGCAAAACTGTTATTCAAATTCTTATCCGAATAGACCACCGAAATCGGCACCGTATAAATCAACGTACAAGCCATCTCCTGCAACTGCGTCGCATAGTCAAAATAGAGCCGATCGCCCACCTCCGGCGGCACCCGGTCCAGATTGTCAAAAATCACCAAAAAGCCCTTGGGATGCTGAGCTTTCACCTTCTCAAAGCCATCCTGCAATAGCCGATTCAAATCCTCCTTCAACCGCCCCACATCCCGCTGCAACGTCTCCCGAATCCGCTTCTTCTGCACATTCGAGCCCTTAATCTGCGACAACAGCTTAGTCGCCAGCTTCGCAATCAGCGGAATCTCAAAACCCGCCCCCATCGTCGCCTCCAGACTCACCGACTTCGTAACCGCCTCTTCCGTCTCCTCCGTCACCTCCAAAAACCACTGCTGAAACTCCGCCAGCAGCCCCGCATCAAACCGCAGCCGCAGCGCTGCCATCGCCTCACTCACCTGGCGAATCAGCACCAAATACAGGTCCGTATACTCCGCGTCATTAATATCCAGCTCCTCATCCGCCTCCAGATAAATGACGCAATACTGCTCCTTCCAGCGGTCCTGCAAACGCCGCAGCTCCGTGCTCTTGCCACAGCCCCGATGCCCCGTAAACAGCAGCGCCTCAAACTGCCCCGCCGCCAAAAAATCCAGCCGAGTGCTGACCATATTGATCGACTCCATGCTGCGCACCTCATCCAGCGGCTGATAAAAGCGCAGCGCCTCGCCATACAGCGGCCCCACATCACAAAGCTGGAACGCTTCTTTCAAAGTCTTAGCGCGATCCTGCGGCAGGCTAGGCATGGGCAAATAGGCCAAAAATCAATCGCACTGTCCAGGGTAGGTCAGATCACACCAAACATCACCAAGACACTGGGTGTTTCTCCCTTTGCTAAGCATTAGCAAGACACCGGGTGTTTTTCCACATGCTGGAGCCTGACCCAAGATCCTCGTAAACACCCGGTGTCTACAGCAAAGCTCCTACCCCCTAACGTCCACCCGCCAAGACCTCAGCCACCGTCAAGCCCAGCTCAGGAAAAGTGGACGAAACAATCGCTCCCTCTCCTCGAAACTCCACATCCTCATAACGACCCTCCACCAACGTACAAACCGTCACCACCCCCTGCTCCAAATCCACAATCCAATACTCAGGAATATCTAAAACAGAATACTCACTATGCTTCGCCCGATAATCCGTCTGAGCCGTCGAAGGACTCACCACCTCCACCACCAGCAACGCAGGACCTTTACCCGCTCGAATAATCGCCTCACTCTCCTGCAGCTCATCCCACAGCTCAGCCGTCAAAACCGTAATATCAGGAATCCGACAAGTATCCCAGCGCGTCCCTCGGGGAGACTGAATCCCCACATTGCCCTGAATCGCCAAAATATCCAGGCCCAGACGCTCAGCCTCACGATCAAATTTGCTGGCCAGAAATCGAATCACACTGCCATGCTTACCCGTCCCCAAACTCATGGGCTTTAAGACTCCATCCACCAGCTCATAGCGGTTATGGGATCCATCGTCATAAGCAATGAATTCATCTAGGGTTAAACGACGATCAGTCGCAAGAGTCATAACAAAGCCACCCTCAAACTGAAAGGCCGTAGCTCCATCTTAGCGATGTCAAGACACCGGATGTTTCTCCATCAGTTTGGACGCGACCCAAGATTTCCGCAAACACCCGGTGTCTAAAGCCCAGCATTCACCAGCATCGGATAACGATGCAAAACTTAAGCCGCTTGGGCCTTCATTGCCAAGAATGCAGCTAGTCGCTGAATTAAAGGATGCTGGCGCAAGGTTTTGAGTTGAGACTCGGATAGATTGGCGATCGCATCCTGAACAAACAAGACTGTATTTCCCGTCACGCTATCTAATAAAACCCTCGGCTGACGCTGCCCCAACTGCCACTCCAAATCTGTCAGCTCTCGATTGATCAACTGCTCTAACAGAGAGCGATCTGCAAAAAACAAAGTCTCAATACTGGGAACAACCTGAAACACCTCAAAAGGCGCTCCCAGAGAAACCCGATCCACCAACGAGATTAAATCCTGCTGCCTCTGAGCAATTAAAGCCTCACTCGTCGTATCTGCATCAATCACCAAAGCCACAGGCAAATCACGAGTCGCCGCCAAACTTCGCGCCAAAGACTCCGCACCGTACTTCCCCCGGCCATCCACGAACGTAACATCCGCTGCACCTGGCAACAGCCGCTGCAAAATCTGTAAATCTGTTTTCCCTTCAGCAACCAAATAAGCGCGGCTCATGGCAAGTCTCCCAAGCGAACATCAATGGCAGGGTCACCGGTACGGACAAACAGACGATACTTTTGCTTCAAGTGGGCTCGAAACATTCGCTTCTCTAGGGCATCCTCAATCTCAGCACCATTCCATAGCAGAACCGTTTGGGGCGTGACAAATCGTGCCAGAGTCTGGGCAGCTTCAGTAAATCCATTCGTACTGAAGATGATTCCTATGGTAGCGGCTGAGCGACGTTGCAGCTGACTCCGCATCTTGGCAATGGGATCTACATTGACTCGCTCCGCCCAATCCTTCGCTTCCACCAAACAGTCCAGATTGCCCGAATGAATCACTCCATCAATTTGCTCAATCACCTCGCGATTGAACTTGACGCTATAGGGAAAGACAACATCGGCCCCTTCCAGAGCAAAGGCTCGTAGTAGCAAATACTCAAAAGCTTTGCCCGTATCCCAGTTCGGCGTCTGACGTTGGCTAATCTGTGTCCAGAGTCTCTGCAAGTCATCCCAATCGTATGAGGATATTTGGCTTTGATACTCTGATTCAGTTGCCATCGTAAATGCTCATCCAACGTTCTTAATTACCCCGCCGACTTCGCCGCTTTCTTGGCCTCTTGGCGCTCCGCCTCATTCTTCTTCTCAACTTCCTTCGCCGCCTGCTCCTGGGAAATGCCCAACACCTGCGTATGCGCCCCGCGAGCCTGGGTCACACCAATCGTCCGCTGAGCCATCTCAATCATTGGGCGACGGTGACTCACCACAATAAATTGGGCCTCATCGCACTGCTTACGAATAATCTTCGCCAAACGCTCCACATTGGCACCATCCAAGAAGCTATCCACCTCGTCAAAGGAATAGAACGGCGAAGGACGATAGCGCTGCAACGCAAAAATAAAGCTCAGCGCCGTCAAAGATTTCTCCCCCCCAGACATGGAAGCCAAGCGACGCACTGCCTTGCCTTTGGGGTGAGCCACCAAGTTCAAGCCGCCATCCAGAGGACTCTCGGGATTATCCAACTGCAAGAAGCCTTCACCATCAGACAGCGTCTCGAAGATCTCCTTGAAGTTCTCATTCACCGCATTGAATGACTCCATAAAGGCCCGCTGGCGCAGGGTGGTGAAAGTCTCAATGCGCAGCAGCAGCTCCGTACGCTCCGATTCCAGCACTTCCAGCTTGGTCCTCAGCTCATCCAAGCGTTCCTGGGTGCGCTCGTATTCTTCTAGGGCCAGCATGTTCACCGGCTCCATGGCCTGGATGCGCTTGGCCAGGTTGCGCAGGTAATGCTGGAGTGCCCCCACGCCTTCGGTGCGGGTTTCTTCAGGGATTTCTGGCAAGGGGTCGGGGAGTTCGGCTTCTTGTTCCGTCAGCTTCTCTTGGAGGTCTGCTAGTTCCGTGCGCTGCTCCTGCTGGGTTTCCTGGGTCTTTTGCAGTTGCCATTCCAACTGTTGCTTTTGGCTTTGTTGCTCACGCAGGAGGCGTTCGGTGCGATCGCGCTCCACCTTCTCACTGCCCAGCTTCTCCTCAATCACCGCCAGCTCAGTCTGCATCACCTTGATTTGGTTCAGCAACTCCTCTTGCTGAGCCTTCAAAGCAGTCTGCTGATTAATCTGCTCAGCCTGCTGGGTCCGCAGGGCAGCCACTTTTTCCTGATTCTGAGTCAGCCGCTCCTGCAAACGCTCTTGATTCGCTTCCAGCTCTCGCAGGATCTGCTCCGCACTGCGCAGGGCCTGGTCCTGCTCTTGCAGATTGGTCTCGGCTCGCTGGACTACGCCCTGGCGCTGCTGCCATTCATTGTGCAGGGGAGACTTCTCTAGCTCGGCTAATTGCTGACGCAACCGTTGCAGCTCTTCGTCCTTGCCCGGCAGATCCACCTTGAGGGATTCCAAACGGGTAGAGGCTTCTTTGATTTCAGCCTGGTTACGCTCCAGGCTCGCCTTGAGCTGGTCCCGCTGCTGAGTCGTGCGCTGAACCATGGTGCCGGTTTGTTCCGACTGCAACTGCTCAGTGCGATAGGCATCGCGCAGGTCCGATAGCTTTTGGGTGCGCTGGCGAAGCATTGCGGAAAGGTGGTGGCCATCCTTTTCGCAGCGACGCAGGATGGTATCGATTTCGCCGAGGCGATCGCGTAAGTTCCGCACTTCCTCCGGTTCAGCTGCTTCCCCCGCCCCAAAGCTCAGGCCACCGCCCCCGCGACGACGACTACCGCCGGTCATGGCACCACTGGCTTCGAGTAAATCGCCATCCAGCGTGACGATGCGATAGCGACCCATGCTGCGCCGACCATTGCTGGTGTTATCAAAAACCGTCGTGTTGTTAAAGATGAAGTGGAAAACGTCATCGTAGCGATCGTCGTACTCGACCAAATTGACCGCATGGTCAATAAAGCCCGCTGGGGTGTCCCATTTGGCCAAATCTGCTAAGCGACCGCGACGAATCTTGTTCAGAGGCAAGAAGGTGGCCCGACCGCCGCGCTTGCGCTTGAGCATATCGATGCCTGCGGCGGC
>CALECT010000187.1 GCA_937949725.1 uncultured Pseudanabaenaceae cyanobacterium
AAAAATGCGGTTAAAGGCATCTTTCAAGAGCGGGCTGAATCGATGTTGCGTCTCTAGTTACCATCCCTGCTTCCATGCCCCCCACCTGGCACGTTCTCGCCATGGGCTGTGCAGAATCAAGTAGGCAGAAGTTCAAGTCGATGGATGCTTTCCACCATCTGCTCCAGGAGCGCTTGGCGGGATTGTGCGATCGCGCCCACCTCCATCTGCCCAATGGTGAAACTGGCGTTGTGGCAGGCGATCGTCGCGAAGGCACCCTCACCAAATAGCGCGAAAACGACGGCATAGACGATGCCTGAAAGCTCGCTGAGCCCCTCGCAGCTGGAGAAGTGCATACGACTGTCAAGCCGAAAGACCTATTAGTGTTTAACAGATCGAAAGATTTTCAACATGACGAAGTTAAGCTAACTTTCGAATAGCAATAGTCAATTGTTGAATTAAGTCATCAAGTTTAAATGGAACCAAGGCTAATAAGTCCTCATCTTGACTGCATAGTAGCTGAGTTAAAGCAACACCAGAAAATTCTTGCAGCGTTGCTGCAAAGGTCTGGCTCAGGAACAATTCAGGAACATACTGGGGATTAGAAACTTGAATTCTAGAAAATGATTTCAAGAAAGCCCTTGCAGAAACAAAATCTTCTATTTCAGAATCCAAAATAACAACTTCTGGTGTTACCTGACTAGCAGCTCTCATCGCACCCAAAAAACTAGGGAAAGAGTAAACCTTAACAGATTGACTCTTGTAGTAAATTTTCACAATTTCCCTAAATGAAATATCTTGGGAAATCGTAAGAATAGAATTCAATGTTCTAGAGCAGTGTGCTGCTGAGGTTTTCAAGTAACTAGCATAGTCGGCTTCCCATCTTCGGGGAAGACTTAGTTTCTTGCTACTATCGGCAGGTTAGTTCTCTTGTTGGCTGGCTATCCACTTGGATAGCCAGCCAACAAGAGCCTCGCAACATACCTGCGTCTGAGCATCAACTAGGCGAGCCAGCTGCTGGGTCTAACTCTCTAAGATGCTTTATCTTCAGGCCTAAAGGGAAAATGCATGTTTGCTAAATTAGCCCTTCCCGAACAGCCTTGGCTGCTGCTTGAACACGATCATCTACACTCAACTTATTAAGAATCATTCTGACATAAGACTTCACTGTCCCTAAGGACAGATGGAGCTCCGTCGCAATTTCTTGGTTGGAGTTCCCTTCACTAATCAACTGCAAAACGGCTTGTTCTCGATCACTTAAGAGCATTTCAGTCTTTAAAGAAGTGGTTTCTTCTCTTGTTTCTAAAGTATTTTGAGACTTCATCATCGCACTTAGCCGATGTGCAACTTGAGGGTCTAAATAGGTCCCCCCTCCTTGAAGCAATCGAATCGCATCGAGGAGTTGCTTCCACTCAATACTCTTCAGGCAGTAACCATCTGCCCCAGCAGCTAGCATTCCAACAATTTGATCATTTTTGCCAAAAGCACTTAAGGCAAGAACATGAATATTTGGGCTTGTACTTTTGATCTTTTTGGTTGCTGAGACTCCATCCAACACCGGTAACTCAATATCCATCAGCACAACATCTGGCTGGAGTTCCGCTGCGAAGTCAATGGCTTGCTGCCCAGTCTCCGCCTCCCCCACAACTTCAAAGTCATCTTCCAAGCGAAACTGACCCACAAGTCCTCGCCGCATGAGGGCATGATCTTCTACCAAGAGGACGGTGATTTTAGGTTGGGTTGGATCAGGCATACCGAACAGTGTTGATTCAACAGTATATCTCTCATCTGAATGCTTCCTGAGAGATTCTAGAATCACGAGCATCAAGTATTAGCGACTGCTTAGATAGATAAATTAAACCGTGAAACGGTGGACTCTGTGTGGGCTCCCATGAATTTGGACTTTTCGATTCATTCTGGGAAAGCAGCAATAGGCAGATTGAACCTAAAGGTAGCTCCCTGTCCCAGCATACTCTCCACCCATATTGTCCCTCCATGGGCCTCAATGATTTGACGGCAGAGATAGAGCCCTAAGCCCGCTCTGCCTTTTCGCCCGGCAACTTGGGCAAAGCGATAAAAGACAGTCTTAATTTCATGCTCCGTTAGTCCTGGTCCCTGGTCTTGCACTGCAACTTCGACTAACCCACCCGGATGCGGTGTGACATCGATAGATACTGTGCTGGAGACCGGACTAAGCCGGACAGCATTGTCGACGAGGTTTTGCAGCACGCGTTGGATTTCAATGCCATCCCCCTGGGTGGGGGGCAAATCAGGAGCAATATGGATGCGTAATTTGCATTTCTCCTGGGAGCTGGTTTGAATCCAAGTGCTGACCCGTTGGCAAATCTTGGACCAGTTGAGGCGTTCCTGGGTCAAAATCTGGCTACCTTTTACTTCATACCGGCTCACGTCGAGTAAGGCTTCGACCAACTGGATGAGGTCATGATTGGCCTCGTAGTAATCGGCTAAGACTTCCCTAAGTTCATGGCTAATGCTGCCAAATGCGCCTCCCGCGATCGCATCTAAGGTACTGCGATTGGCTAACAGGGGAGTTCGCAGATCATGGGATAGCGCACTAATCAGGTCTTCCAGTTGTTCATTACGCTGCTGAATGGTCCCTTGGCGGACTTGAATTCCCTGGGCCATGCCATTTAAGGTTTGGGAGAGCAGACCTATTTCATCTTCGGCAACATGATCGATTTGAGTACTAAGCTGGCCCAACTTCCAAGCATTACCAGCTCGCATTAGTTTTTTGAGCGGAGCAACAATTCGGCGTCGCAGTAGAACAAAATTTAGCCCACTCCCAAGAATGATGACACCGATGCTGAGACAACTAAGCCCGAGACTGACTTGGTTGAGTCGATCTAATTGTTGGAGGCGCTGATTCTGCTCACTGAGAACGGCTCGCTCGTAGGCCAGAATGGAGCTGATGATGTCTCGGAGCGGATCTAAGGAGCTAGACTCCTCCAGGATCTCAGAGCTAGATGGATCGCTGAGAATTGGCAGGGCAAAATCAATTTCCCACTGTTGATGGAAATCTGTAATCGCAATTAACTTGGCTTGTTGAGATGGCTCATCTTGGAGGAGCGAGGAAAGTTGTTCAAAACTATCATCGAAGATTTCTTCCTCCGCTTTATACTTGTAGAGATGCTCTTGACTGCCGTTAAGTAAATAGCCCCGAAGTGCAACTTTCTCCTCTAGGGCTGCACCCATTAGCCTTTCACTTTCCAGCTTTATCTTGAAGGATTGGGTCACGCTATCGACGCTGCGCTGTCTGAGAATGCTAATCGTCAAGCTCAGTCCTTCCCGGACTAGCAAGAGCAGGATGAGCACTGTAAAACTCACGTACAGTGGTGCAAATAGACGTTTCTTGAGGAAGGTTCCCCTCATTGGCGATCATGCATCCCCATGTAGATTGTGGCCTATCGCCTTCAAGATATCATGGCTCTCAAACTTTACTGACTAGAGCAACTGAAATAAAGCCTTTATGTCGGTTCTTGCTAAATGCAACAGCCGATTTAGTGATGCGACCTTGCCCATAAGCATAGACAGGGAAGTTAAGCTGCCACAGGCCAGTCGAGTCTGAGGAGCAATATTTCTTCCTCAGACTCAACAGGGGGATGCAATCCTATCGTGGGTTGCTCCGGGCTAAACAGACGCCGTAGTTTTTTAGATATTTTGACAGCCTTCTTGATTTTCGACGCAAGCGGACTGTCTACTTTTTCGAGGGAAGGTCAGAAGTTCTACAGGCACTGGGCAATTCAGTCCTCCATAGACCTTCTCTCTCCTTACCCATACCTGGGTAATTAGGCTATTAGTAAAGATTGGATACGTTTGACTAGAAGAGCCCTGCTAATTGGAGTATGTTGTAAACCATCAATCTAGATGTATGCATCTATCTTTTAGAAGAAATTGAACGAAATAAAGAGCTGCGGCAGATCGGAGTAGAGCTTGAGCGATCACTAAGACAGGCTTCTACGTTTTAGGAATAGCTGCACTCGCTAATTCTAGCGCGCTGTACTATTTGCCGATCAAACTGTGGTGCCTCTGGATTGATAGTTCCCCACTAATGAGAATGTACCCAATGAGCACTGGTGAAATTGTTGTTGCTAACCGTCAGTCTGGAACACTTTCAGTGATTGATGTTGCGACCGATGTTGAACTTTTTGAAATTGCTCTGCCCCAAGCAGAAGGTGACGCTGCGCCGGAGCCCATGTATGTGTCGTACCTCAGCGAAACAAATGAGGTTGTAGTGGGAGATCGCGCCAATGACCGCTTGGTTTTCTTCGATCGAAGTGACTATAGCGTGAGTTCTCTTGTTTCGGTAGGGCAAGGGGTCTTTCATTCTTGGGCAGACCCAGATGGAGAACAAGTATGGGTCGCTAATGATATCGACAACACCATTAGTGTGGTTGATATTCAATCCAAGCAAGTGATTGAAACTATTCCGCTAGCTGCTGACCTTATTGCTTTAGGTGGCAAAGTCCATGATGTCTTTTTAGATCCCGTAACCCAACATGCCTATGTCTCCATATTGAATATCGAGGGCGACGAAGATGTCATTGTGAAGTACAGCCGAGAGACGTTTGCTGAAGTAGATCGTGCTTTAGTGGGAGATGGACCTCATATATCTGCAACTTCAACCAATGATGTTCTCTATGTACCGACCGAAGGTGGAGATCAGGTTGTCGTATTGGATCGTGCCACGTTAGATGTAGTGACTGAACTGACGGTTCCGGGTGCCCATGGTGCTGTGGGAGCTTTTGATTCTAGGACCTATGACTATTTCTACACGACCAACTTGCCGGGAGGTGGAGCTGGGGGACTTTACACTATTGATACAGCAACTAATGAAATATTGGGAGAGCCTATAGATACTCCTTTCCCGGTGCCACACAATATTGCGCTGTCCCCAGAAAGTGACAAGCTATATGTCACCCATTCTGGGGCGACAGCAAATCAGGTCAGTGTATATGAAGTGGATGACAATGGCATTCCAAGTCTAACTGGGGCCGTTGAAGTGGGATTCAATCCGTTTGGCTTAGCCAGTGTTGCTTTGAGCACAGATACTGGCGGGCTGATTCAGAACATTCGTCTAGGGACTGATGGTGCCGATGTCTTGGCTGGCAGTCATGAGAATGACAACTTGCTGGGGCTGGCTGGCAATGACATTCTCTATGGCAATGGGGGTCGAGATGCATTGTCGGGGGGCAAAGGCGATGACCTCATCTATGGAGGCAGTCAGCAGGACCGCATTTGGGGCGGCGAGGGCGACGATACCATTTTTGCTAATGGCGGTGGTGATTGGATTGATGGGGGCTTAGGTTCCGATACGATATGGCTGGGTGCTGGCGCGGCGACGATTGTGTTGAAGTCTGGAGAGGGAGTCGATAGTATTAAAAACTTCCAGCTTGGCTCGACGCAGTTTAAGGTGAGTAGCCTAAGTGGCTTGAGCTTTGCGGATAGTGCTGATGGGGCAAGGATTTCCCAGGGTGGCGAGCTATTGGCTGTGGTCTCTTGGCAAACGGCTGCAACGTTCGATGCAAACAGCAGTGAGATATTTGTTGTGTAGCCACCAAATACGTGTAAAATCTTCTCTGGCTGCGACTCGTTGATTGATTTAGCGAGGAAGCTGTCAGGGAAGGTTGCTCTTCTCACGCTGAAATATTCCTAAATGCCGATTGGGTTCGGCTGAAGGCGCAAGATTTGAATGGAGTGGCAACGGTGCGGGTGACGATCGCGCTGATTCCCTCCCAGGGGCATGGGCTGTTGACGCAAAAGCTGGAGCGGTTAAAACAATGACTTCAGCTTTGGCCATCGCGATACGTCCAGCCACAGTCGCAGATTTTCCGGCTATTGCGAGGTTGTTGCTTCAGCTCTATCAGTTTGAGCTGCCGGGGGCGTTTAGTGGCTCTTTGGAAGGACAACAGCGGTTGCTGGAGTTTACATTGGCGGCTCAAGAGAATCAGGGATTGCGCGATCGCTATGTGGCCTGTACTGCAACTGGAGCAGTGGTTGCGACTGCTGTGATGGAATTGCCGGGCAGTATGGCCTATGACAAAGCTCCGACAGGTACTGTTCGTCAGGCTTGGGAGCTGTTGGGCCCTGGAGCCACTGTGCAGATGCTGCGCACTGTGGCTAAAAGCTTGGTGCCCGTGCCCCGCTCTGGTCAGGTGCAGGCGGCTTGGTTCCATAGCGTTGTGGTGGAGCAGCAGTATCGGGGCAGAGGCGTGGGTAAACATGTAATGACGGTTCTTGAGCAGCGGGCTCGGCAGGCTGCTTGCCTAGAAGCGGGTTTACAGGTGTTAGCTTTGAATCAGTCGGCAGTAGAGATGTATGAGCATCTGGGCTACGCTGTGCAATGGTCTGCGCCGCGTTGGCAGCAGGTGATCAGTTGGCCCAGTTATGTGATGGTGAAGTCACTGTCTCTGGAGGGAGAATAGGGCTGGATTGGCAGTCGTTTGCTGAAAAGCAGCTGTGGACGTTGTAGTGATTAGGGCGCGATCGCTGTTGCTGCCCTCCTTGGTTTATGTCTACTGAATTTAGTGGCCTTGCTGCGCTCCTGACCCTGCTGAGCAACTTGTTTTTAATCTCTGCGCCACCGGAACAAGGTGCGGAAAAGGAGCTTGCTCCTCCGGCTGTGGTTGTGGAGTTGCCTGAGACGGTGATGGGCAGTCGCTGTGGTGAGATGACTTGCGATGAATTATTAGGGGAGCTAGTGCAGCGCTATCCCCGCCATGGCAGTGAGTTTGTGCAGGATTGCGAAGCGCAAGCTGGGCTAGCGGGTCTGACGTTGTACGAGCACACGGGCTCTCGGGTGGTGGGGCTAACCTGCTGGGATGCCGAGGTGGTGACTGAAGGCTATAGCGAGGGCTATCGGTCTGGGCTGTATTTTGGGGCGTTGCCCTATCCCGGCGATGAGGCTGAGTTTCCGATGGAGATTTCCAGCGATGACCCGACAGAGCAAGCGGTGCTGGAGCGCTATCCGGAGCAGGTGGCGGAGATGGCGTTTGATTGTGCGTTGGTGGGCGGCAGCATCAATATTTTGAATAATGCGGAGCAGACAGAGTTGCAATGCTTTTTCTGGGCAGGGGCACAACCCCTGGATACTGATGGAGATTTTGTGTCCGATGGTGAAGTGAGTATGGGGGCGAGTGTGGACTTTATTCGGGGGCTGGGTGAAGCGCAGTAGCGATGGGCATAGAAAGAGCCTTGAAAAGGCTTTAGTTTATGTATTTTAGAAATTCAACTATTATGAATCCTCTTGCTTCCCCTCAGCTCCTTTGATTGTATCCAGTCTCGATTTTGCCAAAGATAGTAAAGACTTGTATTTTAAATCTTTGCAAAATTTAATAACTTCCTCTAAACCTTCTATCGCTAGACTAGCTTCTTCTTGAATGACTGCGCGGATATAGAAAGTATTTGGATCATTGAATCTAATACTACTCTCTGACTCCAATGAAAAGGCATTACTATAAGCTTCCTTAGCCTTATCCTCGCTTCCTTGAGCTGAATAAATCCTGCCCTTTAAATAATAAGCTGGGGCATAGTCTGACTCATGATTAATAGCAATTTTCAAACTCTCTAATGATTCATCATAGCGTTCTAGACTATTTAGGGCGAGTGCCTCATAATAATAGACTGATGAGCTTTGAGTGATTCTTCGTGATTGTTGAAAGTCTTCTAATGCTTTAATACTTTCGTCTTGATATAAGTATATTATTCCACGGTCAAGATAAGAGCTTGCATTCTCAGTATCATATGTGATGCTTTGGCTATATTCTTCGATCGCAGAATCGTAGTCTCCACATTTAGTAAAAATTTTTCCGCGCATTCTTAGAAGATTGGCAATGCTAGATCCTCCTATTGGCATATGGTCTTCACGAATGATCTCAATCGCTTTTTGGTAGTCTGCTAATGCTCTACCAGTATCTCCTAGCTTGAAATAATTCCATCCTCTAAAATCATATGCATGCACATATCTAGAGTTGAGTATTATTGCACCACTATAGCTTTCTACTGCTGCTTCATAGTTTCCTTGGATAGCATGTGATTTACCTAAATGATAGAAGGGCTTTGGTGAGCTTGAATCTAGCTCAATTGACTTATGGTAATCACATATAGCTAACTCATGCTCACCTTGTTCCCCGTAGCATATCCCTCTGTAGGTATAGACTGTCGGAATCTCTGGCTGACGTCGTAGCAGTTGAGAGTAGCTTTTAATTGCCTGTGGATAATCTTTCAATAGATACTGGCAAGAGGCAAGAGCGTATAGAGCTTTGTCATACATGTTTCGAGTTTGGCTATCTAGAAACAGGAGTGGACTCTTTAAAATTAATTGGAAATTGTCTATTGCTATTTGGTATTGCTGCTCCTCATAGGCCTGCTGACCTTGCATAAAAAAAATATTGAGTTGCCTTAATCGAACTTTTCGATATCGATTGCGTAGGAACAGAATAATGACCCATAAAACAGGGCCTGCCACGATACATAGCAGCCTAATTAGCGGGGACATAAAGCTCATTAGCAGAATCAGAGCTACTATGGCGAGAAAGCTGAGGCCATCCTTCATGCTCTCATTCTTGATCTGCTTCATAGTGGTTGGGGAGCTCTACTACTAGTGATCAGAGTTCCCTAAAATGTTGTTCTATCCAGCTTTGAGCACTTGTGTGTCGGGCTTACTAGGAGCCGCCCCTACCTTTATTATTAAGCTGAAATGTCGGAGAAAGTTCGCTTGGTCATGGCTCCCATCTCCTCTTCTGGCCGCGTCATCAACCGCCCATCCTCCATATAGATAATCCGATCCGCAATATCCAAAATGCGATTGTCATGGGTCACCAGCAGAATCGTGCAACCCTGCTCCTGCGCCAGCCGCTGCATAATCTCCACCACATCTCGCCCAGACTTCTTATCCAACGCCGCCGTCGGCTCATCCGCCAACACAATCTTGGGATGACTGGCTAGGGCACGGGCAATGGCAACCCGATACTGCTGTCTCCCCGAAAGCTCATCGGGGTAATAGTCAATCTACCTAGCGCTAGAGAGCTTTGTTCTAGGTTAGCTTTACGCTCCCAGTAAATCATCTAAAAACCACTCATATCCTGCTTGGAATTGAGCCTTGCCACCGCTCTCCACGATCGCCCCATGGCCCATCACCACCCGGTCAAACTTCCAGCTCAGCACCTGCCGCACTGAAGCCGCAACCGCCGCCTTATCCCTCGTTCCAAACTTCTCCGCAAAGGACGGCTTTAAACTGCCGTAGCTGCCCAGCACCCGCGCAACCAAACGAGTGCTAAAGGGATCAGCAGGGCCAAAGTTATAAGCGGTGTCGGTGATGATCAGGCTGCGGCTAGGATGGTGGCAAAAGACCACCTCACCCAATTGTTTGATGCCGCTGGGGAAGAGAGCCGCAAAACCTCGGAAAGGGAGATAGTCTAAAATGCCTTCGAAGCTACCCGGTTGGTCTAGCAACTCAAAAAACTGCACCTCAGGGCATTTCTCCAACAGCCCCGGTACGCCCCAAACCTTGGCTTCGGGGAAGGCTTGGGTTGCAGCTTCTAAGGAGAGATGGTGGAACAGGTTCGGGGCAATGATGTGGGCAACTTGCCCCAGTTGCGCGATCGCTCGCTTCAACTCATTGCTGAGTTTGCTCGGAGAAATCAGTACCAGAGCACCGCTCGGCAAGCGCAGGATGGTCATGCGACTCCCCACCTCAACCCCCAGGAAGCGCAGGGGCTGGGTGACAGTCCAAAGATTGGGCGCGGCTTGAATCAACTGCATCGCTTTATTCTGACAGCTCTCAGTAGCTAATGGATGTCCAAGCCCATGAAGCTAGCTTTTAGAAGGTCGGGGTGGCCCATTGGAAACTTAGATTGACCCGTTGGGAACATCAAGCGTCGCTAGCATTGGGGATTTTGTGCGTGAGGGGGGCGCTACATCCAGTAATACCACTAGCCCAAGAACTAGGGCTGTCACGGTTATGGATACAAAATATAGCTTCTATCTTGAAGAATGAGGCTGTGCTGGAGATAAGCAAGCTTCTTCTAGTCGAGGGTCACGATTTTGCTCACTCTTGCTCCATTACTATGCTGCGAATTGCTCAAGTGGCTGAGTATGGTCTCTAGACTATGAACTCTCGTTCCATTGAAGCTGCTTCAGCAGCTATCAACCCATTACTTAAAGCGAATCGACTTCGCCGTGTCCTTCCCACTCGGCGCATCCTTCTGGGTGGGGTGACCGTCGTTGCTAGCCTCGTAGCCTATATGAGCTATCAGGTTACGCGTGAGCTGTTCTTAGAAAATCTGCAAACGAATGTTCTCCACGAAGTTCAAGCAGGCGGAGATCAGCTAGACCATTGGTTGATTGCACGGAAAACAGAAGTCCAGACTTTAGCAAATACACCGACGTTGCGCTCGATGGACTGGCTCCAGGTTGAACCCTTTTTGAAGCCTGAGCTCTCGCGACTATCTGACTTCTACTTTTTCTCGATGATCCGTCCTGAGGGGAGCTACTACAGTACAGTCGTCGGTGAGGCGAAAGGTAAAAATCTGCGGGACCGGAAGCATGTTCAGCGATCCCTGGCTGGCCACACTTACGTCTCAGATCCCGTGCTGTCGAGAACGCTGGGCGGGCAAACGATTGTTGCTGTAACGACGCCCATCTATGAGGATGCTACCTCCCTAGAACAACTGCCGGTGGGCGTACTGGCTGGGTTGATCGATATCGATCACTTGGTAGAAGTGGTCGAAAATTTGAGCTATGGCGAAGGGAGTTATGCCTTTGCGCTCAATTCTGAGGGCTTGGCCATTTCCCACCCTGATACAACGCTGATGAGCACAATTAATGATGAAGATCCAGAACGCCTGACCCATGACTCCCAGGGAGAGCTGGCTGCGATCGCCCGAAAAATGGTCAATCGCGACAGGGATATTCAGCTCATCCAATACCAAGGGAAATCAGTTTACGTGGCTTTTTTGCCCTTGGTAGAGGCCGAATGGTCCATCGCCCTGGTGATTCCTCGTCAAAATATTGACTCTCAACTCTGGCTACTGGATTTGCTGGCAGTGCTAGTGGGCAGTATTGCCCTAGCCACCTTGGGGCTACTCTTGCGGGTACAACAAATTGAACAGCGTAACTTGCGGGAATCGAAGGCCCTGGCAGATTCGGCAAATCAAGCTAAGAGTCAGTTTCTTTCAAACATGAGCCATGAGTTGCGTACACCACTTAATGCAATTCTGGGGTTTGGACAATTAATGCAAGACGATCGCTCCATTGCCGAGGGCCATCGCAATAGTCTTAAGGTGATTCATCGCAGTGGAGAGCATCTGTTGCTCTTGATTAATGATGTGTTGGCGATGTCCAAAATTGAGGCAGGCCATGTCAGCCTGAACACAAATGTGTTTTCGCTATGCAACTTTTTAGATGATCTGCGGGATATGCTGCGGCTCAAGGCAGAAGAGAAAGGTTTGGACCTGGTTTTTGAGCGTAGTCCAGGGCTCCCCACCCAAATTCAGGCGGATGAGGGGAAGTTGCGGCAAATCCTGCTGAACTTGCTCAATAATGCAATCAAGTTTACGGAACAGGGGAGCGTTAAGTTGCTGGTCGAACCCGTTAATGAGCAGTCGGAGCATCAGGCGAAGGACAGCTTACTGCTGAGGTTCTCGGTGATTGATTCTGGGGCAGGAATTGCCCAGGAAGAATTGAAGGAGCTGTTTGTGGCCTTTGCCCAAACGGAGACGGGACGGCGATCGCAAATGGGGACTGGCTTGGGGCTACCCATCAGCCGAACCTTTGCTCAAATGATGGATGGCGATATCCAGGTTTGCAGCGAGGTGGGCCAGGGCAGTGAATTCCACTGCGAGATTCGAGTTCAACGCCTGGATGGCTTCCAAGTCGAATGTCAGAAATTTAATCATGTTCTGGGGCTTGCACCGGGGCAGCCCCGCTACCGCATGCTAGTCGCTGAAGACAATCTTTATAGCCGACAGTTGCTGGTGCAGCTATTGGAGTCTAAGGGGTTTGAAGTAGAGGCTGTGGCCACAGGCGAAAAGGCCCTAGCTCGTTGGAAAACATGGCAGCCCCAAATGCTCTGGATGGATTTGCGAATGCCGGGGATGGGAGGCCTGGAAACAGCCGCTGCGATTAAGATTGAAGCTACGAGTTCCGATGAATACATTGCCCCCATTATGGTGGCTGTGACGGCAAATGCTTTTGATTCAGATCGGACCCGTGCCTTCGAGGCAGGCTACGACGATTTTGTGGCGAAACCCTATGCCCACTGTATGATTTTCGAAAAGATTGCCACCCATCTGGATGTGGAATTCTCCTACGAGGAAGGCCAAAGCCTAGATGCTGACAGTTCCCACTGTGAACCATTTACGATCTCTGCTGCGGACCTAGAGATAATGCCTCTAGCCTGGCAGGATGCTTTAAGGCAGGCTTCACTGCATTTGAACGGTGAGCTGATTGAGCATTTGGTAGAGGAGATTCCAGCTCACCATGCTGAACTGAAGGCAGCGTTGGATAACGTTGTGCGGGATTTTCGCTACGACATCTTGTTGGATTTGCTGGGGGAGGAATGCTCTGAAGCTGCTTGAGAGCTGGGATACCCATAGATGATGAGGGGAGAAGAAAGCCCGGTAGTTTCCTGCCGGGCTTAACCTCATGAAATCCGTCTGGCAGGGCGGAAGTGACCCACCCTTGCTGCGACCTGATTCAGCAACCTGAATCAGGTCGCAGCAACCTGAATCAGTGACCTGACTCAACTTAATTGCAGCTTAGAAGCACGAGGTGACTTAGAAGCGCAGGGTGGTCTTGACGCTACCGGCCCAGACGTTGTCGTTGCCGCTGTCACCGTTAGGGTTGGTGATGTAGACAAGCTGGGGCTGGATAGCAAGACCATCGTTGACCTTGAGGCTGTAGAAAGCCTGGGCTGCTAGCGGTGCATCCTCAGAAGCAATGTCGCCGCCAGTGATGTAAGGCACAGCGCCGATGCCGATGCCACCATAGTTACCTTCACCCAAGAGGTCCTTGACACCGACCTGGGCTGCCCAGTTGACTGCCGTTGCATTGTCATCACTGTCGCCATCACTGAGGAAGGAGACACCACCGTGGGCAGAGAGGTCTAAGCGGCCCACTTGGCGAGAGGCGGAGAGGCCAACGTGGTTGCCGTTGGTGTCGTCATTACCGAAGGGATCTGCTGCTAGGGCTGTGCCAGCGGCGAGACCTTGGTCATGGGTTCTTGCGTAGGCCACAGAGAGAGCAGTTTTGTCGCCGGGAGTATAGGTGACTTTAGCGGAAGCGGTGTTGCTGCCGTCGAACAGGCCACGGTCAGTCGTGGCGGCAGAGATGGAGGGCAGGGTATAGGCTGCTGCCACTTCCAGGTTCTCAGTTAGACCCACTTTGTAGCCAATGCCTGCACCTTCGGAGGATTCAGCGATCGCGGGGTTTGCTTGGAACTGCTCGATGAAAGCATACTCATGGAGAGGCGCATCGGCGGTGCCTGCCACTTCCTCCAAGTCAACGCCATGGGTACCCACGGTTAGCTGACCGCGACCCAGCTTGCGTTGATAGTACAACTCATCGACTTCAACGATATTGTCGCTGTTGTCGTCGTAATCTGTCGCTAGGCCGTTGAAGTTGCCGTTATTCTCAAAGCGACCGGCATACTCTTCGAAGTTAGAAGCTTCGATGCGAGCGTGGAGTAAGTCGTTATCCGTGAAGTTGGTGTCAATGTTGATGCCCAGGCGAGCGGCGGCGGTGATAGTGTCTTCAGCTTCGGTGCCGTTACCGTTAGATTCGCCAGAGAAGACGCCACCGACGTCAGTGACGAGGTCGCCGCTGAGCTTAACTTTAGAACCGTTGCTTTCGAGTTCTGAGGTCCGTTCTTCTAGATTGTCGACTCGAGAGCGGAGTGTTGCTAGCTCTGCTTGAAATTCTTGCTGTAAGCGCTGAATGATAACTAAATCATTAGCAGTTACTTGAACAGTCTCAGCTTGAATTTGAGCGGTAATATTATCGATACAGCTGTTGAGTGCAGCGGCAAATTCATTGCGAGTCATGCTGCGGTTTCCACGGAAAGTTCCGTCGGGATAACCGGTCAAGCAACCGTAGCGTTCCACCATGTTCTTGACGGCGGTGTAGGACCAGTCGCTGGGGCTGACGTCGCGCAGGCTGTTTACAGACTGGGCACTCTGGGCCATGACGGGGGAAGCGATAGCAGCGATGCCAACGTTGGTTCCGAGGGCGATCATTGCAGCGATTGCGATTTTAGCAGTTACGTTTTTCATGGGTTTTGTTTGTTTAGTGTGCGGTCGTTTGGAGTTGTGCTTGCTCCGTTGAACCCACTATAAGAAACCCAATTGGAAAACCTAAGGCTTTCTGTGCCACCTAATTCACTTGTCTGATCCGGGGAACTTTCGCTGTAGTCCTTTCGGTCTCGGCGATCGCTTCCTATGGATCTAAAGGACTATGCCTCCATTTTTGATGCCTATATATAAGTCAAAAAAAGTGCCTAAATCGCCGAACGATAGTCTGAGGTTGAATTCTCTAATTGCAGGGAACAAATGAAAAATAAATGGGTCTGATGGCTACTCTTTCAGGGGGCTAGCTCGCGAAAGTCAATGTGGTAGTGGTCATCATGGCGAACCCAAGAGGGATTGCGAGAGAAGCGAAGCTGGGACAAGAGGCTAGACCCCCCATGAGCCGCCAGATCATCCTGTAAGTCCGGTGCGAAGATGATGACTTCCATCGCCAGTCCATGGGCTGCGGCTGCTTGATCGAGGGCGGTCAGGTGATCAACCATGGCCCCAAAATCGATCGCTAACTCGTTAGATTGGCCTTGTCCCTGGTCATCAAAGCTGACGTTATAACCAAACTTGAGCCATGGGGCCGTGGGTAACAGGCTGGGCTTGCCATCGCGCAAGACGGGCACCATGAAATCAACGGATAGACCATTGCGATGAGTGTGGTGTGGTCTGAATCGCCCGCCTTGGGGCCAGCCCGTTTCACCATAGATATAAGTTGTCTCGGGGCGTTGCTGATGGGTGGTGGCATAGGCCTCTAGGATTGCATCGCGAACGCGGTGGTTGACGGCAGTACGGCCAATGAGGGAGCCGAAGCGGGAGTAGGTGCGAAAGCCGGGTCCGCTGGAGGGTAGGCGCTTGCCGTTGATCAGGCTGCCGTCCTGGGGGGTACCGATGCTTTGGCTGGGAGCGTCGGTTTCGAGCAGGCGTAGGGCATCGTTGCCGAAGTGATGAGTAACGCCGAGCCCTAGAAAAATCAGGAGGAGTTTGAAGATGCGTGGGGGAATGGGAGTCATAGCGAATAGGACTGAACCAGGCTGGCGCTTGGATGGTTGCGATCGCAGCTTCACCCTAACCTTGGCAAAATCTCTGCGCCGTTACAAATGCCTAAAGCTCAAGAACTTGAAGGGCAACCTGATTTTCCCATCTGCCGTTGCAGGGCCTAGACGCTCTATGTCGCTAGTCCTGTTCACGCTCTGCTCGAAAGGCTTCGGCCCAAATTCTGGGAGTTGCCCTTAGTCCCTAGATTCATCCCTTCAGGCAGCAAAGCCAGCTAGGATATCTCCATGGACAATATCCTCGATCCCGCCTGGCAAATTGATGAAAAGCCTTTCCATGCCGAAAGCCTCATCCTAGAGGACTGGATTCCCCTGGGAATGCTGCGCCAATGCTTGATCGTCCTGACGGACTATTGCCAGAAGCGCTACGACTGCTGCAATCTATATACCTTCGAGGACTGGCATGAGAAAGATGGCCAGCTGACTCGGCGGCAACGCAGTTCCTACGATGACTTGAGACAACATTTGACCAGCGATCGCACCTTAGCTGCCAGCAGCCCAGGCCCCGACCTTTATTGCGCCTACTACAGCGAAACCACAGATTTTTTACTGCGCTACTGCATCGCTCCCATCGCTTCTACAGAATCTATCACCTGGGGAGACTTTTCTTTTAGTGGGGATAGCGAGGATATTCGGGGTGCGATCACCCAGCTCAAGCCCATTACCGGGCTGCCTCTAAATTTAATCGGCTCCTCTGCCTATTTCGACGCCATTTCAGGTCGCTAAGCCACTGCTATGGCTTGCAGTTTGGCCAAGGTCTTCTTCAGCAATGGCTCCGTTGGGTCGATGGAATGGTGATGCTCTAAAGCTCGGTTATGGGCTTCAACGCAACGGTTATAGCGCGCTAGGAATTCGCTGGGCAGCATTTCATCCAAGAACCAAAATAGTGCCTCCGGGCTACCTAGCTTGGCATAGTCAATAAAGCTATCGGTGGGAAAGTCATCGTAGATGCGGTTGCCTTCGCCGTAGTAGATTGGCAAGCAACCCCCTTGGATCGCTTGCCAAATCTTATCGCTGCAATAGTAGGGCCAGTTCGTGTTTTCGAAGCAGAGGTTGAAGTGGTAATCGCGCAGGATGCTGGCCTTGAGATTGCGCCAGTTTTTGTTGCCTTTGGAATTTCCCTGGATGGCGATGTTTTTGGGCCAGCCGCTGCCATGGATGTCAATGCGGTCTTGGTGATGGGCCGCGATCGCAATTTCCGTCCGCAGGTTACACAAGTCTAGGTCGCGCCCACCATGGGGCAGCCGCCACCGACGCCCTGCCTGGTAGTTCATCAGGCTCACGATCCGCCGTCCTTGGGATCGTTCATCAAAGTCATGGAAACGCCGCAGTGGCATGAGCAACTGTGATGTTGGATCAGAAAAAGTTGGAAAGAAGAACGTGTTGTCTTCAAAGGGATTGCTGTAGAGGTTGAAGACGTGGATGGGGGGTAGCAAGGGATAGCGACGTTGAGCCTCAAAGCAGGTATCGAAGCGAGGTTTGAGGGTCCAAATCAAATAGCGCTTGCGATGCCCATACTTGAGCAAGCTCTGGAACAAGCCCTTGAACGTACCGCTAATGAGGATGTCAGCCTCCGCTTCATTGCAAAATTCAATGCCCTGTCGCTGGAGCATATCGCGAGCCGCAAGATCGTTGAAGGGCGCTCCAGCCATGAGGCTAAAGATTTCACTGGGGCGATTGAATGGCGTGTAGCGGAGCGCGGAGCCGACAGGGCAAACTTTGATCATTAGGACGCGGCAAGGTTGGGGCCGGTCGATGCGGCTTGCTGACTCTGGGATGACTGATGGCTAGTGCTGTTTTTAGAATGCCCAAGCGGTTGGGTTGGAGCGCAGGGTTGAAGACCTGACCGGGAAGGGCTGGCTCTCATAACCTGAGTTCGACAAATTTAAGGCTGGCTTGGCTCTGCCCCAGTGAGCTAAAGTTCACAGCTCAAAGCTCGAGTCCGTTAAAACGGGCTGAGCAGCCTACCAGCGAGGGGCACAGCCCACTAAAGTGGGCCTTAATTCTCCCAACCAAACCTAGAACGACAACCCGCCTACTCCTCCCATTCCCCCTCCTCGTCATCTCCCTCCTCCACAATCAAGTTCGGTGCCTTCGCCTCCAGAATCCTTCGCATCAAGCCAATCCCCTGCCCCGCTTGCAAAACCGCCACTCGCAAAAGCTCCGGCTCCGACAGATCCCCTTCCAGCGCTCCCGCGATCGTCCCTAATCCATCGTAAATCTGCTGCATCAATGCCTCATCATCGGCCAACGCCTGCTTCAGCTCATCCGCCTGAGACGCCTCCGTCACCTGCGCCAACTCCAACTTTTGCAACCGCTGCTGCTCCGTTAATTGATTCTGCAAGTCATCTCGCTCCTGCAACAACGCTTCGTACAAAGTTGCGTCAACAACGTGAGCATTTTCTTTCCCACGACCCGCCACAGCAGAACTAGGATCCGCAACAACAGGGGCAGGGCTAATTTTTCCAATATTGGCCGTATCCCGAACCTTGCCATCCTTGCCCTTACGCTTTGTACTATCTACTATTTGATTCTCTTCAATCATCTCCCGGCGAATGCTGCCCACAAAGGGAGCAGAGACACCGCAGTGGCGAGCGATTTCGCGATCGCTCATCAAGGCCCACTCCTCATCCAGCAACAGATTCTGCACCCGATTGCGCTTATCCTTCCGCGTTAGCTGCTTGCCGTGGAACTTATTCGCCTCAGTATTGCTATAAAACAGCGCCTCTCGCTGGTCCCCAGGCCGCACCTCACAGAGCAACTCCGTCAAATTGCACTGCCGCGCCGCCGTAATGCGATGGTGACCATCACCGGGGTAATAACAATCCCCATCAAAAAATAAGACGGGCAGGGGCCGTCGCGCAAAATCCCACAGCCCCGCCGCCATATCCTCCGCATAGCGCTTTACCGTCGTTGGGTCATTCCCACCCAGCCGCGACTGAGTGCCCTGGTCTAGCAGAACCTCCGCAAGATTCACGGTTTGGGCTTCAGGTATAGCAGGAGATAGAGGCGGCACAGAGGTCATGACAGGGAAACGGACAGAGACTCCCTCTATTATTCCGCGATCATTCGTTTTTCGAAGGCATAGACCCAAAACGTAAGCCAAAAGCGACGCTCAAGAGCAAAGGCCCAAAGACACAGCAAATTCTCAGATAGCTTTCAGAGGGGTTTCAGGCGCAACAGGAATAGTAGACCCATCGACCTCCTCCCAACCCGTCATGGCAACCCAATCCTCCCGCTCTACAGCCACATCTCTTAAAACGCTTGCCCCCCAGCAACAGCGCCCCATGAGCACCGATCTCATGCGCATTTACCTCCAAGAGATTGGCCGTGTGCCCCTGCTAACTGCAGAGGAGGAGATTTACTATGGCAAGCAGGTCCAGGACTTGATGGCGCTGGAAGCCCAAAAGGCAGAGCTCAGTGAGAGTCTGGACCGCGACCCCAGCCTCATCGAAGAAGCTGAAGCCCTGGACTGCACCGTAGAACAGCTCCAGCAGCGCTATCACAAGGGCAAGCGAGCCAAGCGTCGCATGGTGGAAGCCAACCTGCGCCTTGTTGTCTCCATTGCCAAGAAATACCAAAAGCGCAACCTCGAATTTCTTGATCTCATCCAGGAAGGCTCCATCGGCCTAGAGCGCGCTGTAGAAAAGTTCGACCCCACCAAGGGCTACCGCTTCTCCACCTACTCCTACTGGTGGATTCGTCAGTCCATGACAAGGGCGATCGCCCAGCAATCCCGCACCATCCGCCTGCCCATCCACATCAACGAAACCCTCAACAAAATCAAACGCACCCAGCGGGAGCTCTCCCAAAGCCTGGGTCGCCAAGCCACCACGAAAGAAATCGCTAAGGCAATGGATCTGCCCCCCAGCGAGATCCGTGACTACCTGCAAATGTCGAAACAGCCCGTTTCCCTGGACATGCGCGTTGGCGATGACCAAAGCACTGAGCTAGGCGATCTATTGGAAGACGATCGCAATCGCCCCGAAGACTTTGCTCAAGGGGAAGCCATGAAGCAGGACCTCCAGCGCATGTTGGCAACGCTTACGCCCCAGCACCGCCAAGTCCTCACGCTGCGCTTCGGTCTAGAAGATGGTGCCAGCCTATCCCTCGTCAAAGTGGGACAACGCATGAACCTCAGCCGTGAGTCCATTCGCAAGCTGGAGCGTCAGGCTCTGCAACAGCTGCGGCGCCAGAAGCAGGATATGCGCGACTACATCGCGGGCTAACCCAGGGAGGTTATCAGCGGTTTAGGCCAAGCTGAGGCTAAAGGTCATCCAAAAACCTGAGAAATTTGACTTTGGCTTGGTCCTGCTCAGCGAACTGAAGGGCGATCGCTTCTATCTCTTGCAATTGCCCCAGAGCTAAACCACAGGGTCTGCCGTACTTGGCTTGAACGCGATCGCTGGCTAATTGCAAGGCTTCCTGAGCTTTAGCTAGAAACTCAGCCAGGTCATAATCCTGCTCAGCCTCAAAATACTGACGCACAACGGAGGAGGGAGAATAGCAATCTGCTTGCTCACCGTTGGGCCATTGAATACGAAAACGAGTTTCTGGCATGGGAAATTATCGCGAGCGATGGAGATCAATCAAGCAAACAAACTAAAACCCGGTCAGTCGGTTAACGGCCAAGTCCCAAAACAACTGAGATTCTCCCTTTGATTTGAAATACACCTGGGGCGCAACAGTCACTTCACCCGCTTCAACGCAAGAAATGTCCCTAGCTGCAAATTGCTGGATAACTTCAGAAACATTGCTTGGAGCCACAGCTAACAAGTAGCCGAAGCTAGGGAAACTGGTGAGCCACTTCTCCCAGGGCACTTTCTCGGGCTTCACCACCGCATCTAAATCTAAAACTGCGCCACAGCTCGATGTCTCTAACAACATCAGCAGCGTTCCGGCTAAGCCCCCCATGCTGATGTCTTTGCCTGCACAACAGAGCTTGGTTTGGGCGATCGCGGGCAATAGCTTCAAATCCTCCCGCAGTCGTTCCGGCTCCGCCTTCGTTGCCGCATTCCAGAAGGGATAGTCCTGGTAAAACTCACCCCGCATATCAGTCACGACCAGTAGGGCATCCCCAGGCCGCGCATCAAAGCTGGTAATCAGCGCTTCAGCTCGACCCAGGATCGCTGCGGCCAAGCCTGGATAGGGACTGTGGCAGTTCGTATGCCCCCCAACGATAGGAACGCTATAGGCTGCCGCTGCCGCATTCATGCCCGCCCATACCGCTTGACCCGCACCGGGAGATTGGCTCCAAATGGCATCGACGATCGCCACCGGCCACCCACCCATAGCAGCCACATCGGAAAGATTAACCATAACTGCGCACCAGCCCGCAAACCAGGGATCGCGCTCCACAAAGGACGGGGACATCCCCTCCGCAGCCAGCAGCAAATAGCCATCGCAATCGGGAATGGCAGCGCAATCATCACCATTGCGAATCTCATTACCCGCAGCGATGGGTAATCGCAGTGCATCGGCAGCGGTTTGGATATCTTGCTTTTGCAGAACGCTGAGGGACTGCTGAAGATTCGCACTCAGTTGTGCCAGCATGATAGCCAAACTCCTAGGCCACGGCAGTTAATTGTTCTGGGCGGAGCTGGTCCGTGGGGGGATAGTAGAACAGGTCGGCTTCCATGCGGTGGTGGGCTAGGCCCCGAATCTCCAGTTCTTCCAGGCTGTCCCAGTGAAGGCGCTGAAAGAAGCGGACATTTTGCTGTTGAACCGTGGCGAGGAATTGGTCACAGCCCCAGGTGTGAGCCGTGGTCACCGCTTTATTGATCAGCCCCTTGCCAATGCGCCAGCCCCGGCGAAAGTCTGGGTGGGTGCCCAGGCGTCCGCCGTACCAGATGCGAGGGGCAATTTCGTAGATGCGGACGACACCGACGACGAGGGGAGCGGCCTCGGGAGATTCTTGGTAGAGCGCGACGATGGGGTAGGCATGGTCGTCTTTGGGGTCGCGATCGCTCCCTTCAAACAAGCCCTGCTCGTCGCAAAAGATAGCCCGACGTAGCTCGTAATAGGCCTGGATTTCGGTAGGCGAGCTTGCCAGTTCAAAACGGTATAGTGATTTAGTAGCCATAGCTTTTGATGCTTAAACAACTGTTTAGTGCTTACTCGATAACCTGAATCGTTTGACAAGAAGCAATACCCCCTAGCCCCTCTCCTAAGGTCGCGGGGAAGAAATCAAGGCTGAAAACCTCATTCTTGCCTCAAGTTCCCTTGCTCCTTTAGGAGTAAGGGTTAGGGAAAGAGGTCGGCTGTTGGGCTGTCGAACTCAGGTTCGTCAAGACCTACTCAAACGTAGACAATGCGGAACAAGCCCCACATTTGGCACAGCCCGCTTTGATGTCTTTAGAAGAAAGCTGACCTTCCTTGAGCAAGGCAGCAATCTGTTGGTACAGCTCATACATGAACTCGCTACTAGGCGAAGGGTGATTAGCCAGGGGGGTTCCACCAATGGGGACGAAGGGAACCACGAAGGGGTAGACGCCGATTTTGATCAAGCTGGCGCAGGAATCAATCAGGCTTTCCAGACTATCGCCTAGGCCTGCGAGTAAATAGGTGCTGACCTGACCGCGACCAAACACTGCTACGGCAGCTTCAAAGGCTTGAAAATAGTAATCAACAGAAACTTCTGCTTTGCCCGGCATAATCTTGGCGCGCACCTCTGGCTCCACGGCTTCCAAGTGCATTCCCAAGCTGTCAACCCCAGCTGCTTTGAGGCGCTCAAACCAAACAAAATCATCGGGGGGTTCGCATTGGGCCTGGATGGGGATATCCACAGCAGCTTTGATGGCTGCGGCACAGTCAGCCAGGTAAGCCGCACCGCGATCGCTCCGATTCGGCGTTCCCGTTGTCATCACAACATGCTTGATGCCATCGAGCCGAACTGCGGCTTCGGCAACTTCGGCAAGCTGGGCGGGCGTCTTGCGGGCAATGGTGCGATCCGCTAGGAGGGAGTCTTCAATGGCGCAGAACTGGCAGGCCGTGCTGCGATCGCGAAACCGCACACAGGTTTGCTGAATCGTTGTTGCTAAGACGTCTTGGCCATGAAGTAAGGCAATCTTATTGTAGGGAATGCCATCGGCGGTGGTGAGACTGTAGAACTGGGGCTGGGCCGGGAAATCGATGGGGGCGATCGCCTCTCCCGCTTTTTCTAAAATAGCTGTGCCACCTGCGTCATAGCTCAAACCATAATCGGACTGGGCGGCACTATCGTTGTAGACCGGCACCATTACAGTTGTGTCACCCACTTTTATAGCTTTATGGTCCGATGGCCCAGCTCCGCCCTTGCGACCGGAGGTCCCGACCTGATCGGTAACCAGCTTAAGCCCCTGGGATTGGAGTTCTGTAATAACCTGCTGTTGGTTCATAGTGATAATGAGAGGACATAATGCCCTGGTAGCGACATGGCCTGCCTTCCAGAATTGGACTGCCCTAATAAGCCCTAGCCAGCAGTGGGGACAGGCAGCATTGAAGACGCAGATTCAAGGGCAAGCAAAGGAGAAGCTGCTGCCTCAGGTTGAGATGGGCTAGGCTGAGGAGAGGGGCCAGAATGGGGCTGAGCGGAGAAGCCCTGGGCCGCAGCATCATTGAGCTGAAGCTGGAGTAGGTCGGGACGGGAGTAGTGGCCGACGGAGTCCATCATGCGCTTTCGCTTGGTGATCAGGGCAAAGTCGAGATCGGCGATCGCCATGCCCTCACCTTCTCGAATGGGCTCACAAAGATGCTTGCCTTCCGGGCTAATAATGCTGGTGTAGCAACCACCGCGCAATGCCTTCTTTAGCTTTTCGTCTGGGGCAATCTCATCAATTTGCTCTTCGGTTAGCCATCCTGTTGCGTTAACAACGAAACAGCCCGACTCCAGGGCATGATGCCGGAGGGTCACCTCAGTTTGTTCTCCAAAGATTGGCCCCACCATAGAGCCGGGGAACTGAGCGCAATGGATTTGCTCATGCTGAGCCATCAGGCTGTAGCGAGCTAAGGGGTTGTAATGCTCCCAGCAGGCTAGGGCTCCGACCTGCCCTACAGCAGTGGCCACGGTTTTGAGGCCGGCCCCATCGCCTTGACCCCAGACCATTCGCTCATGGTAGGTCGGCGTAATCTTGCGTCGCTTTAGCAGCAGGCTGCCGTCAGCATCAAAGATGAGCTGGGCGTTGTAGAGCGAACCGTTTTCTCGCTCATTCACCCCCAGCACCACTACGACACCGTGGGTTCGAGCCGCAGCGCTCACCGCTTCAGTAACTGGACCGGGGACTTCCACGGCCTGGTCATAGAGCTGGAGATGGGGCTTGCCCATCAGCACTGGGGGCACAACGAAGGAGAAGTAGGGGTAGTAGGGCACGAAGGTCTCGGGGAAGACCACTAGCTGTGCCCCTTCTTTGGCAGCGTTTGCGATCGCCGCCAAGACCTTCTCCATCGTGCCATCGCGGCTATAGAGCACGGGCGCAATTTGCACCGCTGCGGCCCGAACGGTACGGGAATCATCCACGGTTCTAATCCTCTAGCAATGTCCCGACGCGCTACATGGTCCAGGTATCGATAATGAATGCCCCTTCCTTGCGGTGCATCAAGACGATATCCATCACATCTAAGGGATTGATGGGAGTAATACCAGGGATGAGTGATGCTTCACCATGGCCATAGAGCGCTTGGAGGGCAAAGCGGCAGGCGTAGACTTTTCCACCAGTTTCCATAATCTTTACGATGCGGTCGTTCATGGCTAGGTGGCCGGGAAAGCCCTCATCGCCTAAGGTCGGGAAGCCCCGCTGAATGCCCAGGGTGACGCCGGGACCGTAAAGCAATACAGAGGTTTCAAAGCCCTTTTTAATTAAGCGACTGGCTTGGAGCAAGTTCACCAGGCCTATCGATCCTTCAAACGCCACAGTATGGAAGGTAACTAACGCTTTCTCACCCGGTTCAGCCTGAATATCGGGAAATACTTTTTCCTCGTAATCAACTAGAAAATCACCTTTCTTGTGAGCGGGTGCTGTAACCTGGGGCATTTCTGAAACCTCGTAGAAACAATTCCCATCGAATGACTTTTAGACCATAGGAGTCATCACAATCTCTCAATTGAGGGAATTGAAATTAAAACTTTATTGCCGTCAACTGCGGCGTTGATCCGAGACTAAGCGGTTTAATTCTTTGCCCCCGTATCTGTTGCTACCTATTGCCGAGTCCTAGTCCTTGAGACAGTGATCACATTCAAAAAACCTGCTTTTAGACCATTCTTCACAGTTTTACTGCACTTTTAGACAGGTCAGCATCTCGCTTCCTCGCTGTTATTACAAAGTCTAAATCCTCTAACACGTATGGCTTTGGGCTCAATGCCTGCCCAACTGCCGAAAAGTGCTTCGCCTCCTGAACTTTGAGAGGGTTTGTTCTATTTCGTAGCTAAAGATACGTGCGAAAAAGGAAGTCGAACTTAAATTGAAGATAAGGCAATGGGCATCCCAAAAGTGGCCCCAACAAGCGAATCTCTAAGGTCTCAAATGTCTCAGCATTATCCCGTAATTATTGTTGGTGGTGGACAGGCTGGCTTATCAACAAGCTATTGCTTAAAGCAGAGCGGGATTGAGCATTTAGTTCTGGAGAAACATTGCATTGCCCATTCTTGGCGCAATAAACGCTGGGATTCGTTCTGCCTCGTCACGCCCAACTGGCAATGCCAGCTGCCAGGATTTGCCTATCCTGATGATCAGCCCAGTGGCTTTATGCAGCGGGACAAAATTGTTGATTACATTGAGCGCTATGCTCAGTCGTTCGCTCCTCCGATTCGCGAAGGCGTCGAGGTTTTGCGAGTGCGGCAGCAGGCAATCGCTGCTGAATTCGAGCTCACCACCACCGTAGGCCATTTCACCGCTGACCATGTGGTGATTGCCATTGGCGGCTACCACAATCCCAAGATCCCTCGCATTGCTGAGCGCTTGCCGAGCAATATCCATCAGCTCCATTCCTCGAAGTACAAGAATGCCCAGTCTTTGCCGGAAGGTGCTGTGCTGGTGATTGGCACGGGGCAATCGGGCTGCCAGATTGCGGAAGACCTGCATTTGGAAGGTCGGCAGGTGCATTTGTGCGTGGGCAGTGCACCGCGATCGCCACGCCGCTACCGAGGCAAGGATGTGGTGGATTGGCTGGATGCCATGGGCTATTACGATATGCCTATCGATAAACACCCCAGGCCGAAGGCGGAAGTTCGCAGCAAGACGAACCATTATGTGACGGGTCGTGGTGGGGGACGGGAGATTGACCTGAGGCATTTCGCGAAAGAAGGCATGCAGTTGCATGGGCGACTGACGGAGATTGTCGATGGCGAATTACGCTTTCAAGATGACCTCCAGCAAAACCTGGATGGTGCCGATGCGGCGGCGGAGCGGATCAAGGGCAATATCGATCAATACATTGCCAAGCAAGGACTTGAAGCACCACTGGAGCCACCCTATGAACCCGTATGGCAACCTCAAGATCAGGCCCTGAGCTTGGACTATGCTGCTGCGGGGATTACGACGGTGATATGGGCGGTGGGGTATGACTTGGACTTTAGCTGGGTGGATCTGCCGGTGTTTGATGGCAAGGGCTATCCCAGCCATGAGCGGGGGGTGACGCCTGTGCGGGGGCTGTATTTCTTGGGCTTACCTTGGTTGTATACCTGGGGGTCTGGGCGATTCTCGGGGATTGCCAGGGATGCGGAGTATTTGGCGGGGTGCATTGGCGATCGCCATTGGTGGAGTCGGGAGCGACCTAGAAATGAAGTGAAATCGATAGCTTTGACTCCTTAATAAACCTCTTACGCGAATACAAATCCGCCCCCATCCCCCGACCCCTTACCCCCAAATTTGGGGGAAGGGGAGCTTCATAGTCCCTCTCCCCAATTTGGGAGAGGGATTTAGGGAGAGGGCCAGGATTTACGCAAGAGGTCTAATCCTGATGGCCAATTCAGCAGGCTGTACTCCAATCTATTGCAGCCACTCTTGCTTAGTTGCGAGGTAAACTGCTTGGATTCTTGTGCGGACATCTAGCTTGGCCAAAATGTTTTTAACGTGGAATTTTACGGTTCGCTCACTGATATAGAGCCGCTCTGCAACCTCACGATCGCGACAGCCCTCCGCTAACAGCTCAATCACCTCCTGTTCCCGCTCCGACAGCCCTGAGCCAGCTTTCTCCACCGGCTCTCCGACTAATAATTCTTGTCTCTGCTCATCCCGCCTGGGCAACTGAATCAACAGCTTAGCGATCGCCCCCTCTGCCTCGAAGCGATAGCTACCCCCCAATTGCTCTACTTGCTGAGTCAATGAGCCAAATTCTGGCCCTGCCACCATCGCCTCCACCTGGGCTGCCGCTGCCGCCATGCATTCCAAGCTCACGGCTTCCGCTTCATAGATCAGCCGTCCATATTGCTCTGGCAGTCGCTTCAGCAACTGTGCAGCTTTCACCAACAGCACTTGCACGACCTCCGGCAGTGGCTCCTCGGTGCCCAATAGACTTAATCGACGGCCTAGCAGTTCACTCAATTGCTCTGATAGGGTTGGACTTTTTGTAATGGGCACGAGGGCTTCAATGGCTTGCTGCTGAGCCATGGCTGCATCAAACCGAGTCTGGCGGGCGATCGCCTCTGTCGTTGCCACGCTCAAGATCTGCAATACCTCCAAGAACTCTGCGCTCAGCGGGGTCTTACTAAACAGGGCCAAGACTCCAATCGCCTGGTCCCCCACCATAAGGGGTAGCCCTGCAAAGCCTTGAATGCCCTTGGCAATGGCCCAGTCTCGATCTTTGACCCAGGACTCATCGGGTAGCTGGTTACTCAAAAATGGAATGCAATGCTGGGCAATCTTGCCGACTTTGAATGAGCCCATGGGCACGGTGGCAAAGGAGCCATCTAGGCGAGTGTAGAGGCCGGAGGAAGCGATTAATTTGAGGGCGGAGCGATCGCCATTAACGGTCCAGATGCGGGCAAAGGCACAGCCAAATTGTTCGACGAGGCCATTGGTAATGCAGGTCGCGATCGCCTCCAGGCTATGTTGTTCACTCAAGCGCTGTAGCAAGTCTCCGCACAGCTTGAGGTCCAGGAGCAGGCGCGGAGCACTGAGGCGATGGTCAGATAGATCAGACACAACAAAGCCTTGAAGTCCCAACTTTCTATTGAGCCTTAGATCCCGAGTTTTTGGAGTGTCTTCTGCTACGGAGTACTGGGCATTACAGTGGGGACTGGTCTCTTTGGTTTGGGGCGATCGTGACTGACCAGAGGCAGCAACTTAGCGCTCTGCTTCCCAGTTGGTTAGGAGGGCTTTAACGTCTGGAACCCCAGTTCTAAAGGATGTCGCCTGGTATGAGACAAAATATAGCGACGGCTCCACTAAACGTAATTTGTTCTGTACGCTAACAGTGCTGCTTGAAACAGCTAGCCTGTTGAACGCCTATCAGAAGCGTCTTTTGAGATTTGTGCATGACAGCGTGATAGCCCGAAAGTCAATCCATCTAACATGAGCCGAGCACCTCAAGACCCTTACGACTCGCCAACGACTGTCCCAAGCGCCAGGCGTTCATCTTTTGTCGTTGCGCTGTTGACGGCAACGTCGCTTTTTGCGGGTGCCACGTTGATGATTCTTGTTGTGCTTATTGGACCATTTGTCTGGATCCTCAGGGACGGTTTAGGTCCGGCTGCAACAAACAGTACAGGGATTCAAGCCATGTCTCGAATGTTTTGGACGTTTTACTGGGGGCCTGCGACCGTAGTAGCTACGTTAGCTTTTGGAGGGGCTTCGTTCCTGCGACGTAAGATTATCTATTCCAAAAATAGACGTTGACGGCACCGGGTCGACTGACCCCTTATGAAGTCTTGATACCGAACCAGAGTTCTTCTGCCACGCTGATGGTGAATGGGGTGTATAACGGCGTATAGCAATGCAATGGACCAGCGTCGCACTGTTGTTGCTGAGCCATCAAGCTTAAAACCACTCCCTCTTGCGCCTGCTGCCAAGCCCAATCACTTTCGCCATAAATCTCTGCTTCAGCCGCCGCTTTGCCACACTGTAGTAAGTCTCCGCACAGCTTGAGGTCTAGGAGCAGGTGCGGAGCACTGAGGCGATGGTCAGATAGATCGGACACAATAAAGCCTTGAAGCCCCAACTTTCTATTCAGCCTTAGATCCCGAGTTTTTGGAGTGTCTTCTGCTACGGAGTACTCTTAAGAACCCATAAGAGGCTTGGTCGCTTGGGCATGGAGCGATCGCGACCTGATTCAACTTTGAGAGAATCAGCAGCAGTATTTATGGGAATTTTGTTTTGGCGCTCTGGCGATAAGGTTAGATTTGGTAGCGATGTTATCAAAGCTGGAAACAGCTAACTTGTCGGGAAGCTTCAGCAGACCTCATCCCTTCATGCGTTATGGGGGCAGAGACTTTCACTCCGAGACCATGGCTCAAGCCACTCTAGAATACGCCTAGGCTATGCAAGGATAATCTTGACCTGGTGGTCTAGGTTCTTGGCTAGTGTTCCTCGACTGATACCTGCCCGGGCACGAAGCGCATGGCCCAGACTAAGGTCGTACATTAGCTGTGCCCGTTCCAGCGAAGGAAAATCCTTCGGCAACGTGCCTTTCTCCCTTTCTGCGTCGAAACGTGTCGCGAGCTTCCGTTCGGTATCACGGAGAACCCCCTGCAAGAGCTCGGCGGCACCATCGACCTCACCCGCGCTAGTCGCGACGCCAGAGGCGAGAAAGCAGCCCCTGGGACCGCCATCATCGGGTGTAACCGAATTGATGGTTATCTTCATAAAAGCACGCACGGCTTTGGCAATATCCACTTCAGTCTCGAAAGCTACCATCTGCTTCCTTGCGTGATTAGAGACATAGTTTTCGATGGCCTTGAGATAGAGCTGACGTTTGTCTCCAAAGCTCCCATATAGGCTTGGTCTGTTGATGCCCATTGCATCGGTCAGGTCCTGTAGGGACGAACCGTGGTAACCCTTCGCCCAGAAGACATTCATTGCGGCGTTAAGAGCAGTGAGTGCATCGAAACCGCGAGGTCTTCCGGTTTTCTTACTGTTCATTACAAAACTCTTGAACTGTGCCCTCCTCCGTATTAGTGTTACATTATTGTACCGATCGGTAAGGAACGCTGAGCTCAATCCGCTGAGCACTTCTGGAGGCGCAGAATGAACAACATTACCCAAAGAAGGCAATGATTTGTAGGCGAAAATCAGGAAAGAAACAAATGCCTGAGTCTGCCGTAAAAGCATCGAAATAGGGAGGCATAACGATAAATGCGCTCTTGCCGAATCTTGACTTTCTATGGGAGGGCACTACGGCACAAAATTTTGAGCTTCCCTTCCATGTCGGGACGCTCGTAGATAGCGACTCGCTCTACAAAGCAGGAGCAACTGTTTTCTTCCTGTTCGTCAATCCGAACTAGAGGAATTGTGCTGAAATCGAACAAGTTCTATGACCGCAAAATGGAGCAACACATTTTGAATCAAATGGCGCGTTCAACAGCTCTGGCTAGAATCAATTAACGACACATAGATGTAGACACATCAAGTCAAAAAATATGGAGACACCAATGGCTAAAATCGCAATCGTCTATCACTCGCAATTTGGGCACACGAAACGTCAAGCCGAAGCGGTCCATCGTGGCGCAGCTGGAGTCGATTCTGCTGAAGCCATTCTATACACAGTCAAAGAAGCAACGGAGCGAATGGATGAACTTGACGAAACTGATGCGATCATCTTCGGCTGCCCGACTTACATGGGTAATGTGTCGGCCGGAATGAAAGCGTTCCAGGAAGACGCTGCAAAGAAGTGGTTTGCTGACGCCTGGAAAGACAAAATTGCCGGGGCTTTCACGAATTCATCTTCGTTCTCCGGCGACAAGATGAATACTCTGACCAGCCTGATGGTTTTCGCCATGCAACAAGGCATGATTTTTGTCAGCCTCGGCATGAAGCCGGCTGAAAACCTGCCTGAGAGCATGAAAGAAATCGTGGGTCCCGGACCTGATGCGCACAATCGTGTTGGGTCTTACATTGGCCCGATGGCTTCGAGTTTTGAGGTCAAACCAGATGCCGGTTCACCATCAGTTGGCGATATTGAAACCGCTGAGCTGTACGGAAAGCGCGTTGCAGAGATAACTCTGCGGCTGAAACATAATTGAGCAACAAGTCGTGTTCACAAATACTCAAATGCATGACCCAAGAGGTTATTAGGTGTAAATATTTACACCTAAGTTTCAATTTAGGATAGTTAGCTAGAAAGTTCCTTGCTAATAAATAGTTATCCGCCCATATATAAGGCCTAAAGTCTCAAATCACCAACTCTAAATCTCATAGGATAAATTGAAATGAACCTAACAGAACAACAACAAAAGCTCGCGGCAGTTGCGGGACTTTATGACATGTTTATGAGAGTCGATGCCAGTAAGATAAAAGACTGTGTATCTGCTGAGTATGAGCAGTTTCCTCCGCCAAACCCGGATGCCAAACCCGGCCTTGAGAACTTCATGAAAGGCTTCGGGTCTTCATTCTCAGACATCAAAGGCGAAATTACCCATCTCATGACCGATGGGGCTTACGTTTTTGCCCGTTGTGAATACAGCATGGTCCACACAGGCGAGGCTTACGGCATTCCGGCAACGGGCCGAAATGTCAAGTTCGATGCCTTTGATCTGCATCTTGTTGAAGACGGCAAGGTGACCAAGTCCTGGCACCTAGAGGACTATATGACGATCTGCAATCAGATAAAAGATTGATGCGTTTTTCAACCTGAGGCCGATCCAGACAATGCAGATTCATTTTCCTTTAAATAACAATCAACAACCCTAGCTGTCCAAAGTGATGCTGAGGTTGACCTCATCACTCGGACGACGGAGCATAACAATACAATGCACCAGAGCCGTGAAGCCGAGTGGTTTTGAATGGACCATCACTCTCGTGGCCCAGGGATTGCGGACGTTATATGGCTTGCAACACACCCATAGTATTGCGACTCGCCACAATCACAGATGCGAATTCGATTGTCGCGTTCGATCACGTCGCAGCATCCGAACCTGCACGTGTCCAGTTTATCCACGACCAGATCAAATCGTCTGCCTGTTACGTCGCCGTCATCGATGCGAACGTCGTGGCCTACGCCGTCCTGAACTACAAGTTCTACGACAACGGTTGGATCGAAATGCTCTATGTCCATCCGCAATTCCGGCGTCAAGGCATCGGTTCTGCGTTGATTCGTCACCTGCTCAACGCATGCCGCACCGCTCAATTATTCACATCAACAAATCAATCCAACTTGTCAATGCAGCGACTGCTGGCAACATTGGAGTTTGACCGCAGTGGCTTTATCGAAAACCTTGACGAAGGCAATCCGGAATTGGTGTACTTCAAACGATTGCGTGATAATGCTATATAACAATCGCCTCAAGACCATGCCAAACGGCTGGTGTGAAGGAATGCACCGAATTGACATGCAATTGAGGGTATGAGATTGCATGGTGATCGTAGGCTTTATACAGAAACACAAGGCCCATCAAGATGAGGGAATTATGACTGAACAGAACTACATCTGTGGAGACTGTGGTGGAGCCACAGAATGGATCAAGATCGTCGACGCCACCAAAATAGGGGGTGCGATCCAGAGTGAAACTGGTCCTGGCAGTCAACACCTTCAACTTCAATATGCCGCCGAAGATGCAGAGCGTTCGACTTGGCTGAAGCGTTTTCCGACAATCGGTCACCTTCGCGGGCGATTGTGTACCGAGTGCGGCCGAGTTGCGCTGTTCGCCGTGCCGAAGGATGACTAAGCGCCACCACAGAAGTCTATCTCAGCCATCACCCCATCCCAAAGCTGTTGCCGAGCCATCAAGCTCGAAACCGCTGCCTCTTGAGCCTGCTGCCAAGCCCAGTTGCTCTCGCCACAAATCCGCTCCAGCAGCAGCTTCGCCATGGGAATATGCCGTTCCTCATCCACCCCAACATGGCGATCGCAATAGGCCCGTAGGCGATCGCAACACACCGCCGCCCCCTCCATTTCCATCCCATCCAACTGCATCAAAATATTGCTAAACAGCGGCGTCGCAATCTCCTCCCGCCCCCACAAAAAAGCCGCCACAATTCCTGGCGTCGGCCCCTGACAAATCTCCCAAGTATTCAAAACAAAAGCTCGGGTCTGAGCCGGAATCTCCAGCGGTGCCAGGGCCGCTTCCAAACCTACCCCCTGCCCCAAAGCTGCCAGCAATTGCTCAATCGCCTGGGTCTCTGCACCCAGCTCAACCATGGCCTGAATATAAAACTCCGCATGGCTCATATACTCCCCCGGCCTCACCTCCTCGGTTTCCTCATCCAAGATCATTTCATTGATTAACCGGGCAGCCATGCCATCCTGCACCGGTCGCCACGGCGTAGAAAGGCAGGTCAATCGCTGTTGCAGCGTCTTCAGCAACAGCATGTTGTCCCACACCGCAAACACATGGGACTGCATAAATAGCCGCAGCACCGAAATCGTGACCAATTGACTATGGACTGGATGCGCTAAGACAGCTTGCTGATAACGCTCCACTTCACGCCAGCAATGGGATAGCTGAGCCTCAGCATTGATTAAATTGGCAGTATTCACCATGGGGGGCTAGGTCCGCTCCCAACGAAACTTGCGCTCCGACTCCTTAATCGGCAAATCATTGATGCTTGCAAACCGTTTTTGCATCAAGCCATTCTCTGCAAACTCCCAATTCTCATTGCCATAGGCCCGAAACCATTGACCAGAGTCATTGTGGTACTCGTACTCAAACCGCACCGCGATGCGGTTATCCTTAAAGGCCCAAAGCTCCTTCTGGAGCCGATAGTCCAGTTCCGTACTCCACTTGCGGACCAAGAATTCCTTAATCGCCTCTCGCCCGGAAAAGATTTCTGAGCGATTGCGCCATTCAGAGTCAACCGTGTAAGCCAAGCAGACTTTCTCTGGGTCCCTCAGATTCCAGGCAGCTTCAGCGCCTTTAATCTTGGCCAAAGCCGTTTCCTCTGTAAAAGGAGGAAAAGGAGGTTTGCTTTCCATATTTTCTAAAATGCTTGAACAACTAATCTTTGCTGGATGTGAGTTTGCTAAATACTAGAAACTCATATCCAGCTAAACCGAAGAATTCCTAACCCAATACCACTCCGGACAAAAAGGCAAACCCAACCCCAGCCAAGGTAAATCCAGTAAAGCGCAGAGTCATTGCAGCAGTCTCGCTGTGAGCCTTCAACCACTCTGCAAAACCGTAAGAAGAGGCCGCGATCGCCATCTGAATGCCAGTAAAGCCAAGTAAATAAGCCATAAGTGGCGCCATGTCCGCACCGACGATGGCCTCACCATAGGCATAGCCATGGAAAACACCTGCCAGAGATGCTAAGGCAACAATGATCAGCACATTGGGCTTTGCCTTCAAGGCCAGCAGCACACCAAATAGCATGACTGAGAATGAAATCCAAAGCTCAGGCGCAGGCAAATCCATGCCCATAAGGTGAATACCCGTCCCCGCCAGGGAAGCCAAGACAAAGCCTAAGGGAATCCTTAAACCATGGCCAATAACGGCTGCGAGCAGACCCGAGGCAATCACAAAAGCCAAATGATCCGGTCCAATCACCGGATGGCCTAAACCCGAGAGAAAGCCCTGAATTGCACTGCTGGGGGTTTCCCCACCAAAGGGATGGTGGGCTAGGGCCGGAGGGGCCAGCAGCAATAGCCCAGCAGCCAAAACTAGACCGAATGCAGAAGCTTTGGCAATCATCGGCTTCAAAGACTTAGACAAAAGAACAGGTGACATCTGCATCCTCTGAGATGGGTAAACAGTTAGACAGAAATAAAGCGGTATTGCGAAGTAAATTACTCGGCAAATTAACCCGTGGATTACCAAGTCAATGACCTAGGGCATTACCATTTCTTATAGGGCAGGAACTTGCCGCACATAATGATTTTGACGCGATCGCCCTTGGGGTCTTTTTCGTTCTCCACATCCAGGGTGAAGTCAATCGCACTCATGATGCCGTCACCAAACTTGTCATGAACCACTGCCTTGAGGGGCATGCCATAGACCTGCATGATTTCGTAAAGACGGTAAATCAGAGGGTCCGCAGGAATCGCGGGCTCAAGCGAGCCCTTGAGGGGACATTCCGTTAGGGGGGTAATCAAAGACGAATCAGCGCCTAACGCTTCAACGATCTTAGTTGCTTCTTCAACTGAAGCACTGGCCTGGCGATAAATCACCGATGCGATCCAGACTTCATCACAGCCCACTTTTGCTTCCAAATCCTCAAAACTCAGATCAGCCGCTTTCTTCGCCGCTAACAGCTTTTCAGTGATTTCTGGAATTGCCATGGCGCTATACTCCTTGGGTAATGCGTTGAATGCTTAGATTTAGTTGTTCGAGGACTAATCCCAATGGGCCAGTCCTCAATGGGAGGAGGTTCGATTTAACTTCGAATTCGAGCCTCTTCCACTGCCCGCGTTTCGCGGAACAGATGGCTCTCCATCTCGGCCTTGAGCTTGGGATAATCAGGATGCTGCATAATCGTTTCCCGATTGCGAGGCCTAGGAAAAGGCACATCCAGAATTTCATCAACTCGAGCGGCAGGACCCCGCGTCATCATCACAATGCGATCCGACAGCAACAGAGCTTCCTCAATGCTGTGGGTAATCATGATGACCGTTTTGCGGTGCTGCTCCCAGATGCGTTCAATTTCATCCTGGAGAAACCCGCGAGTCAGGGCATCCAAAGCGCCAAAGGGCTCATCCATCAACAGGATTTGAGGATTGATGGCCAGGGCGCGAGCAATGCCCACCCGTTGGCGCATGCCCCCAGACAGCTCATGGGGATGCTTGCGCTCCGCTCCCTCTAGACCAACGAGTTGAATATTCTCCTTAATCAC
>CALECT010000188.1 GCA_937949725.1 uncultured Pseudanabaenaceae cyanobacterium
TTCTGGGCCTTAGCCAAGTTTTCCTCCCCATGGACCTGGGGGGCAAATTCTTTGAGTACGCAGGATTCGTTGAAGCGTTGTAAATCCTCCGCTAGGTATGTCCGACCAAAGCCTCCCTGCCCGAGCAAGCGCACCACCCGATAGCGATCGCCCAGGACAGCGCCCACGGGAATTAAACCAGAACCGAGCAGCCCACCTCCGTAGGCAGGCAAGCCCTTTGCGGGTGGGCTTCCCACTGTGGGGGTCAGCTCTGTGCTGGGCAATGATTCAGGATGGGAATTGGACATGTTTTCTTGGGCAAATCCACAATGAGATGCATCCACAGCATCCGAGTCTTGCGCGTCGAGAACGCCACAGTCTTGAGCAACTACACAGCCTTTCCGCAAATTCACGGATTATTATTGTCTTGCAGAATTCTTCCATCAATGGAAGTAGCAGAAAAATTTTGCCCTCATATCCTGCCATAAGAAGGGGGGAAGCCCCCCAGGTCGGTTTTGACAACACTGCTTTTAACCCTCATCCCAAGTGATGAGAAGTCCACTTCATCAGTAGATTTTCACAGCCAGAGCACCAGCCCTAAGCTTTTGTCCCAACCTGAGGTCGAAAAATCTGCTCCCCATCTCCTCACCCCTTGCCCCCAGTTTTGGAGGAAGGGGAATTGAACGCAAAGTCGTTATTCTGACTGCTTATCTCCACTCCCAGTCATAGAAAAAGTCACGTTTTGGGCGAGAGCGAGTTTTAGATCCGTTCGGCCCGTTGCAGCCTGAAAATTCACGTTCCCTCATCTAGTTATCCGCCCTATACTGATAAACCACGGCTGCCCCTCATAGGATGAGTAGCCAAGCAAGGCACCGAACTCAAACATAATGGGAGATCGTTGAGTGGGCCTTAATGCGCAATCTGAGCGAACTGTGCCAGCGTTCCAGGTAAAACGCGACAACCTGGGCATGGATGAACGGGAAGGCGTTTTATACCTGGGGAAACCGCCCGAAACGGGTGGGTATTCCAGCCTGTATTACACCCGTCTTGATCAAGCCCTGATGCTGTGGGCGATCGCCACGGCCATCATTTTCTTTACGGCTCAGTTCCATGCCTTTGACTGGCACCACCAGGCTAGAGTCTGGTCTGCCCTGAGCTTGAGCGTTCTCGTCGCAACCAGCATCCGCGCTTGGCCCTGGGCCGTGGCCTTGAATATCCGTTGGGTTGTTTATCTCTGGGTTGCAATCACGTTGGTGGGCTTGGGGTTGACTGACTATGGCGTTTACTTAAGCGTCGGCCCAATTTTGCTTAGTCTATGCCCCTTGTGGCTGGGGCTCTGTGCCCTGGGCTACGGAATCACAGCGATTGGCATGGGCTCCCGAGCATTGGGCGGAGTGGTCCTGGTTCATCTACTCGCCATCGGCCTAGTGTGGATGCTGCCAGGTTGGCTGTTTGGCATTACTGGCGGGGCGATCGCAGGCTGCTTATTGATTCTGGCTCAGCTGGAATGGGATCATCGCGCCTCCGTCCCGAGATAAAGCATGGAACCAGGGAAGCCACGCGATAAGTCACTCGCCCAGAGCAATCGTCGAATCTAAGTAAATTTAATTATTTTTTGTGAATAAAAAGAGAGAGTTCATGGGAGTCTATGGGTAATCTCACTCAGGCTCGATGCATTTGAAATAGCCACCACCTCAGTGGGTAGGAGGGTGGCTAGGTCGATCATTGCCGGTCCAAACAAAGGCTGACAGGCCATCAACATGCCCCTCCAATGGCTAGGGGATTTGACCAGCGGTCTATCAAACTCGAAGAGTCTTAGCATGTCTACCACCACCCCACTCAAGCCCGAAGAACTCAAAGAAATTGCCCGAGCAATTGAAACTGTCATGGCTCAGCTCCAAGTCATTGAGCAAGGCAAAGATCTGCGGCCCATGAAATATACAGCTCGACTTTCCTGGGAGATGCTGTACGAGTATCGGGAAATCCTACGGTCCAAGCAATTGTCCTAGTCCCATTCCAGTATTCACCTGCTCAAGTGAGCATAGGCACGTTCAATTAATACTTTCTCCGCTGGGCTGTAGTCCATGGCGTTGTCTGTCCTGGCGAGAATTTCCCCCACAAGAACAGCCAAAGTCTGGGGACAACCTCTAGAGATGAGGCTTCTAGCGTAGGAAGAAGCGGCGGTAGGACGGGTCTCGAGTTGCATTGCCTTTATCTCTGCAGAAGTGTTTTCAGATACGCTACATACAGTGTTATCACATAGAGGCGCACACTACCCGTAGTGAGTTCAATAATCTCAATTCTGTGACACTACGCAGGTTTTTGGACGAGATGTGTAACTAACTGTTGATTAACCAAGGGAGTGGGTTAATCACGGTAGTTGGCTCTCACCCAGTGATATACAGCCTTGATTTTGCAGGTCAGGACCGAAGCGATATCTAGTGAGCCGCCATTCTAGGCTGGGGCAAGTCATGAACCTGACGAAGTGATGGGACCAGCACTATAGGATAGGACTCAAGACTTCTTCGCCCCATCCTCTTCCAGGCCATGCAGAGCACGATTCCCGTTCAACTCCCCCAGCAGTCCTACAACATCGCGATTCAGCCCGGTGGCTTGGACCAGTTGGGAGCCTGGATGACGGGCAATGCTGGACCTGGTCTGTCTAAGCCCTTAGGCAAGAAGGTGCTGCTGGTTTCCAACGCTGAGATTTTTGAGCATTACGGCGATCGCACCCTCGCCTCCCTCACCGCAGCCGGTTTTGACGTTGCCCAGCACCTTATTCCCGCAGGAGAGGAGCATAAGCACCTGGGCTCCATTCAAGCTATTTACGACAGTGCGATCGCCCATCGCCTCGAACGCTCTTCCACGATGGTGGCCCTAGGCGGTGGTGTCGTGGGCGACATGACCGGCTTTGCGGCCTCTTCCTGGTTGCGCGGCATTAACTTTATTCAAGTCCCCACCACTGTCCTAGCCATGGTCGATGCTTCCATCGGTGGCAAGACCGGCGTCAACCACCCCGGCGGCAAAAATCTCATTGGCGCGTTCTATCAGCCCAAGCTGGTCTTTATTGACCCCGCCACTCTCAAAACCCTCGCTCCCCGAGAATTCCGCGCTGGCATGGCCGAGGTGATCAAGTACGGCATCATCTGGTCCAAGCCCCTATTCGAAGCTTTGGAAGCCAGCCCTCGCCTCGATGACCTCAGCCACATTAGCGATGCCCTGCTCAGCCAAATCCTGAGCGAGTCCTGCGGGGCAAAAGCCGAAGTCGTTAGCCAAGACGAACGGGAAGGGGGGATCCGCGCCATCCT